>CAYMCM010000001.1:0-89846 GCA_964388945.1 uncultured Roseburia sp.
TGATTCTCATTACTTGACTTGCCATAAAAAAAGTCGCCTCCTTTTCGCACTTTTACTTCAGTACGACAAGCGGTGACTGTACACTTCTCCGTGTGTGTCCTATGGATTTACACACGCTGTTTCTACCTTTCGTAGACATCTTTGATTCGTACAGTGACTTGTCGCCAGTTTCCTAACTTGACATTCGCTCCACGGAAAACCTGCCATATCAGGCAGCAACCTCGCGCTTCAACGCTATCATGTCACAGCACTTGCTAGTATACATGATATTTCCGGCGTTTGCAACACTTTTTTAAAGGAAATTGTATTTTTTTGTGTACATTCTCATGCACGCCAAATCCGACATACTTCCGCTTTCGAAAGAGCAAAAAAGATTGACGCTGACGCGCCCTGCCGATATAATAACTTCATATATAATAGGTAAACAAATAAATTACAGATATAAGAGGATTTTAATATGTGGATTGCAGATCAATGGAAAGATTATGAAGTGATAGACTGTTCAAAAGGAGAAAAAGCCGAACGCTGGGGCGATTATATTCTGGTACGCCCTGATCCGCAGGTCATCTGGGACACTCCGCAGAACAATCGGTGCTGGAAAAAGATGAACGCGCATTACCACCGCAGCAAAAAAGGCGGCGGCGAATGGGAATTTTTTGATCTCCCCAAGCAGTGGAGTATTCAATACAAGAACCTGACTTTTCAGCTAAAACCGTTCAGTTTTAAACACACCGGACTTTTTCCGGAACAGGCAGTCAATTGGGACTGGTGTTCCCAAAAGATCAAAAATGCACATCGTCCGGTCAAGGTCTTAAACCTGTTCGCTTACACCGGAGGCGCTACGATCGCCGCCGCTGCTGCAGGTGCTTCCGTGACGCACGTTGACGCCTCAAAAGGTATGGTCACCTGGGCAAAGGAAAACGCGGCATCCTCCGGACTCGCTGATGCGCCGATCCGCTGGATCGTAGACGACTGTGTCAAATTCGTTGAGCGCGAGATCCGCCGCGGAAACCACTATGACGCGATCATCATGGACCCGCCTTCTTACGGCAGAGGTACCAAGGGTGAGATCTGGAAGATTGAAGACTGCGTTTACCCGCTGATCGAACTCTGCGCAAAACTGCTCTCGGACGATCCGCTGTTCTTTTTGATCAGTTCTTACACAACCGGACTTCAGCCTGCGGTACTTTCTTATATGCTCGGTACCGCCTTAAAGGATTTCGGCGGCAGTGTCCGCTCCGAAGAAATCGGACTGCCAGTCTCTGCGACCGGGCTGGTGCTCCCATGCGGTGCTTCTGGAAGATGGGAAAGAAAATAAAAAGACAGCCGGGAAATGCCATGCATTTTCCGGCTTCTTTTTTGTTCCCCGTCCTGCTTTCTATCCTTCCAGATCCATGCTCTTTAAGATCATATCCACGCACCGGTCGATCCCGAACATACTGCTGTTTAAAACCAGATCGTATCCCGATGCCTGATCCCATTCCTCATTGGTATAAAAACGGTAAAAGGACGCACGTGCCTTATCTGTCTCTGCAATCTTTCTGGCCGCTTTTTCTTCCGAAATGTGATTCTCTTTTGCCACACGTTCCACACGGAACTGCCGATCGGCATGAATGAATACACGTAAAGTATCCGCTCTGTCCTTCGTGATATAATTTCCGCAGCGACCGATCAGTACACAAGGCTCCTGTTCAACCAGTTTTTTTATCTCTTGAAACGGTTTTTTCTCCATTCCCTGTGTCAGTGTGCTCATCGCGATCGCATAGAGCAGACTGTCTACCGGCTTTTCCTGATAAAAAGACCGCACTTCATCATAACTGCCGTCCTTTTTTGCAAGTTCTAAAAGCTTCTCTTTGTCATAAAGCGGACATCCCAGTCTCTCAGCAACCTTTTGCCCGATCTCCAGGCCGCCGCTTCCATACTGTCTTCCCACGGTAAGAATCATCTTTTTCATGTCCATCGTCTCCATTCCCTTTGTATTTCATTTATCTTATATTGCCGGCATACTCCCCATACCCATCAGATAAACGATCAGATACAGTATAAGCAGATGCACCGGATAGAATGCATAAAAGAAATATTTGATATTTAATCCGCGCTTTCCATTATAAAATGCAATCGGTAAAAATGCGATTGGTGCGGTAAGCTCCCAGCAAAACGCCACGCATCCTGCCACGATCTGCTGTACCTTTGTCTTCCGGAAAATATAAAGTATCATGATGCAGATCACTCCCTTTCCGGCATAATCCGTCTTTAACAGTTCCGCCAGCATGATTCCGCCCGCCAGTGCTGCGATATACAGAGCAATGCGCTGCCATTGTCTCCAATTTAGCCGCTCCTCGATCCAGCGAAATGCGATCATGGTCAAAAGCCCGATAAACAACGTAAAAAATACATTTTGATAGGAAAAGTCTATCTTCCCTCGAAATGCCAGATCAAACGGCAGCTCAGAGATCAGTGCAAACGCAAACAGTCTCAGCGCATATTTTGTCACATCGCGCGTATGCAAAAAACCCTGTATCAGCAAAAAACAGAATATCGGAAATGCCACGCGCCCAATCAGCCGCATCGCAGTGTAACTCCAATACAATACCGCATTCTCATTAAGCCACTGTATTGTGCCCGCAGGATCTGCGGCATTTATTTCATTGATCCCATGTACCAAAAGCAGTCTGCCGAGTATTGCTGCGCCAATGTGATCGATCAGCATCGTTGTGATCGCAATGATCTTTAATGTGCTTCCGCTGATCCCCGCCCTCTGCTTTTTGACCTGCTTTTTTGTTCCCATTTCCTGATAATCCATTTCTCCTATCATCCTTTATCCCTGTTTATTTTTTGCAACTTCTTTTTTGCGGTGCTGCTTGACCTCATATAACCTTTCATCCGCTTTCGCAAGCGCCTCTTCTAACGTCATTTCCTTCTTTGGCTCTATTGCCACCGCACCTGCCGAAATCGTGACGTTGTATGGTTTATCAGTATTTTCATTTTCACGTTCAAATGCCTCGTACAGCCCACGCAAAAATCCTTCTCCGCCATCTGCATCTTCATAATACAACATCCCGGCAAATTCATCTCCGCCAATACGCCCTGCAACGCCTTTTCCTTTTATCTGTCCCGCAAGGAGCCTTCCGATCATCTTTAATGAAAAATCTCCATTTTCATGTCCATACCTGTCATTGATGATCTTTAAATTATTCATATCCGCATACAACACCAGGATCGGCTTTCCGTTCTCTTTTGCTTCTTTTAACATTTTTTCGGCTTCCTGATAAAATCCACGCCGATTCAAGACCATAGTTAGACCATCCGATTTTGACAGCGTATCCAATACAATATTGTGCTCCCGCATTGCCTCAAAACTTTCTTCCAACTGCTGCTGGATTTTTTCGTTTACTTTAAGCAGATTAATGATGCGCATCGCGGAACTCATCTGATTTACAAGAAACTCACCGTTTTCAAAGATCTCATCTGTCAGATCGCAGATCAGCACTCCGTACAACCGCTCGTTATAAAATAACGGAATCTGTACAAAGGAATACTTTTCCTCCATCCGCACATACGGACAATCTAAAAGATCTTCCACTGCGGTCTTCTGTTCGGTAAACGGCACGGAAACCACATTGTCACCGCATTTTACCGCTTTTAAGCAGAGATGATCCGGTGTTTCAAATTCCTCCCGAAACAGATGGATCTGCGGCTCCTCAAACGCATATAAAAACGCATGGTTAATATGCAGCCACTCCAGATTGTTCAAAATAAGCGCATAGCTCTGGTCATTTCCATTTTCAAATTCCAGCATATCACGCACAAAAAGCTTCATGGAGTAATTATCTTCCTGCTGCTCATCCCGCTGTCTGCCATTTTCATAATCCATCGCCCGTATGATCCTGCGATACGCAAGTGAAAAGCTATGTTCCATCCTATAAAGCTGTTCCGGCTCCGTGATCCGCGCTTTTAGGATACGCTCTACTCTTTTCATAACCCCGAGCAAATTCTCTACATCCGCATCCACCATTGCCCCGAGATCCAAAAAACGATCGATATACATCTGAATCTCTTTCTCGTTTACAGTATAGGTTCCCGCCGCAACCTGATGTCTCACATATTCGCCGAACTGACGCATATTTTCTTTTATTTTTTCCATGCGTCCGGCATCCTCTCGGTCTCCGGAGCGCCAGAATATATCCTCGAATGCATTTGCCATGCCGAACAGCTCCTGCGGACTGTCTGCATTCTCAGAATTGTCCTCTTCTTTTTCACACACGGAATCGCGCAGTACAAAATGGGTCGGTATTTTTTTGCTTTCCACCTGTTCCCCACGAAGCATTGCAAGTGCCATATTAAGTGCCTCTTCACCGAGGATTCCGCCATCCGCGCGCACGGATGCGATCGGAGGGTTCGCCCTTGTTGCCGCCACAGTGTCATCAAATCCGACCACAGAAATATTCCTGCCCGGCTGTATATTTCTGCGCTTTAATTCTTCGTACAATCCAATCGCCGTATCATCATTGACACAAAATACCGCATCCAGATCCGGATTTTGATCCAGAAATCTTTGTGTGATCTCCCGATTCTTTCTGGTAAGGGTTCCTTCCGCAAAAACATTTTCTCCATGCGGCAGCCCATATTCCTGCAACACCGAAAAGAAGGTTTCCTTTCGTTCCTCGGCATCCAGATTCGTACTGCTTCCGCCGATCATGCCGATCTTTTTGCAGCCCACTTCTTTTATCAGGTATTCCAGTGCCTGACGTACACCGGTATGATTGTCATATGCGACATCCACATATCCATCTATCTGTGACGCGATCAGTACGCATGGTACTTTATACCTTGCAAGCATCCGTCTAAACCGTTCTGCCGAAACACAATACCCGATACTCCCTGCCATCACTAAAAGCGCATCGATCCTCTCTTTTTCCGCATATGAAAATATCGTATTATACTGATATTCATAACGAAGCTCTCTATTTTCTGACAAATCCCGATCCAGATATTTTCCGGGAAACACCACTACATTTACATCCAGACGTCTCGCCGCACGGAGCAGGCCCTTGCTTACTACCTTTGTAAAATCATCCAGTATTCCCCCGGCTAAAACCCCGATCGTTATCCTCTTTTGTTCTTTCTCCAATGCTAATCCCTTCTCTGTGACTTATTATTTACTCCAAAAACAATCCGGTCATTCCATCATAACCAAATCGTTTTAACACATTGCAGATCCCATCCCTGATCTCCTCTCTGGAATAGTCTGCCTTCTCTAAAAATTCCCCTTCATAACTGTTCATATGATTATAAAACAAAAGTGCGATCTTTAAGCCTTCCGGATCACCTTCCTCCAACAGATCATAAAGTCTGTTCTCCGCCTCATTGATCTTTCCTTCGTCTGCAAGATTGATCAGAGCATTCAGCTTTTCTCCGTTGTCTGCCGACATAGTATCAAGCAGCCTGTCCTCTTCCTCGCCTTCTTCGTCCAGTCCAAATACAAGTTTCATAACAGTGCGCACCAGTTCATGGATCAGACGCATAATATAATCCTGTTCAAACATTCCATGCTCCCTTTCTCCCCATCTTCTTCTACTTTCCATCATAATCAATCTGCGGGAAATTGTACAGTAATTTTTTTAACTGACAGAGCCTGCACCATATAAATTCAACGAAAAAACTCCGGTCGGGGGAATGACCGGAGTTTTTCTGTTATCTCTATGATAAATGTCTAGAATTTCTTTGTCTAATAGGTAAACAACTGTGTCCAGTAATTTGTCCCTTTCGCATTTTGATAATGTCCCACACCGATCTTCGTGAATTTTGCATTCAGAATATTGGCTCTGTGTCCTTCACTGTTCATCCATGCTTTCATTACATCCTCCGGCGTTTTCTGTCCCCATGCAATATTTTCACCTGAACCGCGATAAGATACGCCCTGTTCTTTTAACGCCGTGCTAAAATTGCTTCCGTTCGGTCTTGTATGGGAAAAAGACTGCTCGGTTTCTTTTGCGCGCACCAGCGCTGCCGCTTCGATATTTTCATCCAGTGTCAGTTCTCCAAGACCTGCTTTAGCACGCTCCGCATTCACCAGCTTTACAACCTGATGTGCAAATGAGGTTTCTGTCTCATCCTCCTGCGGCTTATTTTCCGGTGTTGTATCTGGTGTCGTCTCCGGTTTTGTTTCCGGCTTTGTTTCCGGAACACAGTTATTCCATTTACTGCTATTCCCAAGCTGCGCAAGAATATCTTTTACGCTGTCACAATCACTTATCGTTCCTCCGACTACTGTAACTCTGCCGCTTTTGGCACAATTCCCCGCCAGATTTCCGGTTCCCGCATGTACCGCAAGCGGAGATGCCGTTGTTGCGATGACTGCTGCTGCCAGTGCTGCTATATATCCTTTTTTCATGTTTCCCTCTCTTTCTTTTGAAATCGTTTGAATTATTTCGTTTTGATTTCAAATTTGTTACATTTTTGTTACATCAAGAATCATAACATGAATATTTAGACATAGACAGCCACAATATCTGGAACAGATGGAATATATTTCATCCCGCTTGTCTTTATCTGTCAAACTACCAGTATGCAATAAATCAAATTTGGGGTACAAAAAATGAGGAAAGTGTCTCCACTTTCCTCAAACGTTTTGTAATGGTATTTATCTCCTACATATCAAGCAGCATCTGTACACATCCATACATTCCTGCCTGATTTCCAAGTGTCGCAAGCGCAAACTCTGCTTTTTTGCAGGCATGGAATGTAGTCGCCATATAGTGTTTCTGGATGACATCAATCAGAATGCTTCCAGCTTTTGAAACACCGCCGCCGATTACAACAATCTCCGGATTAACCACACATGCCACATTTGCCAGTGCCTTGCCGAGCACTTTTCCAAGCTCCTCCACGAGTTCTTTTGCAACAGCATCGTCTGCTTTTGCAGCATCAAAGATCGCTTTCGCTGTCAGTTCTGTTTCACTCTTTAACACAGTCTCTCTGTCGTCAGATGTGAGCAGTTTCTTTGCCATGCGGACAATTCCGGTCGCGGATGCGTACTGCTCCAGGCATCCTTTCTTGCCACAGCCGCAGGTATCTGTTTCTTCTTCATTGACCATGATATGTCCAATCTCACCGCCTGCACCATTTGCACCTGCAACGATCTTTCCGCCGACAATGATTCCGCCGCCGACACCGGTTCCAAGTGTTACCATAACTACATCTTTGTGACCTTTTCCGCCACCCTGCCACATTTCGCCAAGTGCCGCAACATTTGCATCATTACCTACTTTTACGGAAAATCCGGTGCGCTTCTCTAAAACATCTGCCACATTAAATTCGCCCCAGCCCAAGTTTACGCACTGAAGTACCGTACCATCATCGGTAACCGGTCCCGGAACACCTACGCCGATCCCCTGTACTTCTTCTTTCGCAATGCCGGCAGACTGCATCTTGCCTTCGATCGATGCCGCAACATCATCTAAGATAGATGCGCCTTTATTTTCTGTGTTTGTCTTGATCTCCCAGTCTTCCACCAGTGTTCCGTTCATCTCAAACAGACCGATCTTGCACGTTGTTCCTCCAATGTCCACTCCAAAACCATACTTCTTCATTTTCTAATTTACTCCTTTATTTTCTTTTTTTCTAAAAAACGAGAATTTTCATCCATAATTTCAGTATAAGTGACCATTTTCGTCCTGTCAATGGCTTTCGCTTTCTCCTAATATATAAGAAATCAGCTTTTCTGTCAGACCTTCTTCGTCCACGCCATATGCCGCTCCGATCACGCAGTCTGCGCTGTAAAGACCTGTTTCCTTTGTCCATTCGTTTCCGGTGATCTCAATGCCGCACGGATAAGTCTGCTTTGTCTCCTCGTCTGTAGTATACACCAGTTTGTCCTCATATTTTTCCATCAGATCTTCCGGCAAAACCGTGGAAAGATCCTGCAGATTCGATGTCACTCCGATCAGATCAAACGTTGCCTTGTCTGACATATAGACTTCTGCGCCGCCTGCTTCTAAAATGGTCAGAATCGAACTGAATGTATAATAATTGTTCTGTCCCACACCGGTTGGATCTACATGAAGTCCATTGTTTACGGCCACTTCCTGCTTTGCCGTATCATATCCATGCTCCGAAAGCAGTTCATCAAACATACGGTTGTCATCATCACTCACCGCCTCTAAATCCGCATTGACCATCAATACATGCGCCACCTCTTCTTTGCGTGTCGCATAACTGATGATCAGGTAGATCACAAAAATGACCGCAAACGTAATGCCGATGATATACCATTTATAATAATCCCATATATATGAGATTCTGTCCTTTGGCTCCATTTCTTTTAATACAACTTTTTTCTCCATCGTTCCCAGATCCTTTCTCATTATTCGTTTGGTATACTCTGCTCTCCCCCGCTTTGCTCTTCCATCTGCTGTGCGTCATCCTGCGCAGCCTGCTCGGCGCCCGCTTCGCCGGGCGGATCTGTCGGCGGCTGCGGCTGTTCTTGTAGCTGGTCTTCCGGCGGCTGCGGCTGTTCCTGCTGCGGCTGTTCTGCCGGCGGCTCTTGGGGTTTGGCTTCCGGTGACTGCGGCTGTTCCTGCGATTCTTCCGGTGGCTGCGGTTTAGCTTCCGTTTTGCTTTTTTCTTCTTTCGTTTGTGTATCATCCGGCTTTTTGTCCTCTGCCGTTTGTTCTTCCGGCTCTTCTTTTTGTCCAGTGCCCGAATAGGAAACATACGGAAGAAAATCAAGCGGTGTCAGACCGGTATGGATATTTTCCATAAAATCATGCCAGATATTTCCCGGATAGGAAGATCCTTTTAATGTCGGAAGCTCTTTCGGCATATCATAGCCAACCCATACACTGGTCGTATAATAACGCGAATAACCAACAAACCATCCGTCTTTGTTATCATTGGTCGTTCCTGTCTTGCCCGCACACGGCATCTGGCTGATCGCAAGTCCTTTTCCGGTTCCTTCTTTTACTACAGAAACAAGCATATCCGTCATCATACGCGCTGCATTTTCTTTATAAACAACTGTTTCTTCCCGGTCAGATACATAGATGTCATTTCCATCCGCATCCGTGATCCTGACAATACAGGTCGGCTCCCGGTATTTTCCGTTGTTCTCAAGCGCCGCATAACCAGCCGCCATTTCAAGTGCGGATACACCTCTCGTAAAACCACCGAGCGATGCCGCCATCTGCTCATCCTGAGCTTCCAGATGTGAAAAATTCATATTTCTCAGATAAGAGATTCCAACCTTCGGCGTCAGTTCCTCAAACAAATTCCATGCAACTGTATTTTTCGATGCTTCCACCGCCTTACGCAGCGAAATCTTTCCTGCATAGCTCTTGCCCGCATTAGACGGACCGCCTTCGGTTTTTTCATCATTTACAATCGAATCCGGTGTATAACCGCGTTCCAATGCCGGTGTATACACGATCAGCGGTTTGATGGAACTTCCCGGCTGACGAAAACTCTGATATGCACGGTTTAGCGTGTATCCGGTGAGCTGCTGGCTCCGCCCGCCGACGATCGCCTTGACATTTCCGGTCTCATTGTCAATACATACCGCTGAACTCTGCATCTCATAAATGCCGTCATCTCCGACATCGGTATATTCCCTCAGGTTATCGTCCACACTCTGCTGGAGCGCCGCCTGCATATCAAGGTCGATCGATGTATAAATACGGTACCCTCCGGTGTAGAGTGTACGCTGGCATGCCGTATATGTCTCCTCGTACATCGTATCATAGGCTTCTTCCGCCTCCACCGTATCAAAACTGTACTGGAACTGAAATCCCTGAAGTTCCATCAGCGCGCGTGTTGCACAATTATAGGTATACGTTTCCACATAGTCATTTTTACTGGTCTGCGAACGGTTTAGCACAATTTCTTCCGCTATTGCAGAATCATAGGCACTCTGCGTGATCTTGCCGTCTTCAAGCATATTTTTTAAGATCAGATTGCGCCTTGTGACTGTATTGTCCGCATGGTTCACCGGATCATACAAAGAAGGATTGTTCGGGATCGCGCATAAGAACGCGATCTGCGATAGATCAAGCTGATCCACAGTCGTGTTGAAATATCCCTTGCTTGCCGCCTGAATGCCGTAATATCCATTTCCAAAATAGATATTATTCAGATAAAATTCCAGTATCTCATTTTTGGTATATTTTTTCTCCATCTTTAACGCAATAAAGATTTCTTCCATCTTTCGCTGCCAGGTCTTTTCCTGAGAAATAAAGACGTTTCGCGCAAGCTGCTGTGTGATCGTGCTTCCTCCCTGCGTGACCTCTCCGTCCCGCAGCATCGCAAGCACCGCACGCATGATCGCCCTGTAATCCACACCGCCATGCTGGTAGAATTTTTTATCCTCAATACTGATGATCGCCGCCGTCACATTTGTCGGAATCTGATCAAACCTCAGATAATAAACATCTTTTTCCCCTTTTAAGACCGAGATCTGATTTCCATTTGCGTCATACACGATGCTGGTCTGCGAAGCCTTAAATGTCGCCTTTGACGATGTCTTTACATAGTGCTCCGCCTCTGTTTTTAGCTGTGAGATCTGCTGTGCATAACCGCCCAGATAGTAATACGCCAGACCACCCAGCACAAGACACATCAAAAATATCTGAAATTTGATAAACCGCCAAAATCCACGGTATTTTTTCTTTCTTTTTTTCTTTCGGGACATCAGATGCCTCCTCCTGTATGTAAAACTATTCTATGATATGGAATATGATGCTTTTTCAAAATATCCAGTTCCCGTGATGTGCAGGAAAAAATAAGCGACTGCACCGACTGTCTGCTCAGATATGCGAGTACCGCCGCAAGGCGTTCTTCATCATAAAAAGCAAATGCCTCGTCAAAAGAAAAGAACATCGGCTCTCCAGAGACCACCTCTCCGAGCGCAATTCGGACTGCCAGATATACCTGCTCTATGGTTCCGCGGCTGAGCGCAGAAACCGGGATTTTCCTTTCTTTCTCATACACGACAATCTGCATTGCATCATCAAAGCAAAGCCGTCCGTAACGCCCTCCCGTGATCTCGGAAAGAATCCGGGAAGCCGAAGCATATAGTCTTTCTTTTTCCTCCACAGCCATCACACCGGAAAGCGCCTGCAAGGTCTGCTGTGCCAAAAGCAATGCCTGTTCTTTCTTTTCATTCTGCACTTCACCACTGCTTTTTTGCATTGCTTCACTAATCGCATCTCGCACGTTGCTAAGGCGCAGTTCCTTGTCATCTTTCTGCTCTGCCAACGCCTGTAGCAAAGCCTGATGACGCTGCATCTCTTCCTGCTGTTTTCTTAAATATACCGCCTCTATCACTTCTGCATTCTTCCCTTTTCGCAGATTCGGATGCATTTTTTGCCGATATTCCATCCACGCAGCAGCCAGTGTCAGAACAAGCAGTACCGTCTCTGCCGCATACCATACCGCAACAGGATACTTTCCAAACAAAAACAAATGAAAGACTGCTGCCATTCCGCAGATAACCCCGGCCGCAAACGGTCGTAACCGTCTGTGATCCCGCTTCTTTTGCCCTGCTCTTTTTTCTTCCCGCATCATCGCCTGCATCGCAAGGTCATGACGGATCTTTTCCTGCCCGGACTGCTCGGTCAGTTTTTGTATATCTTCCGTCAGGACACGTTCTTCCACCCGTAGTTTTTCGACCTCATTTTCTTTCTCCTGCAAAAGTGTCTTTTTCTCTTTTCGGATTTCTTTGCCGCGCCATTCAAGATGCTT
The DNA here is from genome assembly GCA_964388945.1 of uncultured Roseburia sp. GTDB lineage: Bacteria > Bacillota > Clostridia > Lachnospirales > Lachnospiraceae > Roseburia_D. Next base: position 11,737 of record CAYMCM010000001.1, read on the forward strand.
CTGTGCCTGCGCAAAACTGATACTGGCTTCTCCTGTATTTTCCAGATTCGTGAGATATTCTCGCAGCAGACCGGTCAGTTCATTTCCTGTTACCGCCCCTGTCTGTCCAATACACCAGGTATTCTGATATGCACTCTGGCTCAGATCCCCGATCAGCATAGAAAGATCTCCAAATTCCACGGAAAGCTGTTCCCCATCCGCCTCATTCCAAAGCTTTGCGGTTTTTTCTTTATGATAAAAATTTCGAGTGAGCGAAAACGGTCTGCCCTCCACTTCAAAACGCAGTCTGCCGCAGTAATACGATGCCGCATTCCACGGCTCATAACGGCGGTAAGTATCATTTTCCGGATTCCTGCCCCGCTTTGGCTCCATACCAAAGAGCATTGCCGTGACAAACTCCTGCAAGGTAGATTTTCCTGCCTCATTCTCTCCGCAGATCACATTGATACCCGGCGCAAACGTGACTGTCTGATTATGAAGTTTTCCGAAATTTTCTATGTATGCTTCTTTTAATATCATCTCTGCTCCATTGCCCGGTAGATCGCATCCACGCCATAATAAAGCGCTTCCTTTGTGACCGTATTCTGCGGCATTGCCTCTATCTGTAAAATATATTTTTCCAAGAGCGTGCCGTGGTATTCTCTCTTTAACTTTGCAAAATCATATGCCGGAAACAGCCTGTTCTCCACCGCCGCCACATCCGGGAAATCAAGCAGCCTTTCTGTATCCGGCTCTGCTCCCGGTGCAAAACTCCCGGTAAGCACCACCCGGTATTTCTGATATGGCTCTTTTGCCGCCAACGCCTGTTTCAGTCCTGTTTCCACGTCCTGCTGCGTCATATTTTCATCCACGCGTAATTCGTATGGCACATACTCACATTTGCGGATCGGATAAAATGACACCACGCAGCCGCGTTTGGTCACCTCACCCATCCAGTAGCCATGCGGCCCCATGTCATTGCAGTCAGTCGGTTCTAAGGAACCCGCCATAACCGCCCTGTTTTTTATGATCTGTCCACCTTTATGAATATGACCACAGGCAATGTAATCAAATCCGCTCTCCCGAAGCGCCGTTTCCGACATCGGGATATGTTTTGCGTCTCCGCCATGTGCCAGCAGAAGATTGATCTTCGCCGGATCATCTGGTCTTGCCGTATTATAAAGATCCGATGTTATCTCTCTGTGCCAGTAACTCAAACCGTAAACACATGCCTGATACTCCGGAATTTCCACGACCCCTAACTGCTCTTCCTTAAAAAAAATCACATTTTCTGCAAACGCAAATCCACGGTAATTCGATTTCGGATGTATGTAGTCATGATTTCCGGCGATCAGCGCCACCTTTGTATGCGTAAGTTCAGCAAAAAGCTGATTGACCTCTTTTAGCTCCCGCATAAGCGGCTGACGGTGAAACAGATCTCCCGCGATCAGCAAAAGATCTGCCTTCTCCCGCTCCGCCACTGCAAGAACCTCTCTAAAGGAATCCCATATATCCTGTTGTCTGCGCGTACTCCACGGCTTTCCCACATCCGGTATCAGCCCTAAATGTACATCTGCTATATGTATGAACTTCATGTGGTCCCAATTACCCTTTCATCCAGCCTGCGCTCTGCGCCGCTCCTGCATTTGTATCTTTTTATTTTACACTGAACGCATGGATTATACAAGGTGGCACGATTCTTAAAATTCCATGAACTGTTTCTAAAATAATCATATGCCGGACGAAAAAAACACCCAGATGCTTTCACATCTGAGTGTCTTTTAACCATAATCGGTATAGTATCCTTATGCACTTTCTTCCTCCTTGCGCTTTCATGCACTGCCTCACGCAAACTCCATGTAATCCGTTCCGTAAGGCAAAACAGCTTCTCCACGCTTTTGGCAGGTCTGGTAGTAACGGTCATAATCTTGTTTTGCACATATTTTTCCTTCCCTGCTGTAAAAAAACGTATTGCTGCGCTCGCCAACCCTGACGGTAAAAAATCCGTGCCGAATACCATATTTCTGCAAAATGCCATCCACTTCACCGGGTGTTTTAAATTCCATGTCAAACACGGCTGTTCGCGGTGTCACACTTAAGGAGCGGATAAATCCCCAGCACTCATAGGCTTCTTTACATTTTTTGCCATGATTCCAAGCATATAGTGCTTCCGAATGCATCAGCCGGAAATCTCCGTTTTTTGCAATGTGCATTGCCCATTTTCTTCCATCCGCATCTGGAACTCCATAAAATTTTCCCTTTTCGATCGTGATCGTATTGTTCTCACTTTTAATCTCTCGTATCAGACTGTCATTTATCTTTTCCACATCATCCATACTGCATTTATGACCTTCGACATAAAACACATTCCAGTCCGCCACTTTCATATCCTCTAATGCTTCCCAGATTTTCTCCCTTGCCAATGCTGCTTTGGTAATCTTCTGTGATTTTAATCCACTGATGCCTTCCATATTACTACTTTTCTCCACTTCCCAAAACGATAATTTCTTCTCCTATTATCATCAAATCCCCTGTCTTTTCAAGTAATTATGTATGAAACGACATTTTTTCATCTGTTTTGGTCAGTTTTAAAAAAAGACGGTATAATCTGAAACCTGCACACGGTATCTGTAATACCGCAGTCAGGACGATCCCAAGCGAAATACAGACGGCTGCATTTTCCTGTCCGCCTAAAGAAAGAATCCATGCAAGACATCCAAATGCCGCCGCAAGCAGAATCGTAATTCTATGATAACGTTTCTTCTCATCTGCATCCAGCCTCCGATTTTCAGAATCTACCGGGCTTAGCAAAGAAAGACTAAGCACCGCCCCTCCCGTCACAAACATCAGTACCGGACCGCAGTTCATCCATTCGGAAAGTTCTATACAAAAAAGCAGCAGCAGGCACGAACATACAAAGCACACCCACGCATATTTTGCGTGTATCCCTCCGCTGAATTTCCGGATAACCAGAAACGGAAGTATCAAAACAATGCTCTGCCATGTTTTTCCAAGCAGTGTTCCTATTACGATTGTTAGGAATAACGGCGATATGGTAATCAGAAAGCTATATGCCGCATAGACATATAGCTCTCTGTCAGATTCTTTGACCGCCCCATATCGGATGAGCCAGCCGGTTATTCCCTCTGCGCACCGCGCGATCATTTACTCTTCCTGTAACGTGCCAGTTCCTTCGGTGCCTTCGGCTGATAAACAATTCCACAGGATGCCGAATTCGCATCTGCTTTCAGCATCGTATCCAATGCTGCTGCCACCCCTTTTGCTGCCTGTTTCCCAACATTTTTCTTTGTCATAATTTCTTCTCCTTTCCGGATAAACATCTTTCGGTTACGCCCTTATAATAATCGCTTTTCCAGCAAAAATCGACCGTTTTTGCGCAAACGGTCAGATATACTTTTATATTGGTTGAGAACTTGTTTCTGTGCACATTTTTTTACTCCCCGTACAGAAAAATACAACTATTTCAGAAGTTTTTAAGATAAGGATGTGATGCATTTGTACCTGCGCTATGTCGAAATGGGAAACCGCATAAGGGTGCGGCGTAAGGAACTGAATTTAAAGCAGGGGGAACTTGCCGGACTGCTTTCTATCTCGAATAATCATATGTCCGCCATCGAAAGCGGCAAACAAAAAACCAGTATTGACACCTTTCTCAACCTGTGTGAAGCCTTAAGAGTGACTCCAGATTATCTTCTGCTCGGCAGTATGCACGCGAACAACATTTCAAAAGACATTACCGATAAGCTTCGCCTTTGCAGTCCGTCCGACCTCGCTCTTGCCGAACGTTTTATCGAACTGCTCGTAGACCGCAACCGGACTCCGTGGAACGATGACCACTTTATCTAATATAAGGAGAAAAAATTTATGCGTATACTGATCTGCGATGATGACCGCACGATTGCGGAACAGCTTTCTGGCTACATTCATGACTTTTTTGCCCGGAATCACTTAAAATGTCCTGCCATATCACTCTTTTTTGACGGTGAGTCCCTGCTCGCAGACTCTGGTGACAAAGATCTGGTTTTTCTTGATGTGGAAATGCCCGGCGTAGATGGCATTTATGTCGGACAGCAGCTGAAAAAGAAAAACCCGGACACTATCATCTTTGTGGTGACCTCCTATACCGAATATCTGGATGAGGCAATGCGTTTTCATGTGTTCCGTTACCTCTCCAAACCCGTAGACCGTCAGAGACTCTTCCGCAATCTGAAAGATGCGCTGAAACACTATAATTCCGTGACAGAAAAAGTCGCAGTCGAAACCAGACAGGGCGTATTTACCATCCCTGTTTCCGATATTATCTGTCTGGAAACACAGGGACGCAAACTCATCCTTCATACACCCGAAAAGGACTTTGAGTCCGTTCATAATATGCAGTTCTGGACAGACACCCTTCCCAAAAGCTGTTTTTTTCAGTCACATCGCAGTTTTCTTGTAAATCTTGCGCATGTTTCAGAATTTGACCACTCACTGATCCGCCTTGCAAACCATCGTTTTGAAGCCTACCTGACACGCAGAAAATACACCGAATTTAAAGAAGCATATTTTTTATACTTGGAAAGTACGAGGTAACCGATTATGGCATTTTCTATACTTTACATCTTTATTTATTTTATAGAGGCTTTTATTCTTCGCCAATATGCAAAAAAACTTTTTATTCCCAAATATAGACTAGAAATAGAATTGTCTGTTATCTTTCTTCTCTATACCGGATTATATCTTTTTTCTTCTGCCCAGAATTATTGGTCTTGGAATATTGTTTCCTTTTTCATGGTCAATTTTATCTTCTTTTTCCTATGCTACCATATAAAATGGTATTTTTCTGTATTTCACGCTGCTGCTTCCACCGTAATGATGGGAATGAGTGAATTGATTCCTTATAGCCTGCTTCCTTACTTTTTAAGAAATTATTTTTCTCCCCAATCTTCCTTTTTTGACTTGTTGTTTCTAACTATCATCAGTAAAATTTTTTATTTTGTTCTTATGTTTCTTTTGTCTCTTTATTTAAAAGATCAAAACAGAAATGATCTTCCCGAAGATAACAGTTCCATTTTACTGATCAGCATTCCTGTCGTCTCAGTATTTATTTTAATCACTTTACTGACCGTCTGTCAGGATGCAAGCTGCTATATACCCGTCGAATGGATGATCTCTATCAGCGCCATCCTTTTGCTGATCAGCAATCTCCTTATTTTTGTCATTGACAATTACAATCAGAAAAAAGATCTTGCTTTTACCGAACTTCAATTACAACTGCAAAAAGAACAGGATGCTACGGAATATTACAAACTGCTGCTCCAGCAGAATGAAAACCAGAACATCCTAATCCACGATATCAAAAAACACATTAACGTTATCTCTGTTTTAAATGATAAAAATGAGCCGAAAAAAATCGCAGCATATATCAATCTGCTGATCCAGTCACCCGCACTGAAAGAAAACACGCATCTTTGTGACCGTGAGATCTTAGATGCCATCCTCTGCCGCTACCAGAGCAAATGCAGAAAAGAAAATGTCACATTCCATACGGACATCCGCAGCAATACGACTGAATTTATCTCTGATACGGATATGACCTCTCTTTTCTGCAACCTGCTTGAAAACGCACTCGAATCTGCCGTAAATATTCAGGATGCGTTTATCGATCTGAGTGTGAGCCATCGGGAAAACACCCCCTACACGGTTCTTATTATGACCAATTCCTGCGACAGCAATCCCTTCTATCCGCACAGCGAACACCTGCCGACCAAAAAGCCCGATAAATCCAGACACGGCTACGGCATGAAAAGTGTCTGTCGGATCGTAGAAAAATATCACGGTGAGATACAAAACTATTACGACAAGGGCACGCAAACATTTCATACGATCCTAACGCTGAGACAGGTGCCATAATGCTCAATCCTTGTCTCATCCGTCATCTGCCGTCTTATATCCCACATCATATGATGTATGCATGAATCAAATCTCAAACCAGCGGATTTCATTTTCCTTTAAGGAAAGCGGGAAATGACTGCCATCTCCGGTATAAACTACGGTTTCCTGCGGCTCATAAGTGTTATTGACCACGCAGTATTTTCCGTTTGCCACATACGCATGCACTTCGACATTGTAATTAGACGAAAACCAGTGATGGAGATTTCCTTCATCCCCTGCACTCCAGAGGATTGCACGGTAAAGCAGTCTGCTGTTTTCAAAAGAAAACGGCAGTCCGCTGATGTAGACCGCACGCCCCGCGCCAAACTCATGTACGGCAAGCTCTACGTCATCCCCTCTCTTTGCTAAGATCTTCGCTCCTTCAAGCGCATAGATATTCTTTTTTCCTTCTCCAAAATCAATCTGCTCACCTGCGTCTTCCGTGATGAAATGCGCATGCACCTCTTTGTTGTATTTGTCATAACCGAGCGTAAATCCGCGTTCCTCTTCCACACCAAGCACATTTGCAAGCTGGAAGAAATGGCCGTTTGCCGAATGCGCAGTCGGCTCACCCACACCAATAAAACCGCCTCCGCGATGGACAAATTCCTTGACTGCGGAAGAAATGACCGGATCGCACCACCATTCCCCACCGGTCTGTGCGGTATCTGCATCACCGACATTTACGATCACATCAATGTCCTTTAAGATGTCAGGATCTTTTAAAATATCCTCAAAGTTTATAAATTTCACATCAAACGGTGCGCCGGACAATGCTTCCATGATGCCCGCATAGGAATAATTCTGTTTAAAATAGATCGCATGATGCACCATATGATTGCCCCATGCACGCATCTTACCCCAACAGTTTAAGACTGCAACAGTCTTTACACAGTAGGGTGTTGTTCCCTTGATATTGCCATACAGCTCCCGGAACTCTTCACAGACAGATTCCACATAATCGGTAAACTCCGGAAAATCCAGCGTCAGCTTCAGGTAACCGCCATATCCGATGCGGTCGATCGGTTTCCGTAAGATCGCGCGTCTTGCAGTCACCCAGTTCATCTTCGCCTCTTTTACCGGATCTGCGCCTTCATGAAACGTATCCGGGAAGAAATACGGAAGCAGTCTGCCCTCTGTATATTTCACACCTTCGATATCGCTGATCAGGCGCAGTGTCGCACCGTTTCCGACACTTCCGACCACCGCATCCAGTCCGATCTCTTTAAACTCTTCCATGAACGGCTCTGTTCCGATCCAGTGGTCACCTAAAAACATCATAGCTTCTTTTCCGTATTCATGCGTAATGTCGACCATCTCTTTTACGATCTTTGCAACCTCTCTGCGCTGAAACGCCTGAAAATCACGGTATTCTTTGGTCGGAATCCGGTACTGGTTATTATAATATCCCTGATCGATGATGTATTCCGGACGGAATTTATAGCCTGCTTCTTTTTCAAACTGCTCTAAGATATAAGGACTTACCGAAGCCGAATAACCGTACCAGTCCACATATTTTTCCCGCGCAAGTTCATCAAACACCAACGTAAACTGATGGAAAAATGTCGTAAATCGCAGCACATTCACATACGGATGTTCTTCAATAAATTTGCGCAGACGCTTCATGGTAAATTCATGTGTCTTTGGCTGGCGGACATCAAATGTCATCTGATGCTCCACATCTTTCCAGTCATTGACCACCGCATTATACATATGCACCGGGTCCCAGAGGATATACGCAAGAAAGCTTACCGTGTAGTCATGAAACGGCTCTGTTTCAACGGTCACATCCCCCGTTTTTTCCTCATAACTCCATGCGTCCAAAGAAACGACTTCCCCTGTCGTGCGGTCTATGACTTCCCACCAGCGTTTGATATCATCGCGGCTGTTTGGCGCAAGCATATCCGGGTACAGCCCATTCATCAGGTGAATCCGCAGTGTCGTACCTTCTGCCGTATAGATTGGCGTCATCAGATACATCTGCTGTATCTCATCGGGATTCGCCTTCGCCCATTCATTGTCCTTCCGCGTGGTGTAATACGTTGCATAGACTTTCAGTCCGGCATCCTTTAATTCTTTCGGAAAATCCGTTCCGTCGCAGTCCCGCACCGCATCCGCACCCCACTTTTTTGCAAGCTCTAATGTCTCTTTTACCACGTCCATATCTGTTGGTATTGTTACACGCTCCATTTTATTTCCCATAGCTAATCCTCCTTACACATTGCATCCCACTTTTTTTCCATGTCCGCCGCCAGTGCAAACTGACTGCGGCAGCGATCCAGATTCTGATGTTCTCTGTGAATCTTAAAATAAGTATCTCCGTTCAGATAATCTGTGAGGAAACGCATTCCACACTCCAGCGTCATGAGCTTTGCCCCAGCCGGAAGCATTTCTATCTCCGTTTCAGTCAGGCTTCCTTTCGATCCCTCCAGATACCCTTTTTTGTAAATCCGGTACAACGAAAGATCCAATGAAACTTTCTTTAGATCCACCTCATCCTCGGCTCCGGTATTTGCTCCGAACCGGATGGAATCTCCAAAATCATACAGGGAAAGTCCCGGCATCACCGTATCCAGATCAATCACACAGATTCCGCGCCCTGTTTTTCGATCCATCATGATGTTATTTAACTTTGTGTCATTGTGCGTCACGCGAAGCGGCAGTCTGCCCGCATGCTGCAGCTCCAGAAGTCTTCCAAGCTCCGCTCTGCGCGCCCGGATAAACGCAATCTCCGGTTCTACCAGTTTTCTTCTGCCTGCCGCATCTGCCATGATCGCAGTTTCAAGATCTTCATAGCGTTTTACGGTATTGTGAAAATCAGGAATCGTCTCGTGCAGTGTCTTTGCCGGATAATCCGAAAGCAGATACTGGAATCTGCCAAACGCCACCGCACTCTCGTAAAAATCCCGCGGTTCTTTCACCGCATCATAACTCACCGCGCCTTCAATAAAATCATACATCCGGTAATAGTCCCCGGCTTTCGTCACAAAATACTCTTCTCCCGACTCTGTTTTCACCAAAGAGAGTGTCTCACGCTTCGGATCACCACCCTTTGAAAGAATCTTCTGTTTCAGATGATGCGTGACACCCACGATATTTTCCATCAATTCCTGCGGCTTTGTAAAAATGGCTGTATTCATACGCTGTAAGATAAAGCGCTTTGCTCCATTCCCGCCCGCTTCCCCAGCCTGCATAGTTACAAGGTAGGTATCGTTGATATGTCCGCTGCCATATGGCGTAATTGTATGTATTGCTCCTTCTATTTTAAATTTTTGTGCAATTTGAATCAATTTTTCCTGCTGTTCCTTCTCCATGACAAAACCTCCCTGCTCCAATTTTCTTAAAAATCAGCCGGATAATCACCACGTTCTTTCATCTTACGGATCGCCTGCTCCACCAACGGCTTATCTTCATGATAGGTCACCCCATACCATTGATCCGGGGATTGCAATACGGTAACTGCCGCTTTTTTCTCTTCAAGAAGCTGCCCTACCACTCCCGGAAGGAAATATTCACATTTAAGCGGATTTTTCGCAAGGTTTTCCACAAGAAACTCCGGGAAACGTTCACGAAGCTCTGTTAAGATGCTCTCCGTAAAGCCCCACATATTCATAGAAACAATACTGCCCTCCGGGATCTCATGCCAGGATGCCCCATCATCCTCGGTGTACATGGTCTTTCCATCCCGCTTTTCAATGTGTGTGCGCTCCGTGATCCAGGTCAGCATCCCATTTTCATCCATCTTACAGATACCGCGCGCCACATGTCCGTGATCTGTCAGCGTCTTTTCAAGCTGGTAACCGACCATGACATAGTGATAGGTTTCCTCGTCCGTATGACGCATAAGATAATCATAGATCAGCGAAAATGCATGCTTTCCGTAATAATCATCCGCATTGATCACTGCAAACGGTCCGTCAATGACCGGGGCACAGCAAAGAACTGCATGTCCGGTGCCAAACGGTTTTGTTCTGCCCTCCGGAACCGCAAATCCGTCCGGCAGCACCGGTTCCTGATAAACATAAGTCACATCCATGCTTTTTTCGATCCGATTTCCGATAACGGCTTTAAAGTCCTCCTCTGTCTCTTTTTTGATGATAAACACGACTTTTTTAAACCCTGCCTGCTTCGCATCATACAGCGAAAAATCAATAATGATATGCCCTTCCTCATCCATTGGATCGATCTGCTTTAAACCTCCATAACGGCTGCCCATTCCTGCCGCCATGATCACTAATACCGGTTCTCTCATCGGCGGTTACCTCCTTCCCTTTCTGCCCTCATTATATAGCGGTATTTTCATTCAGGCTTTGCACGATCTCTCATTGTTTTTGCACAATCCTACTTTTATATTACTATTTTTGTACATCTGTGCTATGATGATTTTAGAAACGGATGATTGCAGTTTTCACCGCAGGAGGTGGTATCTTATGGAATACAAAAGTGTTTCTCTGACACCTGCACTTGAGATCAAAAAAATTGTGACCATACATTATTTCGAGTACAGCAGCCACTATCGTTTTCCCGGCGAATCTCATAATTTCTGGGAATTTGTATGTGTTGACAAAGGCGAGATCAATGTAACCGCAGGAGATCGCGACTACACCCTCTCCCGCAATGACATCATCTTTCACAAGCCAAACGAGTTTCACTGCCTGAGTGCCAATCACAAAGTCGCACCAAATCTGGTGGTCATCGCCTTTTTCTGTGATTCACCCCAGATGGATTTTTTCCGGAACCGGCTGCTGGCAGTTGACAACTTTGAGCGTGGACTTTTAGCCCAGATCATTTTAGAAGCACAGAATGTTTTCTCTGATCCGCTCGATGATCCGATGCTAAAACAGATGCACAAACGGGAAACAATCCCACCGGGCGCCGAACAGCTCATCTCTTTAAACCTTGAACTTTTACTGCTTCATCTGCTGCGGCGGTATTCTCTCCCGATGGATCTTCCTGTCGCCAAAGAAACGATACGCCAGAAGAACAGCGATGAACTGTATCATCGTGTTGTGGAATACCTTGCACTGCATTTAAATGAACCGCTGACCTTAGACGAGATCGCAAAAGGCACCCTGATCGGTAAGTCACAGTTACAGCACCTGATCCGGGAACAGAAAAACTGCGGCGTGATCGAACTGTTCTGCCATATGAAAATTGAACGGGCAAAGCTGCTGATCCGGGAAAACTCCTTAAATTTTACCGAGATCGCCAATACACTCGGCTACAGCTCCATTCATTATTTTTCCAGACAGTTCAAAAAAATTACCGGAATGACTCCGAGCGAATATTCCGGCTCCATAAAAAAGATGATCGAGGAGGATACGATATGAGAATCTACCGGGTAAAAAATTACGATGAAATGAGCAGACAGGCGGCAAATATTATTTCCGCCCAGGTTATTTTAAAACCGGATGCTGTGCTCGGTCTTGCTACCGGCTCCACTCCGGTCGGAACTTACAGACAGCTTATCGACTGGTATCAGAAAGGTGATCTGGATTTTTCCGCTATCCGCTCCGTCAATCTGGACGAGTATCAGGGACTTTCTGCAGACGATCCGCAAAGTTATGCCTGCTTCATGCGCAAGAACTTTTTTGATTCGATCAATATAAAAAAAGAAAATACTTTTATCCCGGACGGGTGCGCCGCAGATGCCGGGGAAGAATGCGCACACTACAATCAGGTGATCCGCACACTCGGCGGCATCGACCTTCAATTACTCGGCATCGGAAACAACGGTCATATCGGTTTTAATGAACCGGGCGACTGCTTTGCAAAGGAGACACACCTGGTCAAGCTTACGGAAAACACCATTGCTGCGAACGCGCGCTTTTTTGCCTCTGCCGATGAGGTTCCAAAATATGCCATCTCAACCGGAATCAAAAATATCATGCAGGCAGAAAGCATCCTGCTTATTGCTTCCGGTTCTGCGAAAGCCAAGGCACTTTGGGGGACTATCTGCGGCACGATCACTCCGGCTGTACCGGCTTCCATTTTACAGCTCCATCCGCATGTGACCATCGTTGCAGACGAAGCCGCCCTATCCTTAGTACCGGCACAGTATTTCGAATAACCACACGGATTTTTTGCGCAGACAAGCAGATTAAACGGAGGGATTTTTATGATACTGAAAAATGGATTGGTTTTTACCCCGAAGGGGTTTGAAAAAAAAGATTTACAGATTGATGCTTTTCATCGGATTGCGGAAGAGATCACGTCATCTGATACGGAAATTTTTGACGCTTCGGACTGTTATGTCGTCCCCGGTTTTATTGACATTCATACGCACGGTGCAGTCGGTGCAGACTTCTGTGACGCAGATCCGGCAGGCTTAAAACGGATTGCTGCCTATTTAAAATCCTGCGGCATCACCACTTTTTGCCCGACTTCCATGACGCTTCCCGAAGAACGTCTCAAAAAGATCTTTGAAACAGCTTCTGTTCTCATGGATGCACCCGCGCCGGCATCTGCCCGCATTGCCGGCATCAATATGGAAGGTCCGTTTATCTCTGCGGCAAAAAAAGGCGCACAAAAGAAAGACTATATCAAAAATCCTGACAGCTCCATGTTCTTTTCTCTGTTTCATGGCTGTCAGGATCGTATCCGATTTGTCACGCTTGCACCAGAACTTCCCGGCGCCTCCGCTTTCATTGATGCAGTAAAAGATGTTGTCTCCGTCTCACTCGGTCATTCCTCTGCGGACTTTGATGCCGCCGCGGCAGGATTTTCACGCGGTGCCAACCATGTAACACATCTGTTCAACGGAATGGAACCCCTGCTGCACCGCGATCCAGGCATCCCGGGAGCTGCCGCAGATGCCTGTGCTGCCTCTCCGGACGTTTTTGTGGAACTGATCTGTGACGGCATTCACATCCATCCCTCCATGATCCGCAGCGCATTCCGGCTGTTCGGTGAAGATCATCTGATCCTCATCAGTGATTCCATGCGTGCCTGCGGCATGAATGACGGTACTTACGAACTCGGAGGACAAAGCGTCACAAAAACCGGAAACCGTGCAACGCTTGCGGACGGCACACTCGCCGGTTCTGTCACAAATCTGTTCTCCTGCTTTAAAAACGCCGTTTCCTTCGGCATTCCGCTTACTGCCGCACTGAAAGCAGTTACGATCAATCCGGCAAAAAGCCTGCATATGGAACATGAGATCGGACAGCTCCTGCCCGGTATGGAAGCTGACCTTTTAGTGTTGTCAAAAGATCTTGATCTGATCTTCGCAGCTTAGTTACTGCTCCATCTGCCGCCCTAAGAATGCGGCGGCAGTCATTGCGAGCTTCTGTTCGGTATCTCCGAACTTTTTCTTTCCGTCTTTTCCATAGAGTATGACCGCACCGATCGCATCTCCCTCACAGAGGATCGTACTGATGACCTCACTGCTGTGCTCTCCGCTGTCATCGAGCGTGATCTGGACAAAATTATTGTCTGCGGCCGCCGCAATCAGATTTCCTCTTTCTTCGATCAATCCTTCTAATTGCTTGCTGATCGGTTTTCCCTCAAAATCCTTTCGTCCGGCTCCGACTGCTGCTACCACATGGTCTCTGTCCGTAATGCAGACAAGCTGCCCGCTCGTCTGTGCAAGCGCCTCCGCATACAATCCGGCATACTGACTGAGTTCTCCGATCAGGGAATATTTTTTTAAAATGATCTCTCCTTCCCGGTCGGTAAAGATCTCTAACGGATCTCCCTCACGAATCCGTAACGTTCTGCGTATTTCCTTCGGCACTACGACCCTTCCAAGGTCATCTATTCTTCTGACAATTCCTGTGGCTTTCATATAATTCTTTTCCTCCATTGCTAAGTTTAAGCTTTGGAGTTATTATGTGGAAAATCTGTGGAATTATTCTTCTGATAACAAATTATAAAATCCTCTGTCCGCATACCAAAATCATTTCCCTCACTTCATCAATTCTTCTGTGAGCCGAAGGATTTCCGGCGCAATTTTTTCCCGTTCTTTCTTTAAAAGACGATTGTAAACCGGGTATGCAAAACACGCAAGAACAATACCTGCAATACCGATGATAATACCAAGCACCATACCCGCTGTTCCCCCAAGTCCGAGAATCTCTCCCAAATCCGTCATGGCAAGACTCATTCCGGTTCCCATAACCAACGCTCCAATGATTCCAATACTCAAAGAAAACGCAGTCGCTTTCCTGGTGACACCGGCATCCAGACTGCGCAATTTTTCCATTTTATCTTCTTCCTGCGGTTGATATTTTTGTCGTATTTTTTTCAGTTCTTCCTGTTCTTTTGCAGAATAGGTAAAACGAAATTCTTCTTTCTCATTTTCAAGTTGTGTTTGCATCATGTGTCTGCTCCTTTTCATTGTTTTTATCAACTTCTCAGGAATTTTACTATAAATGTACTTCCCTCTCCCTTTATGCTTTCCACACTGATTTCCCCGTGTAAAATATCCACCACACGCTTTACCAGTGCAAGTCCAAGACCATTGCCCTGTGTCGCATGGGAAGTATCACCCTGATAAAATTTTTCAAAAATATGTGCCCCTACCTCCGGCGACATCCCGCAGCCTGTATCTGTTACTTTAACCACTGCATACTGATCCTCTGTTTTTAAAACCACTGACACCATACCACCTTCCGGTGTAAACTTAAACGCATTGGAAAAAAGATTGTTCCAGACAAGGGTTAAAAGCTCCTTATCCGTACTTACCTTCACATCCTCCGCCATATCGGTATCGATTTCTATATTTTTTCTTTCCCATACCGCTTCATACGCTAACAGACATTCGCAAAGCTGCTCTCCAAGATCATATTCCTCCGTTTTCGGATAGATCTGTTGTTTTTCAAGGCGGTTAAGTTTTAAAATATTGGTCATCATATCTGCCAGACGACGGCTTCCATCCGTAACACCCTTCGCATATTCGATTCGCTCTTCTTCACCCAGATCCGGTGCCTGTAAAAGTGTTCCGTAATTTTGCATCACAGCAAGAGGTGTCTTCATCTCATGGGAGACATTTGCGATAAAATCCGTGTGAAGTGTTTCTACACCTGCCAGTTCTTCCGCCATAGTATTAAAGCATTCAATGATCTCATTGAAATTTTCATCCACACCAAAGTGATTCATTGGCTTGATCCGTACACTAAAATCTCCCAAAACTACGCTCCGTGCCGCATCTGCAATCTGTTTTGTAACCCTTTCCGTTGTAAACTTTCTTCGCAGCGCATCTATTACTGTAAATAACGCGCCTAAAAAAACAACATTTCCAAACGTCAGCTTTGCCGCCATATTTAGGTTTTCTTTTGTCAGTTCAATTTCTAATGTTTCCGATAAAGTAGAAATAAATAATATCATGGAACAACTGACAACAAATGCGGCCAGCAGAAAAAACATCAGATAGTTGTAAGTACCTCGAAATAATTTATGCCAGAAATCTTCCTTTTTCACTTCAGTACCACCTTATATCCCAATCCATGAACGGTCACGATTTCAAAATCATCACACTTCAAAAGTTTTCCCCGAAGCTTTGTCATGTACACATCTACGGCTCTTGGTGCTGTTTCCGTATCTGCATCCCAAAATTCATCCATAAGCTGAGTTCTTGTAAACGTCTTTTTCGGATAAGACAGCAATTTATAAAGAATACTAAACTCCCGGTTGGTCATCGGTATTTCTTCACCCACTAAATATGCGGTATGCTCATCGGCATCCATCACAAAACTGCCAATTTCAAGCTTTCTGTCTGCCACGATTTTTGCCCGGCGCAGAAGCGCTCCGATCCGTAAGAATAATTCATCCAGATCAATCGGTTTTACCATATAATCATCCACGCCGATGCGAAAACCACGCTGCTTAGACGCAATGTCGTCCCTTGCCGTCATAAACAGTATCGGAATATCCTCATTCAATTCACGAACATTGCCTGCAAATTCAAAACCATCAATTCCAGGCATCATGATATCAGACACAATAAGGTCAAATATGTTTTGAGCAAGTGCATGATAGGCATCAGTTGCATTGAGACAGCTAACCGTTTCATATCCGCTGTGAGTTAGAAATGAGCAGACTGTTTTGTTCAAGTCCTTATCATCTTCTACAAATAATATCTTAAACATTAAAATACCTCCGAATCATTTTTTCAATACCTATTATATCATGCAAATGTTAAAGTTTTGTTTAAGTTTAACAGTGTTTATCCATAATTTCATCACTGAGTTTCATGATCTGGTCAGCATATTTCTTCCTGCGGGACGAAAGCATTCTCTTATAAACCGGATAATTGATGATCGCCATAAGCATACCTAAAATACCGATGATAATTCCCGGAGCCATCTCATTTTCAATCCCAATCGTCGCCCCAATATCCGTCATGATCAAACTCATGCCGCTCCCCATAACAATGGCACTGATACTGCCGAAAGTATAAGCAAACACCGTTGCCGGACGTTTTACCTTTGCATCCAGTTTCTTTAACGCATCAAGCTGTGTATGTTCCTTCTCCGTATACTGTGTACGAATTTTTTGTACAAGAAATTCCTGATCATTTCTATTCATGGCAAGTACCTCCTTTGTTGGCTGAAAGTCTTTTTCTGGCTTCTGCAACAGTTTCGCCCTCTTTGGCAAAAAGTTTTTCAATACATTTATCTGTTACCTTTGCGAAGCCATCAACCGCTCCCTTTTCCATCTTTTTATAGCCTCCGACGACGCCATTCTCAATTTTCTTGTAGCCGCCTACTACTGTTTCTGCGATTTTTTCATTTGCTCCTGCTAATTTAGACATTGTAACTATCTCCTTTGTTTTATTTTGTGATTTCAGTATAATGTCTGTTTGTTTGCAAGTTTTTAAAAAAATGTTTAAGAAATGTTAAAGTTGGGGAAAATTTCCTCGAATGCCTGACGGCTGAGGGGAGCTTGTTTCGGATTACCTGCCAAAGCTTACTAGCTTTGACGACACAATGCCTTCAATTTTTTCTTTGAACTGATTAAGCGTTGCCATATCTCCTACAACAATTTCATCAAAGAATAAACTCCCACTGTTTTTCTCAAAATCAAATCTACGGTTCCCGGATTCTTCAATTCATTTCCTTTTATCAAAGAAAGACGGATGACCGAAGCCATCCGCCTTTGATTTTTAGCAGTTTACTCTGTAATGGGAATGAGTTTTAGGTCTTCATCCCGACCACTGGAAACGGGTTTTAAGTCTCCGTTCCGATTTAAGCGTTCCTTATTGTCCGGGAATTGCTTGTTCATCTCATCACTCTGATACAGCCGCTTCACAATCTCCGTCATATACAGACCGGATTTCATATATGGGTCAATAAAGGTTTTATCCGGCATATCAAAACATCCGGGATTCTCCTGTTCCAGCATATCCACCATTTTCTTAACCATTGTCTTTGGCGTGAATATCTGGTTTGTTTTCTGTGGTGGAATATAATCAAATATATCCTCTACACTCTTTTCATCAAAATAAAAAAAGACGAACAGTAATTCTATAATTACCATTCGTCTTCCTTTTCATTATTTTATAAAGCCTTATGCAAACTGACTATAATAGAGCGAAGCATACGCTCCCTCTTTCGCAAGCAATTCTTCATGATTTCCTTGTTCGATGATATTTCCATTTTCCATAAATAAAATATTATCTGCGTCACGGATCGTAGACAAACGATGGGCGATCACAAAACTTGTACGGCCGCTCATCAGCTTCTTCATTGCTTTTCCTATTTCCGCTTCCGTTCGTGTATCTACGCTTGAGGTTGCTTCATCCAGAATAATGACCGGCGGATTATACAAAAACACACGGGCAATCGTAATGAGCTGTCTCTGACCTACGGACAGGTTATCTGATTCATTATCAAGCAGCGTGTCATATCCTTTCGGCATCGTTCTGATAAAATAATCCACTTTCGCCGCCTTTGCCGCCGCCTTTATTTCTTCCATAGTTGCATCCGGCTTTCCGTATGCAATATTTTCTGCGATCGTTCCGCCAAACAGCCAGGTATCCTGCAGTACCATACCGAAATTGTGTCGCAGCTCTTTTCTTGTCAGGTCTGTTGTGCAGACATCATCAATCGTGATCTGACCGCTGTTTACTTCATAAAAGCGCATCAGCAGATTGATAAGCGTTGTTTTTCCTGCACCCGTGGAACCAACAACAGCAATTTTTTGTCCCGGTTTTGCCGTAAAACTGATATTTTTCATCAAAATCTTATCCGGTGTATAACCAAAGCTGACATGTTCAAAAGCGATTTTACCCTTTACATCTTCTAAAAGAACCGGAGCTTTAGTATCCGGCACTTCTTCTGCCGCATCCAAAAATATAAAAGTACGTTCTGCAGAAGCAAGCGCCGCCTGTAAGGAATTGATCATGTAGGATGTTTCCGTAAGCGGTTCTGCCGCCATATTGATGTACTGGAAGAATGCCTGCACAACTCCAAGTGACATTTTTCCGTGGATCATCCAATAACAAGCCAATAACATAATCGCAGCCTGTGACAAACGTGAAAGCAAACGTATTAACGGATTCACACAGTTTGTCAGGAAATCCGCTTTTTTCGTTGCCGTCCGTAATGCATCAACTGCACCATTCACCACTTCAACGCTTTCCTGTTCATGGTTATATGCCCGGATCACATCTCTCCCTGTATAATATTCTTCTGTAATACCGGTGAGATAAGCAAGCGCCACCTGGCGTTCCGCAGCGGACTCAAGATTTTTCTTAGCCACAAACTTTGTGATACAAAGACTTATGATCGTAAATGCAAGAAATACGAGCGTAAGAACCCAGCTATAATAAAACATAAATGCCATTGCACCGATCAGCGTACCGATCGCAGTGATCAGTTTCAAAAAACCTGTTTGCAAGGTTTCCGATACCTTGTCAAGATCACTGGTAACACGGCTTAAGATTTCTCCCGGCTTGTTTCCATCAAAGAAACGAAGCGGCAGTTTATTCAACTTTTCACTAATTTGCTTACGCAATGTCAGTATCAGATTTTCTGCTACACTTGCCATCAAATACCCTTGCAGGAAATAAAACACACTCGTTAATACATACATCGTGCACAAAATGGTCATTTCCTTACCCAGCGGCTCCCAGTCGATCGAGAACTTTGCTCCGGTATCCAGGCAGTTTTTAATTGTTGCAAACAAACGATCTATCACACCGGCACTATAATACGGTGTATATACATTAAGTACGGTATATAAAATGATGCAAACCGCTACAATTGCTAAACGGATGCGTTGATTCTTTAATTGCCCAAACAAGCGCCATGCTGTTTTTGCAGCGTTTTCCGGCACTTCTTTATCCGCCTGAAGCGTACTTTCATTACTCATTTTCATTTACCTCCTTTGTCTGTGATTCATAAATTTCTTTATATACGGAACACGTTGCAAGCAATTCTTCGTGTCTGCCGATCCCTACCGGCTCACCTTCATGAAGTACCACAATTCTGTCCGCATGAAGGATCGTACTGATCCTTTGTGCAATAATAACCACCGCAGCATCTTTCGTTTCCGGAATTAACGCTTTTCGTAAAGCGGCATCTGTTTTAAAATCAAGTGCAGAAAAACTGTCATCAAAAATATAAAGTTCCGGCTTCTTCACTAATGCACGGGCGATCGAAAGACGCTGTCTCTGACCACCGGAAAAGTTTGTACCTCCCTGCGCAACAAAAGAATTCATTTTTTCCGGCAGATTACTTACAAAATCCTTTGCCTGTGCGATTTCCAAGGCATGCCAAAGTTCTTCATCTGTTGCATCGGGATTACCATAACGCAGATTTTGCGAAATTGTCCCAGAAAATAACCACGCTTTCTGCTGTACAAAAGAAAGATGATCCCGCAACTGGCTTTGCGGCATTTCCCGTATATCCGTACCATTCAGTAAGATTGCTCCATCCGTTACATCATTAAATCTCATCATCAGGGATGCAACCGTAGATTTTCCGCTGCCCGTACCACCGATGATCGCAGTGGTTTCGCCACGGCGGCAGGTAAAATCAAGATTCTTTAGTGTGTATTCATCTGCATCTGCGAATTGAAAAGATACGTTTTGGAAAGTCAGCACATCTTTACTATCCTTTTTTTCTTCTACACGTTCCGCTGCTTTGTCTGCAATGGTCGGAGAGAAATCTAAAATTTCCATAATACGATTACAGCACTCCAGTGCACGCGGAAGCGTAAGAATGACCATCTGTGCCATCATGAGGAAGAACAGGGCAAGTATGGCATATTCAATGATCGCCGTAATGTCACCAATTTGAAAATGACCGCTTGTAATGCGAAAACCACTAAATGAATATACCAGGATAACAAATACATTGATTGCAAAAAACGACAGACTATCAAGGATAGAAAATCGTTTGTTCACTTTAATCGACGTTCCTGCGTAATCCATGAACTCCTGATCAAGACGATTCTTTTCGCTGGCTTCTTTATTGAATGCCCTTACAACACGTACTCCGGTAATATTCTCTAAGAGTACCTTGCTCATTTTATCCAGTTTCTTTTGCAGTTTACGGAACATTGGTGCTGTACTGCGCATAATGACACCGGCTACAATGGAAATAATAAGCAGAACCGCCAGTAACATAAGCCCCATGAGCCAGTCTTTTTGAAACGCTAATGTCAGCGAAACAATAAAGATCACCGGCACCGGAAACAGCATTTGAAAACAGCTCAAAAGGGCAAACTGAATATTGGTAATATCTGACACAGTTCTTGTTGTCACAGAAGCCGTTCCAAATGTGCGAAAGTCGTAGCCGGATAAACTTAATGTTTTTTTATACAGCTCATAACGAATATCTGCACCAACCTTTGAAGTCAGATCCGCACACAAATACGCACCAAGTATTGTCGCCACTCCTGAGATCAGTGCTGCCACAGCCATCTTTAACGCTGTACTGAGAAGCATGGAAAATTCCACTCCCATTGTTCCCAAGTTCAACATATCAGCCGCAAAGGTTGGAATGATCAATGCACCAATAACATCCACGATCATAAACATGATCGTAAAAAAGCACAGTTTCCAATGCGGCTTTAAAAAGCGAAAAATAAGTTTCATGTCATACCTCCAAAAATAATTTTTTTATAAAAAATGCACCCGGTTATTTTTCATAACCGAGCGCACTCGACATCTTCTCCGATATTACAATTCCGATTGTAAATCCTCCGATGATCAATATTTTTCTTTATCACTGTTCTAAGGCTTCTTTCAGCAATCTGCTGTATTTTCGTGTGAGTCTTGTCAATGCACCTCTCTCTTCTTCAGTCATAGACATCCATGCCTTTTCTTCCAACTCATACATTTTAACAATATTCTTTTCTACAAAGTTTTTCCCTTCCGTTGTCAGGATCGCTTTTTTGACTCTTTGATTATTTTCTAAGGTCTCCAGACGGATCAGATCTTTTTTTATCAACTGCTTGAACGCAGAATTTATGGTCTGCCTGTTCATAGAAAGCTTTTCGCTGATTTCACTTTGTGTTGTAATTCCTTCTGAAATTAATAAAAGAGACCAATATTCAGTTTCTGACAATCCGCAATTTTTGGCAAACCTTGCATAAACAGAATCAAATTCCATTGTTGCTTCCTGAAATGCAACGAGATTGTGGTCATCATAATCTGTTTTTTTCATTTCTTCCTCCGATTTTTAATTGTCCATTTTCGTACAATATGAAATCGGACAGTTCGTAGTGTAGTATATCTGCTTGAAATTGTCAAGCGTTTCTTTAAAATATCTTTAAAATACTTCGTACCATATCATATTATCATGACCACATCAGCGTGTCAGATCCTTCACCCATTTATATTTCCGGAAATGGATGAGCACCCACGGAAGCTTTCCAACCTCATCAATACAGGTACACGCATATACCACGACCACCGGCCAGTGGAAATAATAAGTTCCCGCAATCGCAAGCGGAATCGCAATGCCCCACATGCACACCGCAAGACTGTAAAAATCAAACATCGTATCTCCACCAGATGCAAAGATTCCGTTCATGGTAACATCATTGACCGCACGTCCAATCATATAAAAGGCAATGACTGCAAACATACCCTTTAAATAGGTCGCCGCCTGCGGACTCAGCTTGACAAAGTGTAAGATCACCGGCGCGGCTGCACACATAAGAAGCGACATTACCGCTCCGCAGACAAACGAGATCTTTAACAGACGGATTCCATACGTCTTTCCCTTTTCCAGATTCCCGGAACCAAGTTCGTTGCCGACAATAATGCCGGCCGCACTCGATATTCCTGCGCTGAGACAGCAGATAATGTCACGCACAACTGCCGCAACCGAATTTGCCGCAGCCGCATCCACACCCAGATGTCCCATAAAGGATGAATATGACGTAAAGCCGATCCCCCAGAACAGACTCGCTCCGAGCAGAGGCATCGCACATTTCCGAAAATCCTGCGCCAGCTCCTTATTGCGCCGGAACAGATATGCAGGCTTCGGATGGATATATCCCGGCAGATAAGAGACTGCAACAGAAATGCCAAGCTCCAGCACCCTTGAGATCAGCGTTGCGAGCGCAGCACCTTTGACTCCCATCGGTGTGATCCCGAATCCGCCATAAATAAATACCGCATTTAAAACGATGTTGATACAGACGGTAAAGGAGCTGATGACCGCTGTGGTCTTAGCGTGTTCACTGGTTTTCATCATGACCAGATAGCACTGCGAAATCCCGGTCAGAAGATAGGAAAATCCGGCGATCCTTAAATAGTCCACACCATAGCCGATCAGTACGCTCTCATTCGTAAAGATCTGCATCAGATACTGCGGAACACACACACAGGCACCAAAAAATATAAGCGACACCAATCCGCACAGCCGGATCGCCATACAGAAAATGTCATCCAGTGTCTCTAAATCTCCCTTTCCCCAATACTGCGCACCCAAAATGGCGAGACTTGCCGTAGCCGCAGTTAAAAACATATTCTGTATGAACTGAATCTGCGTTGCCAGAGAAACGGCGGACATATAGTTTTGATCCGTTCCGCCAAGCATAAACGCATCTGCCACCGCAACCAGCGCAAGCATCAGATTTTGGAGCACGATCGGCACCATCAGTTCAAAAAGTTTTTTGTAAAAAACCGTATCTTTTTGTTTTTTAATCCTTCTTCCCATTCTTTTCCCTCAATCCATATTTATCTGACTGTTTCATCACATGATATAAGCGCAATCTTTCTTATTTTCGCGAAAACCGGCGGCGTATGCATCTTTACTCCCACACTGATATGACCCGCTTTTAAGGCAAGCGGTTCATCCAGCTTGTGTGTCACAAACCGTACATCAGACGGATATATCCTCTTTTCATGAATCACTTCACCGTCTATTCCGATCTCTTTTAAGAAAAATGTCACCTCAACGCCTGTTGTGTTAGTTCCCCGATAATCTACCAAAACCTGGTAATTCCCAGGTTTTCTTATATATATCTGCCGTTCAACCGTAAAATCAAAATTGGTATCTGAGGAAATGTAAAGCCCCTCTTTCGTTGTCTCTACACACACATCCTCCGGCTTCGTACTGCACCACCAGCCCTCTGTTCCATTCTTAAAATCACCATTTGGAATCAGATTTTCACCTGCATTTCCCTGCGCATCTTCTTCCCATGCATACAGTTGTTCTATAAAACCATCAAGGTCTTGGATCGGCGGATGCTCCCTGTCAAACTCCCGGTATGCATCCCATCCGGGCAGTGCTGCACATTTCTCATCAAACATGCCCATATTTTCATTCCATGAACCAAATCCGCGCTCCGGCGCACATACCGGCTCCCAATAGTAAACGCCGGTCTTTCCCGCATTCCCGGTAGCCGTAGCCGCAATCTGCATGATGATCGAAAGTGCCTTTTTCTGCTCCTCGATCCCCGCCGGCAGACCAGCAGTCTCCATAAGCTCCTTTGAGACATGCTCCCCGTCACAATGTCTCCACGGATGCGCAGTCTCAACCACATAAACCGGAAGCCGGTATCGCTCGATCAGCCTTTGCATCGTGTCACGCAGATCCATGTATGTACCGTGCCAGAAGGAATAAAACGAGATTCCGATTGCATCAATCTTTTCCATCCCGGCATCAAACATCGCATCAAACCATTCTTTCAGATAATAATATCTTCCGCCCTGATCTAGATGGATCATCACCTCTGTATCCGGCGCATATTCCCTCACTGCACGTATTCCGGCATTTACCAGCTCTGCAAGCTGTCTGTAATTCGGAACCGCCCCGTCCGGAAAGAGCATCCCGCTTCGGATTTCATTTCCGACCTGCACCATATCCGGTGTGCAGCCGATCTCTTTTAACGCAAGAAGCACTTCTGCTGTATAATCATATACTGCCTTTTTTAGTTCTTCAAAGCCATGCTGCTCATACAGAGTGTACTCTCCGCTGTTAAATTTTCTGTCACGGCTCCAGGTTCCATTCGTACTAAAATAATACAGGCAGATCTGCTCATCCAGCTCCTCTGCCCTTTTCATGATCCCGTCCACCCAGGCGTACGTGACAAGCCTTCTCCAGCCATCCGCAAGAAGTGCCACTTTCTTCATTTGTTATCCCCCAATACCTCTCTATGATAAGTACATTTAATAGCCTTATTGTACAATACTTTTTCGCATTTTTTCGATTGGGTATCAACAGGCGACTTCTCCGTTCTCCTCACTGATCTCTTTGTTCCGTTGAACCAGACGCACATTGTTGCGTCCTTTTCGTTTCACCCAGTAAAGTGTCTGATCTGCCGTCGAAGCATAATCCCATACCTGATTTCCCTTGCGAGGAACCCAGTTTGCAATTCCGATAGAAATCGTCAGGTTTTCAAGCCCGAGTTTGCTTCCCGCCGCAGCGACTCTCTCCTGTATCTGTTTTGCGCGCTGTAAGATCTCATGATCCGCCATATCATCAAACAGGATCATAAATTCATCCCCACCATAACGGAACGCAAACAGCTTTTCGTCCATCTGTTCCTTTAAGATCTCTGACAGTGCCGTCAGACACTGATCTCCGATGTGATGTCCATAGGTATCATTCCACTGTTTAAAATAATCGATATCCAGCATTGCCATGCCAAATGCAGTCTGCTCCCGCGCCGCCTTCGCAAATATCTGATCTGCCTGTTCATTCATCCTGCGCCGGTTCGGGATACCGGTGAGCGCATCCATGTCCGCCTGCTGCATCAGAAACATCTTCTCAATCTCTGTCTGACGCAGGGTACTGCGCATCGAGATCAGAGAACGTGTGGATTCCTGCTGTGACTTCACACGCTTTCCTTCCAGCATAAAATATTTCTGCAGTTCTTTGTACTGTTTTTCCTCATCCCCGATCATTTGATACAACCGGATCTTTTCTGCCAGAACCTTCAAGCTATGCTCACGGGTCGTCTCCGTATCTTTGAAATCCCGATCCAGCGTATCTGCCATATGGTTAAGCACTTTCTCAAGCAGTTCATAGTCTTCGATCCGCTTCAGATAATAAATAAACCCTACGCACTCGTCAAAATATTCGATCAGATTTTCACAGCCCAAAAATGCTTCCAGCGTCTGTTCCTTTAATTCCTGTTCCCTTACGGCATCCCCATACTCCTGCACATAGATCAACTGATTTACATAAACCTCAAATCCATTGCTGCTCTTTCCGTATTTCGCCAAAAGGCAATCCAGACGCTCTGCTTCTTCCTTCGCATGCTCGCTGTCACCCATCTTCATATAAAGCCGCAGAAGCATCGCGGATATCGCTGTTATGTAATCGTTGCGCGCCTCAGACTCCGGCATTTCTTCAATCAATCCGAAACTTCTGACCCGATAGTAGAGCGCCCGCTCATAATCCCCGGCTGTCTCACAGAATGCACTGAAATTCATGATAATGGCACCTGTCTCCTGCACCGGATGTTCCTGCGCAATATCTATTCCTGCAAAAAAACTGTCGATCGCATTGGTGACATCTCCCGCACCCTGAAACGCCAGACCAAGTCTGCTGTAACACCGTACCAAAAGTTCCCATTCCTCTGTCTTTTTCAGATGCTGAACTGCCCGTGTGAGATAATTGATTGCCTCTCCCTCGGTCTGATAGTTCGCATAAATGTCTCCATGATAAAAACAAGCGTAACCCGCCAGCACATCATCCTCCAACTGCTGTGCGATCTCAAAGAGCTCTTCGCATTCCGGACCCACATTTTTTCGCTGCGATCCGTTCTCTTCCACGACATGAATCAACTCTCTGACATGCTCATCATATTTTTCCAGATTCAAAGCAGCTACACCTCCATCCCTAATATCTTTTTCTCCCCCAACCGCTAATAGTTTCAGTATTGCCCAAAAAATATTAACTGTCAACCACTTTTTTCACGAAAATTTTCGAATATATTTCACTTTCTATCTGCCATAACAGAAACAATGACAGCATATCTTTTTATCTACATTCGGTGTCAGCGCAAACGTGGAAAAATACACCGTATCACTGCGCAGGAGCTCGGTCTGTCCATACAGTACCCGGTATATGGACTGATATTCCTTCTCCGTCGGCTTTGCCGTATCACGCAGTTTCCATGAGCAGAACTGCACCGGATGATCCTGGCTCAAGACCTCATAGAGTGTATTGGGATAATCCGGGGAGCACATTCGGTTGAAAATGACCTCCACCACTGCCTCCTGTCCTTCTTCCGGCTCTCCGCATGCTTCTACCCACACGATCTTTGCCAGAAGGTCAATCTCCTCACTGGTAAGATATATATTCCATCTGTTCTGATACAGATCAAGCGCATTCGTCACAATGACCGTTGTTTCAGCCTCTGCTGTGATCGGTGCGGCGGCTGCCTGTATCTGCGGCTCTCTGCACAATGTTATTTTCTCTTCAATCTCCTCCTCCTGCTGTGTTTTTCTTTCATGTTCGTTTGATTCTGGCGTAAATGATTTCTGTTTCATGTTGGATGCACCCAAAGCACTGCCGCAAAGACACACGAGCAGTATGGCAACCAATATTTTTTTTGTCATTTTTTCCCTTTCTTTCAGAACAAGTGATAAAACCCTGCTTTTCATATTTTCATCATATCCATTATTTTGCATTTCTATTCACTTTTTCCCTACTGGTGCACAGCACCCAATATACATCATATGAGCATGCAAAAATTTTTATGACAAAAAACAGATTCATTTTTCCGCCGCCATAATAACAAAGGATCACAGACTGATGCCTGTGATCCTTTGATTTTTCCCTTTCGGGTAATTTTTGTTTTTATAATTTAAACATTTTTGTATTATCTTCGAGTGCCTGCACATCATCCAACAGGGTACGCACAATGTCGGCAGACTGTCTTACCACTCCGTCAAGCTCTGCGGACATTGCTGATGTCTCTTCGGTGGACGCCGCATTGTCAGTTGCAAGATGATTGAGTGTCTCAATGTCGTCTGTAACTTTATTTCTCTGCGCATTGATCGCACTGATACGTTCCGTCATCGTTTCCACCGCATTTACGCATTCCTGTAATGCGTCTTTGAGTCCGAGGAACATCTCTCTCGTGCTCTCTAAGGTATTGACCTGAAGCGTTGATGCCTCATTCATCGTCTGCATGATCTGCATAGACTTCTCAGAATTGTCGGTCAGTTCCTTGATAATGTCATTGATCTCGGTAGCCGTATTCGCAGACTGCATCGCAAGATTACCGATCTCTTCCGCTACAACCGCAAAACCTCTTCCTGCTTCTCCCGCACGGGCAGCTTCAATGGATGCATTCAAAGACAACAGATTTGTCTGTGAGGAGATTTCCGTAATCAGCGTTGCCGCCTGACTGATCTTGGTAACAGAATCATTTGTGCTTGCCGTCTGTGCGTACATGGAATCAATGTCCGCTTTCGTCTGAGTATTTACTTCGATCAGCTTGTGCAGTGCATCCATGGATTTATCGGAATAATCCTGCATGGTCTTTGCATTGTCTCCGAGAGAACCGACCTCATTTGATGTCGTCTCGATACCAGCCGCAATGCCCTCGATGCTTTCTGCCGCTTCCGTGGTAGACTGTGCCTGTGTTGTCGTATTCTGTGCGATCTCTCCGACTGCTGAGGATACATTGGCAATGGATTCTTCCATCATATCAAAGTTCTTTGTAAATGTCCGGATCACTTCCGCAAGATTATCAGAGGTCGTGCTGATATTCGAGATCAGCTCTACCATATTTGCCTGTGCCACATTTAACGCCTCGGCTGTTCTTCCAAGCTCATTGTTATCCCGCACATCGACCGGCTGTGTCAGATCTCCATTCGAAAGCCTTGTCGCCAAATCCTGGATCTTCATGAGCGGAGCACAGATGCTGTTTCCAAAAATCTTCGAAACGATCATGGAGTAAACTCCCATGACCACTGCAACAACAGCAATGATGACACAAAGTCTCACGAAACGGTCACTGATATTATTCTGTACGGATGCCATCTCTGACTGCATATCATCAACATAATTTCCGGTAGATACAACCCAGCCCCACGGCTTAAAGATCCCGGAATATGCGACCTTAGGTGCTACCGTCACACCATCCGCCTTTGTGAAATAAAACTCATTAAAGCCACCGCCGTCTGCACTCTGCGCCACTTTCATGATTTCCTGAATGATCATGACCCCATTCTGATCTTCCAGCTCATAGCGGTTATCACCTTCCTGATCCGGCAGGATCGGATGCATAACGAGATTGTAATCTGTATCGTCGATCCAGAAATATCCGTCGCCCTCATCCCCGTAACGCATTGCGCGCACGATCTCTGCGGCTTCCTTCTTCGCTTCTTCCTCTGTCAGATCTCCTGACTCGCATTTATCATACTCAGCCTGAAGGATCGTGATCACGGACTGTACCTGCGATTTGATCTCCTGATTATACCCATCATTCATTGCGTTCTCATAGTCTTCGACTGCCATATTGGTCGTTGAGCGTATACTGACGATCGCTACAATGCCAATGATCAGACAGGCTAATACAACATTCCCCATACACAGGGACATGAGTGACGTTTTTACACTTTTCCCTTTTGTTCTCATATCTTTTTATCTCCCTCTTTCGGTGCCGGCTCTTTTGACTCACCGGCAGTTAATAATATATTATCTGTTTATTATATCACATTCTTTCATATTTGGCGAATTTTTACATTCTTTTACAATCTTTGTCTTTTTCGTTTCTCCTGATCTTTTCACGCACGCCATTATGTCGATTTATCGCGTAAAATCGTGATCTACATTTACGATCGCATATACATTTTCAAAGTTTTTCCGGATCAGATCACAAACCCAGTGTTCTGCTTCCTCGTCACTCATCCTGCAGTCCCCCGGAAGAACAATATCAAAAACCACATTTGTATGCGTCGGTCCCTTTATCATACGAAAATCATGAATGCTCATACGATCGTTTTGTCCGGTGATAAGATCCGACACCTTCTGTTTCATATTTGTGACCTCAGCATCATTTACATTGATCGGATCCATATGTATCACGGCATCACAGTCCAGCTTTTCTTTCAGCTCCCGCTCCACAGAATCAATCATATCATGCAGTTCATAGATTCCCCCGTCTCCCGGTACTTCCGCATGCAGTGAGATCATACATCTGCCCGGTCCATAATCATGCACGATCAGATCATGCATTCCCACGATCTGCTCATGAGACATCACGATCTGTTTGATCTGTTCTACCAATTCCGGCCTCGGTGCCTGCCCAAGCAGCGGGCTTAGCGTATCCTTTACCGCTCCGCATCCAGCACGCAGGATAAAAAGCGCAACCAGCACGCCGCAAATGCCGTCCACATTTAATCCGGTAAACTTTGTGATCAGCATGGAGATCAAAACAACGGTCGTTGCAGCCACATCGCTCAAACTGTCTGCGGCTGTCGCTTTCATCGCCGCCGAGTCTATTTTTTTGCCTATCTTCTTATTATAATATGCCATATAAAATTTGACTCCGATCGCTGCAATGAGCACTGCAAACGCTGCCAAACTCGTATCCACCGCTTCCGGATAAATGATCTTTTTTACCGAAGTGCGAAAAAGCTCCACACCCATGATCAAAATCATCGCCGACACGATCAGTCCTGAGAGATATTCCACACGCCCGTGACCAAACGGATGCTCCAGATCCGCTTTTTTCCCCGCCATTTGAAAACCGACCAATGTAATGACGGAAGACCCGGCATCCGAAAGATTATTAAAGGAATCCGCCATGACCGCCACCGATCTGCTTAACATTCCCGCCACATATTTCCCGGCAAACAGGATAATGTTTAATGCGATCCCGACGATACAACTGATCCTGCCATATCCTCTGCGCACTGCCGGATCTCTGGTATCTGATGTATCTTTTAACAGAAGCTTTGCTAACAGTTCTATCATATGTTATCCCCCGTATTGCTTTTTAGGACTATTTTATTCTTTTCCTCTAAAAAAAACAATCTTTTATGCTCATTTTTTCCAGTTATGCGGCATATCTTTAAACTATCACCCGTCCGTCCCCCACAGATGCATTTCTTAATTTTTCCTTTATTCCATCAAATACCTGCTTTTTTTACTACCTTTTTTCTAGGTTTTGTGCTATCTTAGGTAAGAAACAAAAGCTATTTACAGAAAGGGGTTATTATGGCAAAAAGAAGAAAAAGACGGCGGCATTCCTATCTTGCAAAAGGTCTTATCTTTGGCTTTGGAATCCCGTTTTTCCTGCTCCTTGTTCTATATATGATCTTTGCGTTTTATTTCCATTCACACTTTTTTTGGCGCACCGAGATCAACGGCTTATCGGTCGGCGGCATGACAACGGACGAGGCAAAAACTAAGATCAAAGAAGCTGCTTCCTCCTACCTTCTTTCAATCTATGACAGAGATGGAAACAAATATCATATCAGCGCATCTGACATGGATTATGCATATGTTCCGGGCTCTGAGGAGGAACGGCTTTTAGCGGAGCAAAACGCCTGGGCATGGCCGAAATCTCTCTTTTCGGACACTTCCCTCACACTGGAAACGACCGTCACTTATGACAGCGGTCTTTTAGCCGAAGCCGTTTTAGCACTGCCGTGTTTTCTCCCGGAAAACATCACGGAGCCTGCCGATGCGTACATCGAAAAAACCGAGGACGGCTATGCACTGATCGCCGAAACACCGGGCACACATCTGCTCACTGACCAGGTACAAAAGGATGTAGCCGATGCTGTTTCTGCCGGAGAGACTAAACTCACACTGACAGACAGGGATTACCTCGCACCTGCGGTAACTTCGGATGATCCTGCCCTGACCGCCTGCATGAATACCGTAAACACCTGGCTTTGTGCATCGATCACTTATGACATTGCCGATCAAGACGAAGTTTTGGACCGCAGCACGACCGCAGACTGGATCGTGATTGGTTCTGATCATACCGTATCATTAGACCAGAGCCGGATCACCTCCTATGTCCAGTCACTTGCCAGCAAATACAACACCTACGGCCGCAGGCGCAACTTCATTACCTCAAAGGGTGACACCGTGTTAATCGGCGGCGGCGATTACGGCTGGGTCGTTGACAAGAAAAAAGAAGCCGAGCAGATCTCTGCCGATCTCGCTGCCGGAGCTTCCATTACAAGAGAACCGGTCTACGAACAGCGCGGTGTACAAAGATCCGCAGACGACATCGGAAATACATATGTGGAGATCGACTACACAAACCAGCATCTGTGGTATTATAAGGAAGGTTCTCTTGTGACCGAAGCAGACATCGTATCCGGAAAACTTTCCAACGGAAACGGTTCTCCGGACGGTATTTATAAGATCGTATACCGGCAGAGTCCTGCCGTTTTAAAGGGAGAGGACTACGAATCAAACGTAACTTATTTTATGCCGTTTGCCTATAACGTAGGCATCCATGATGCGGATTGGCGCAGTGCCTTCGGCGGCAGTATCTATATCAACTCCGGCTCACATGGCTGTGTCAATGTTCCTTTTGACTGTGCCGCTGCCATTTATCAGAATATCGAAGTCGGCACTCCGGTGGTCGCCTATTACAGAGAGCCGGTTTCCCTGACTTCTAACTCGGCAAAGATTTCCAATGCCTATTCCTATACAGATCCGGATGCAGAAAAAACAGCAGGTACGGCAACGCCGTAAACCTGCTGTCTTTTTTTCGTTAAATCGTGGATGCGATGATCTCCAGATTTCCCTGAAGTTCCACTTTTCCATATCCGTTCGGGAGGATAAAGTGATCTCCCTTTTTGATGCGCTGTCCGTTTAAGAGGGCATCACCTTCGAGAACTGACATAATAAGAAACGGATATTCCTGTTCAAATTCCATTTTTCCATCAAGTTCAATCTTAAATACCTTGTAATACTGGCACGCATAAAGTTCGTTTAACTTATTTTTTTCCACATGTGCGGCAGATTTTACGCTGTCTTCCACCGATTTTGCCGGAACATTGATGACATCGATACTCTTTTCCACATGAAGCTCTCTCGGCTTGCCGTTGGAAAGTCTGTCATAATCGTAAACACGATAGGTAATATCGCTGTTCTGCTGTGTCTCAAGGATCATCAGTCCACCCTTGATCGCATGTACCGTACCCGGATCAATCTGGATGAAATCACCTTTCTTTACCGGAATTTCACGGATAAATTCTTTCCATTTTCCCTGATGAATCATGTCACCGAGTTCTTCTTTCGTCTTTGCATTGTGGCCGATGACCAGTGACGCATCTTCCGGGCAGTCGATAATGTACCAGCACTCTGTCTTACCAAAGGAACCGTTCTCATTCACCTTTGCATAATCATCATTCGGATGCACCTGAATGCTTAAATCATCTTTTGCATCGATGATCTTAATGAGAAGCGGGAAACGGTCGATATCCACATTTCCGAAAAGTTCCGGCTCTTCTTTCCACAATTCAGATAATTTCTTTCCGGCATAAACGCCCTCACGAATCGTATCATCTCCGTTCTGATGCGCTGCAACACCCCAGCACTCGCCAATGTCGTTGCCTTCCACATCATAAGCGAAATCTGTACGCAGTCTGGTTCCTCCCCAGATATTATGTGTAAATACAGGGTTTAAAAATAAAATTGGTGTCTCCTGTTTGTTCATTCCAAGCTCCCTTCCATTGGATTCGATAACCTTCTGATACCAGTAGGCAGAATCTTTTACAATCCGTTTTTGTGTTGCAAAATCTACATATACAATACCGAATCTTTCATTATATCCTTTATCCCATTCAAAATTGTCAAGAAATGTCCATAAAAAATATCCCCTGACATCCGCACCGTCATCGTTTGCCTTCAAAAGTGCAGACAGATATTCATCCAGAAACTGGATACGGTTTGGATCATGTACTCTGCCATCCCGTGATACATTGTCATGGCAGGACATTCCGTTCTCGGTAATATAAAGCGGCAGATGATAGCGTTCCGAAAGAAAACGCACACCCCAGTAAAACGCCTCCGGCGTCACCGGCCAGTTTGCCGCCGTCTTCGGAAATCCCGGTGTCCGATTTACAAACTCCGGCTCTCCGTCCGCTCCGGCGCGTATTGCATAACCATTATAAATATTCTGCCCCATGAAATCGATCGGCTGATGGATCAGCTCCATATCTTCCTTTGTGATCTTTGGCAGATACTCTTTATATTTTTCCAGTCCCTCTTTCGGATAACTGCCAAGAAACACCGGATCGGAAAACCATGCCACATTCCATGTCCAGTTATCTAACGGATTATAAAATCCGAAATAAACCTTCTTTGCCGCCTCAATGTCCTCTTTCCTGTCGGTTGCCGGATATGCCACGCCGCAGGTCGGCGCATAACCAATCTTTATCTCGCGCTTTGCATATCTGCGCAGATTGATGACTGCCTGACCATGCGCACGAAGCGCATTATGCGCGATCTGAAATGTCTCTTTGATCTCCATCTTTTTGCCCGGCGCATGAACTCCGGAGAGATGACCAAGCCCGACAAAACACTGCGGCTCATTTAAGGTAAAGAAATATTCACACAGATCCGAGAAATTTTGGGCAACTACCTTCGCATATTCCCCGAACCATGCGATCACATCTTCATTCAGCCAGCCGCCTTTATCCTGCAATGCCTGGGGAAACTCCCAGTGGTACAGCGTGATATAAGGCGTGATCCCGTTCTTTTTCATTTCAACGATCATATCTCGGTATAATGCGATCGCCTTTTCGTTGACCCTGCCGGTTCCTTCCGGCAGGATTCTCGCCCAGCTTAAGGAAAAACGGTATGCCTTGATACCGAGCAGACGCATCAGTGCAAAATCTTCTTTGTAGCGGTGAATCTCATCACAGCTTACATATGCATTCTGACCGTCAAAGATGCGCCCTTCCTCGGTAAAGGTATCCCATATGTTTTTCCCACAGCCATCTTCTTTGTCTCTTCCTTCTATCTGATAAGCGCTGCTCGCAACGCCCCATGCAAAATCTTCCCGAAACATTTTTGTTCCTCTCTTTTATTCCTTAATTACACTTGATATTTACTAAGTGCATCCTGGAGACGGGAAACCTCCTGATTCAGCTCTTCTGCCGCCGCTGCCAGTTTTTCCGCATCGGAAAGCTGACCGTTTACCGTCGCCGTTACTTCTTCCGCCGATGCCGCCGTCTCCTCCGAAACAGCCGCGATACTGCGGATCGAATCAAATACTTTTTCTTTATCTGAAACCATTTCTTCCATATTGTCAGTCACTTCACCCAGTACCGTTATCAGATTGGTCACATTGGTGTTGATCTCGCTGAAAATATCTACGGTTCCTTCGATCGACTCTGCCTGATTCTTTAAAAATTCCTCTGCACGTTTTGCAGAGTCTGAGGTGATCTTCGTCTTTTGCTGGATCACACCCACGATCTGACGGATATGACTGCCCGCTTCTGCTGACTGATCTGCAAGTTTGCGGATCTCTTCTGCCACAACTGCAAATCCTCTTCCGGCTTCTCCCGCACGCGCCGCCTCGATCGAAGCATTTAATGACAACAGGTTTGTCTGCTCTGCAATCTCACTGATCGTTGCAATGATACTTCCGATGCTCTTTGAATTTTCTTCGACATCGGCGATATTCTGAATCAGGATATTCGTAATCTCCGCCGCTGCCTTTGATTTGTCGGAAAGCTCATAAACCATATCTTTTCCGTTCTCGATTGCATTCATAGCCTGTGCAGAATTTTCCTGCATATCATTTGTTCTGCCATGAACCAGATTCAGTTTATCGGAGAAATTCGTCATTTCCCGTAACCCAACTTCCGTATCCTCTGCCTGTCTGGTAACGCCCTGCGCCACTTCTTCCATCGCATTGTTAATACCGGTCATGGAATCTACCATGGTACTTGCCGTAGACGCAACGCCCTCGGTGGACTCACTTACCGCAGCGATAAACTCGATCACATTCTGCATAAGCTGTCTGATATTCTTAAGCATATCGGTCATCCCGCCCGCAAGCAGTTTGAATTCATCATTTCTCTTTGTTGTAAATTCTGTCGTAAAATCACCGGCTGACACCTTATCCATCTGTCTGTTCAGCGCTACTACCTCACGGCTGATACCCTGTGCCATAACGCTTCCGATCAGCATGGCAACCACACACGCTAAAATAACGATGATGATCGTTGTATTCCGGATACCGGATGCGGCCGACAGGATCGTTGCTTTCGGTACGATACTTGCGACTGCCATGCCCGTATTTCCGATCGGTGCAACGGAAAGCAGACAGCTTGCGCCATTAAACTTCACATAACTGTTTCCGGCTTCTTCTGCCGCCAGTGCTTTTTCCTCAACATCACTTCCCTCAAACATATCTGTCGTCACAAGACTGCCGTCTTCCATCATGAGCACACGGTGATCCGGCGTAAACAGTGCGACATAGGAACCTTCACCATTATCAATATTGGCAAGAACCTCTTCGATCGCCGTAGTCGTGATGTCTAAACTGATAAAACCATTGCCCTTAGAAAAAGTTCTCGTATAGGCAACCGCATAGCTGTCCGGATGCGATCCGGTAACTTCATCGAGATAATTGTGATAACCGCTCCAGTAGTTCTCATTTCCTTTGGTTGATTTAAAACGCGCTCCTTCGTCTGTCTTTAAGTATTCTTCAAAAGAATCCTTTGACGTATTGCTGGTCGTTGAAGTAACCCCGTTTCCATTTTCGCCAAACACTGCGTAGTTTGCGATGTAGCTTGAAGTCCCGCGCACCGTGGTAAGTACCGTCTGTACGGAACGATAACAGGACTGTGCTTCTGCCGCATCCGCTTTGTAGGATTTGGTATAATATGCCTGTATGTACTCGTTGCTTGCAAATTCTGCCGCCTTGTTCTGTACATTTTCGCAGAGGAGATTACAGTTTAAGCTCATGGATGCCACGGTATCCATAACAGACTGCTCGTATTGTTTCTTGATACTGTTTGCAGAAAGATTGTATGAAACCGTTCCCAGGATGACGATCAAAACAACCGGCACGCAGAATGCGAGAATCAGTTTGTACCCGATCTTGCTGTTGCCTTTCTTGCTTGTCGTAATCTTTCCCTTATTCTTTTTTGTGCCGTCTGCCGGGATCTTGATCCCTTCCAAAGATAATTTCGGCACTTTGATCTTCTTTGCGGCATCTTTTACCTTCGTCATCTTTTCTTTGACCGCTGTTTTGTTTCCCTTTTTTCCAATGTTCTTTGCCATGGTTTTTCCTCCATATCTGTCTGCCATGCATCACGCTTCTATTTATAATATCCTCACTCAGCTCTCCCCTGCTTTGATGAGCAAATTACGGATGCCAGATAAAACGGTTCTGCCACTTGTCCACAATCCACGGGAATTTGGATCTCTACTTTGTGTCTCCCTTCTCTCCCATGTCTTAAAACAGTCTGAAGAAACAGACAATCACCCCATGTTTCTTCAAAATTTGCGTCCAGCTCTATCCCTGCGGAATCCTCTCCGTCCAAGATCAGTCTGGCAACGGGTGCCGGATGCTTCACTGACTTTTTGTACTGGATCGCAATTTCGCTTCCGGTCACTTCAAACACAATGGAGGAACCAGGCTCAAATGCCGTCCATCCATATCGAAATACGTCCGTGATCGTTTCCTGCTTTTCCATATCCTTTTTCCATCCGCCCGTGATCTTCGGATCACAGTTATCATTCCGATAACGCAGTGCGTGTTCATAGGATGCCTTTGTCAGAGGCGTTTTTTTCTCCTCCGGCACCGCTTCCTCCCGTTCCCTTTCCGAAAACACTTCTTCCAGAAAAGCATTTATCACGCCTGCAACCAACTCATGTCCGTTATCATTCGGATGCAGATAATCCGAAGTAATCGCCTCCGCCGCTATTCTGCCTGCTGCGACCTTTGGATAAATGGAACTCTGCATACTGATCTGTGGCAGTTCATAATACCTTGCTATCTGTGCGTGCCAGACTTCTGCATTGCCGCCATCGTCATAACGCACACTATTTATGCATATTATAGCAGTTTTTTGGTCAAAAGTGTAGATTTTTCGAATTAAACTTTCATATGTTTCCATAAAAAAGTCACAAGCATCATCATTGACGCTAAATTCCACGAAAACCACATCCGGATGATATGTGAGCAGATCCGCTTCCACACGCGCTGCTGCAAACTGTGATGTCGTTGCTCCGATTCCTGCATTTATATAGGAAACTTCTGCCTTCGGGAATGTTTTTCTCCACCACTCATACACCCGGTACGCGTAACAAAGTTCCGGTCTGGATGCCAGACATCCCATCGTAATAGAGCCGCCGATAAATCCGACTGAAATATCCTCCCCTGCCTCAGCGCGCCGCATAACATCCTTAAGCCGCCGTAAATTCCCGCGATTTGCAATTCCGCTTTTATAATCGATCCTGTATTCCATGACTTATTCCTTATATATGTCGTGAGCCTGCTGTTATGCAGGCTCACAAGTAAAAAAATGTATTTATGTCTGCAGCGGTTGGAGTGTAAAAATTTATATCCGCCGCAGGATGAAAAGAAACTACCGATACTTATTAGCGTCTGCCGATCTCTGTATCTGTATCTGTCGTTACACTGTGTTCCTTGATGTAATCAATGATGTCATCAAGTTCTGTAAATGCAAGACCGACATAGCTGTCTGCAGCGCCGTAGTAAATTGCGATCTTTCCGCTCTCAGAATCATGAATGGTTGCGCATGGGAAGCATACATTCGGAACGAATCCTCTTTCCTCATACCATTCTTCCGGTGTGAGCAGGAAAGTCTCACATCTGTATTTTACAATAGACGGATTATCAATATCTAAGATTGCTCCGCCGATGGAATAAACATAACCATTGCAGGTTCCGCTTACGCCGTGGTAGAAAAGCAGCCATCCTTCGGATGTCTCGATCGGAGCAGCTCCGCCGCCGATCTTTAAGGATTCCCACCATTCACTGCCTTTTCCCATGACATGTCTGTGTTTGCCCCAGTATACCATGTCCGGGCTTTCGCTGATGAAAATATCACCAAACGGTGTGTGTCCGCTGTCAGACGGACGGGAAAGCATTACAAATTTTCCATTGATCTTGCGCGGGAATAATACCGCATTACGGTTAAACGGAAGGAACGGATTTTCAATTCTTGTGAAAGTCTTGAAATCTGTTGTCTTTGCAACACCGATCGCTGCACCGTAAAAATCCTGACACCAGATGATATAATAGGTATCTTCTACTTTTACCAGACGAGGATCGTATGCGTAAACCGGCATAAACGGCTTTCCGTCTTCGTCTACAAAAGGAATCTTTTCTTTGTCAAAATCCCAGTGGATCGCATCTTTGCTTCTTCCCATGTAAATGTAAGGAATACCGTTCGTCTGCTCTCCACGGAATACACCGATAAATCCACCTTCATAAGGTATTACTGCACTGTTAAAGATACGTGCCACACCTTCCACCGGATTTCTTCCAATGATCGGGTTTTCATTGTAACGCCAGATCGGTGCATTCTTTAATCCTTCCGGTTTATCCTGCCACGGCACATTCGGTACTGCCGGGCTGATCATTTTATATTTGCTCATACTTTACTCCTTTTCTTTCCGAATAAATCGGAATCCTGTCTGATTTATTTTTCGTTCGCTAAAAATTCCAGATTCTTTTTTATCAGGTCACATCTCTGTGCCACGCATTCAACAGAACGTCCCGGATCTTGTGGTGTATTGAATACAAAATCTTTTAACTGGTCGATTGTTGTTGTTGCAACGTGCAGTCTGGTATCACTTGCCGCATAGTAAATGTATACCTCACCCGCTTCGTTTGCGATCGCACCATTGGTAAATACAACGTTTGATACATCACCGACTCTTTCCCATTCTCTCGGAGCGATCAAAAATCCGGACGGCTCTGCGATCACTTTTCCCGGATCTTCCAGCGCTGTTGCAAATGCATAGATGACATAACGCAGTCCGGCTGCTGTGTTGCGCACGCCGTGTGCGATGTGTATCCATCCCTTGTCGGTCTTGATCGGAGTCGCACCCGCGCCGTTCTTTGCTTCGGTGATCGTATGGTACTTTCTGAGGCTGGTCATGCGCTCTTCATCGATCACTGCATGGGTAATATCATCGCACAGACCAAAACCGATTCCTCCGCCGCTTCCGGTGTCGATGAAATCATCCATCGGTCTGGTGTAGAATGCATATTTTCCGTTTACAAATTCCGGATGCAGACATACATTTCTCTGCTGCGGTGAATTTAAAGTAACCAGATTATCCAGTCTTTCCCAGTTCTTTAAGTCTTTGGTTCTCACGATTCCTGCCGCTGCAACTGCCGCAGAAAGATCGTTTACCGTCTTATCCTTGCTCTCAGAACAGAACACACCGTAGATGTATCCGTCTTCATGCTTAGTCAGACGCATATCATATACATTGGTCTCATCCGGGCAGGTATCATCAAGCAGGATCGGATAATCCCAGAATTTGAAACCGTCCACTCCGTTATCGCTTTCTGCAACGCCGAAGAAAGATTTTCTGTCATTTCCTTCAATACGGGCAACCAGATAATATTTTCCGTTCAGTTCGATCGCACCTGCATTGAATACTGCATTCACGCCGAGACGTTCCATAAAGTACGGATTTGTCTCCGAGTTTAAATCATAACGCCAGGTAAGCGGAATATGTTCTCTTGTAAGTACCGGATATTCATACCTGTCGTAAATTCCATTGTAAAAATCAGATTTTACATTTTTTTTGGCGATCAGCTCGTTGTATTTCTTTAATTCTTCTTCATACCTCTTATGCAACATCGATATCCCTCCTTATAACCTCTATGCACATTCTTCCATTGTGATACGGGCATTTCCACGGTTCCACGAATGGTCTGTCCGGATACGGTTTTCCGTTCTCGTCTACTTCCCAGAACCATTCGGAGCCTTCCCGCTTATCGATCACATAATCCTTAATAAACTGCCACTCATTTCTTGCAGCTTCTAAATATTCCTTCTTCTCCGGATGTCTCTCATATCCGTTCAAGAATCCAATTACTGTCTCTGCCTGAACCCACCATACACGGTGTGTATTGACAACGCCTTTTTCACACTCATTTGCAAGGGAATGCCCGTCAAAAGCCACCTCATAAACCTGTGCAGTCATCTCGTCAATGATCGGCCCGATCTTTGCCTGGTAGGCTTCCTCACCGAGCACATCAATACCGCGGTTTAAAAGCCACGCTGTCTCAATGTCATGTCCGTAGGAATACAGATCCAGGATCGTATTGTAATCTTTATCGAAAAATACTTCCTGACGATGCAGCGTCGGATTGTAGATCTTATCTGCAATCGTATCTAAGATCCATTCGAGGCGTTTCTTTACTTCCGCATCTTTGGATACACGATAAAGCTCGGTATACGCTTCAAACACATGAAGCAGTGTGTTCATCGTCTTATCTGCGATCACGCCGTTTTCGGAGAGCTTATCATTCTCGATCAGATGAAATTCACGGTCAAATGCTTCTAAGTAGCCCACCTCATCGGTGCATTTTTCTTCGATGACATGAAACAGTTCCTTTGCCATCGCAAGTGCTTCTTCATCTTTGGATGCCTCGTAATAAGAGGACAGCGCATAGATACAGAATGCCTGATTATATGTATGCTTCGTTGTATCTTCCGGTTTTCCATCGTAAGTGATCGACCAGTAGATGCCGCCGTTTTCCTTGTCAAAACAGTAATCCTTCATAAATGCGAATCCGTGTTTTGCTTCATCGAGCAGGCTTTCATCCTTCAACAGCGTGTATGCATTGGCAAAGAACCAGGTGATCCGGCTGTTTAAGATGCAGCCCTTGACTGCTTTCTTATCCAGCGCGAGATCATATCCAAGCCAGCCGTAATAGCCTCCATGCTCATTGTCACGCAGATTCTTCCAAAATGGAATTATCGTATGTACTAAATGCTCTTTTACTTCTTCGACCATCATATTTTTATTCTCCTTGTTTTAGCCTTTGACAGCTCCTGCAGTAATACCACTGTAAATCTGTTTCTGGCACAGGATGAATACGATCAGCGCCGGAAGCAGGGAAATGATAACGCCGGCACAGATCAGGTTGTAACGGTTTCCAAGCGGTCCGGTAAATGTGTAAAGGGACATTGCAACTGTACGGATATCCTTGCTCTGTAAGTACAGGCTGGCGGAATAGTATTCGTTGTAAGTACCTACACCCTTTAAGATGGCACTGGTAACGATCGCCGGCTGTAACAGCGGAAGGATGACCTTCCAGTAAATCTGGAAATAGGATGCACCGTCAATGATCGCCGATTCATCCAGAGAAACCGGAATGTTTTCCATAAACTGAATGAAGATATATACGGAGATGATATCAGTACCCATACTCATGATGATATATCCATAAAGGTGATTGATAAATCCAAGTGCACCCATGATGTTGT
This sequence comes from uncultured Roseburia sp., assembly GCA_964388945.1. GTDB lineage: Bacteria > Bacillota > Clostridia > Lachnospirales > Lachnospiraceae > Roseburia_D. The sequence goes on from CAYMCM010000001.1 coordinate 53,483, forward strand.
ATACAGTTACCTGCATTGCAACTGCCGGAAGCAGGGATGCAAACAAAAACAGGTTACGGATCAGTGTATTTCCCGGAAACTTGAAACGGTTCAATACATACGCAAGCTGTGTTCCTACAAGGATTGCTCCGGCAAGTACACAGACAAGCACGATGCCTGAATTGATAAACGCTCTTCCCATGTTTGCGGTATTAAATGCTTTTACAAAGTTATCCAGTGTCCACGCGGAAGGTAATGTCATTACGTTGGTGGACTGATATTCTGCATCTGTTTTAAAAGCGGTGATGACACAGGAGACCACCGGAAGCACTGCGATAAAGGAAAAGAGGATCAGTGAGAAATATTTGATTACGATCCAGATCCAGGCGCCTGCGCTTCTGTGTTTGATTTTATTTTTCTTTGCTGCCATTCCGTTCGACCCCCTTTACGCTCTTGCTTTCTTCTTTTTCTTGATTTCGTCCTCTTCATTTGCATTTCTAAAAAGAACTGCCATGATCACTTTCTGTGCGATCGTTGCCGCAAAGATAAGAAGCAGCAATACGACTGCCATTGCAGATGCAAGTCCTACCTTCTGGCTGACATGTGCGATCTCGTTCATGATTACGAAATAAGTTCCGGTTCCATTTGCACCACTCGTAATAACGTATGGCGGTTCGAATGCACTTAAAGAACCTGAAATGGAAAGGATAATATTAAGTGTTACGATCGTGCGGATACTCGGTAATATAATATGTAAGAACTGCTGGAACTGATTTGCTCCGTCAAGCTCTGCCGCTTCATACAGTTCTTTGTCTACTGACATGATCGCTCCGATGAAGAGCACCATATTCTGTCCGAAATATCGCCAGACTGAAGTTGCCACCAGTGACCAGTTGTTTACTTTCTGATCCTTCAGCCAGTATGGCAGGTTATCTAACTGAAAACCACACCACTGAAGAACGGTATCAAATACATATCCTCTGGTATAGAAGAACTTGAAGATAAATCCGATCGCGATACCACTGATCAGGTAAGGGAAAAACATAAGCCCCTTAAACAATCCGCTTCCCTTTGTCTTGAAGCTTAAGATAGTTGCAAGATAAAGCGCGATCACAAGCTGGATCAGAGCACCGGCAATGTAGTACAAGCTGAGCTTCAATGCCGAGAAGCAGTCCTTTCTGTTGAATACATCAATGTAATTCTTCCAGCCCACAAACTGCCGTTTATCTACCGGCGTTGTGTATTTCATTTTGTAAAAACTGAATTTTACCATTTCGCCGAACGGCAAGTAGGTAAATACAAATAAAAGCAGGAGCGGGATGATCGAAAACGCCAGTACAATTAGCATTTTCTGGCCTTCCCTGCTTTTCACCCATTTAGCAAAGCTAAATGGCTTTTTTCCTTTTGTAGCACTTTCTGCTTTAGCTACCATATGCTTTTCCTCCCTGTTTAATTTAACTTAGTGCAGTTTCTTATTTTTTCGCACCTCTTTTTTACTTAATTTAATTATATATTCTCCATTTATTTATTCATCACTCATTCTTGTTTTTAATTACCCATTCTTGTTATTACCGTCCTTTTCTTCCATTTTACCAAATATTAGCTTTCGTTTTTGTGCATTTTTTCTATACAAATTCTTCTTTTCTTTTGTTTTGTGAGCTAATTTAATTTTGTTTTTAACCTATGTTGTTTTAATTTTCGAAAAAAGCGGAAAAGGCAGGAAAAAGGGCAGGGAGTTTGCACTCTCTGCCCTTTTCCTACTATATTATTTAGGGTCTATTAATGAAAAAGAAATCCCATTTATTATTCGTTGATCTCTACGCCTTCTGTATCCTGAGCGTCAGACCATTTCTGGTTCCAATCGTCCATAACTTCATCGAAGGTCATATCTCCGTTTGCTGCATGCTCGATGAGTTCCTGAATCTTGCTGTCACCAGAGTTGTTGATGTTAAGCTCAGAATCAGAGTTTAAGTCTGTAAGCAGATCTTCTTCACCTTCTAATGCAGGTTCATCAGATACATAGTCAAGGCCTTCGAATGCGGAATATACTTCCGGCCAGTTATCATCGTTCGGGTCGATTGGCATACCGCCTTCATTGAAAGCGTATCCAGATTTTTCAGTCATCCATTTTACAAAGATGATAGAAGCCTGTAAGTTAGCATCGTCTGCATCTTTGTTGATACCCCAGCTATAGTCAGGGCCGGAAGATGCATACTGTTTTCCATCTACTGTGATCGGGAATGGCATATATCCGATATCAGCACCATTGTCGCCGGCATCTCTCATCTGTGCGAAAGCCCATGAGCCAAGTACCATACAACCGATCTCTCCGTTGTTGATCATGCCCTTGCAGCCTTCCCAGTCAGTTGTTGTATAGTCGTCTTCTGTTAAACCGCCTGCTACTGCATCATATAAAACTTTGTATACATTGTAAGCATGTGTGCCATCGCCCGGATCGCTGAAAGGATTCTGGGTATGTGCTAATTTCTGGTTCATGTAAGTAGCATCACCAGTTGCAGATCCTCCGATGTAAGCGTCCCATGCACCCATCGTCCAGCCTGCAGCGTAGTTTGTGTAAAGCGGGATCGCATCTGTGTTGTCTTTGATAAGCTGTAAGTCTGCCATGAACTCATCCGGAGTTGTCGGAAGAGCTGTGATTCCTGCTTCTTCAAATACTTTCTTATTGTAAACGATACCCTGTGCATTTCCGGTAGAAGGTACACCGTATACTTCTCCGTCATACTGCTTGTCACTTGCAAATCTGATTAACGGGCTCATGGTATCCATATCACCGTAAGCATAAAAATATGTAGAAAGTTCTCCGTTGTCTACTGCCGGGATCTTCATAACATCGCCCCAGTAATCTCCGCCCTGTAAACGAAGAAGAGATGTTTCTGCATAGTCAGTAATGGTTTCTACGTTTACTGTGATGTTCGGATACATTGCATTGAAGTCTGCAATATATTCATCCCATTTCTTTCCAACGTAGTCATCCTGCTGCATATCCGTTCTGTTATCTGCAACAGAGATTTCAGCGGTAAGATCTGTGCAGTCCTCACCAAGTTTTAAATCTGCATAGCTGATCACTCCATCTACGGAGCTGCTGTCTGCACTTCCTGCATTTTCTGTTCCGGATGTTTCGTCCTTTGCGGAATTTCCGGATGTGTTTGCATTGCTGGAAGTAGAAGTATCAGAACTGCTTCCGCATGCTGCCATGGATGCCATCATTGTAACTGCCAGGCTGACTGCCAATACTTTTTTCAGTTTCATAAAAATATCCTCCTTTATTTTTGTTACCTTATTTTTCGTTACCTCTGCAACTTAATTTAATTATATTATATTTTTATTTTTAGTCATCACCTATAATTGCGTTTAATATCTTTTTCTTGCCAATTTCGTCATTTCTGTATATATAGTCAAATTTAAGCTTCTGTTTTTGTGCATTTTTGCTCATTTTTTATCTATTTTCCTTTTATTTAATTCTTTTTAGCCTGTTTTCTCTCTTACTTTTGTCGTTTTTTTACTTCGCATCACTTGTTTTTCTTCCTATTTTACCATATAATATAGAAAATAACTTCGTACAATATCCGCCAATTATGGCAATTTATGCATACACGCTTGCGGTACGCATACCGCGAAAGGAGTTTTTATGGATTTCAGACAGGAATTTAAATCTTCCTTTATACGTCTGCCCGCGCTTGGCGCCGGCGTATCCGAATACAGTCTGTTAGGGGAAGTCTATGACAGCCCGTCCGACCACGCTGTCTGTGACATGATCTCTGTGCTCGCGCACAGCGCACTCTCCTGTCAGCCGCCATTTTCCTATCACATCCGCTCCCTCAACTGCTATCTTCTGCTTTTGACCAACAGCGGAAGCGGAACACTGCGCTATGGAAACCAGTCGGTGGCATTAAAAGAGAAGACGCTCTTATTTTTCGACTGCCGTCAGCCCTTTTCTCTTTTTATCAACCATTCTTTCTGGAACTTTGAAGCTTACTTTTTAACCGGAACGAATTTAAAGAATTACTACGAACTTTTAAAAGACTTGGAACGTCCGATCAACCTGCATGCAAATTCTTCTGTTTTTCAGCATTTCAAAGCATTGGAACGCAACAACAAGACTTATTCCGACCGAAACCCGGTTCTGGATCTAAAATGCCTGACCGACATTTTTACAGAGATCGCCCTGATCCGGTGTACCGAAGATGAGCCATCTGAAAAGATCCCGCCTTATCTTCTTTATATGAAAAAATGCTTTGACTACTCCTATGCCGAGAATTATACCTTATCTGATTTCGAACAAAAGCTTGAAATCAGCAAGTACCGTCTCTGCCGGGAATTTTCAAAACATTTTTCCATGTCTCCGCTGCAATATTTAAATCACAGGCGGATCGATAGCGCAAAGGATCTTTTATGTACGACAGATGAGTCGGTCCACGAGATCGGATCATCCATCGGGATTGAAAATACCAACCATTTTATCAGTCTTTTTAAACGCGAGACCGGATTTACGCCAAACGCCTACCGCCAGCATCTGCTGCAGCAGGACGTTTAGCATCGGCAGGACTTTACGACCAGGTAACTTCGTAAAGTCTTGCCGTTTTTTCTTTCTCAAATTCTACACTAAGCGTTCCGGTGCGCTCATTCCAGTTAAATTTCTCCGTGGCATAAGAAGGATAGATACAGCGTACCGCTGCCTGTCTGCCCGCCAGTCCCGCGATTGGGAGCATCCGGCTTTTCTCTGTCCCTTCGCGCCGCCATACCGCAAGGTAGCATTTCTTTTCCCCCCGCATACCAAGACTTACCCATTCATCGCTGTACGCAGAAAGTCCGATCGGCCAGAACGGATAAAACTCCCTGATGTCTGACCGGATTTTTTTATAGAGATCCAGTCCTTCCTTCACCAGTTCTTTTCTCGTATCATCCAGTCTGGCAAGATGTCCGCTCTGATGCACACGCAATAAAATGGCATTCACCATATTAAATACCACTTCTTCTTTCAGTGCTTCCTCCGACATCGGTTCTTCATGGTTCATCGGATACGTCCAGACCGCGCTCTGCTCCGGTGCGACTCCGGTCGGCGAATTTGCCGCAATCGTAGCATACCGCAGGTAATCTTCCTGATCGCTCGTTGACTGGATACTGTAACGGGAAAGCATCGCATAGTCGATCCGCAATCCGCCGCTGGAGCAGTTTTCGATAATCAGCCCCGGATGGCGCGCAAAAACGCCGTCCAGCCACGCAAGATAACTGCGCTCATGGGAAAGCATGCCATCTCCCACACTATCCGCACCCAGTTCGGTTCCAATACCGGGTTCAATGTTATAGTCCATTTTGATGTAACCAACACCGTAATCCTGCACGAGACGATCGATCACACTATCCGCGTAGGCACGCACTTCAGGATTCCTGTAGTCGAGCTGATATCTGCTCCGGTCAAAAATTCGTTTTCCATGACGTACGAAAAACCAGTCGTCCGGCACTTTCTTTGCCGTCTCGCAGTAAATCCCCATCACTTCCAGTTCCAGCCAGACACCCGGCACCATCCCTTTGGCGCGGATATAATCCGTCACTTCACGTACACCGTTCGGAAAACGTTTGCGGCTCTCTTTCCACTCACCAACGCTGTCCCACCAGTCGCCGTCCGCATACCAGCCGCAGTCGATACAGAAATATTCGCACCCTGCCTCTGCCGCCGCATCAACAAGCGGAAACTCTGCTTCTGTCGTCGGATTGCCCCACAAACAGTTCATATAATCATTAAAGATGACCGGCAGCTTTTCATTATCCGCATTGACTCTGCGAATCTTTCTGCGATAGGACGTGAGCGTTTTCATCGCGTCATCAAAGCCCTGTGCCGTCACGCCCACTGCCACCGGAACTCCTGTAAAGCTCTCACCCGGTTTTAAGTTTTTGTACCAGTGTGAATAGATCTCATTCGGCCCGCTCACCGCAAGATACAGATGCCCGTTCTGGTCACCGATCTCCCAGTGCCATGAGCCATTGTGCTCGATCTGGAAAAACAGTCCGCTTCCCACCTCCGTATTTTCCACATACGCCATCGGCAGATATTCCTTGCTCGACCAGTTTCCGGTGTTAGAAACACGAATCATAGAAGACGAATGCTGGTTGTCCGCAGGCTGCGCCAGCTCCATGCCAAGCTCCGGCAGGGTGTAGGTTTTCCAGTTCATCTCCCTCTGCCAGCTATTATGCGGGATATAAACCTTTATCTTCTCATCCTGTGAAAGCAGTCCTTCTTTCTCAAATCCCTCATAATTAAAGGAAGAAAGATATTCTAACGTCTGCATTTCTTTTCCTTCATTCCGCACTGTCTGCCACATACGGACAATGGAATCTCCATCATAAAACTGCATATAGGCATCCACAAACACACCCGTCACTTCATCGCGCAGGATAAATTTGAGCAGTCTGCCGTGTTCGTTCCTCTCATCCGTATGTCCCGCATGCTTCATCCGATATCCCGGTGCCGTCACAATGTATTTATTGCCATGCCGCTCAAACGGGCGGTCAAATCCCGAAAGATTCATCTCCACAAAGCGGAAACCATAATCCATAGACGGTGCCACGATGTCCTCCCGGCGAAACGGCAGTGCTGAAAAATGCAGCAGCTTTAAATTATTTTCATCATCAATCTCCCACACAAGGTAAATTCCGTTTTCTTCAATCTTTATTATCTGCATCATATTGTCTCCTTTCTGCTATCACGATCATACCCTTTTAGTAGGTATCCGCCACGGATCTAAGTACCAGCCGCTCTTTCACATCCTCCGCATCTTTCAGGCTTCCTCGAACAATATCATCTTTCTTTAACGCAACTTCCGTATATGCTTTTTTTGTCAGCATCAGATAGTTGTCATCAAAGATGGCATCCGCATCCGCAAAATCCAGTTCCAAAAACGGCACGAAGGTATCCGCGGACAGGCGAATACGGTAGCACCCGCTCTCTTCTATCACCGCAACGTCTATCTGCGGCTTTTTTAAGTCCATATATTTATACGGCGCAAAGATTTCTGTTTCTTTTAATAAGGTTCCGTCCGAAAGCGTCACCTCCGCTTCCAGAAAGACTTCCTGTTTCCGGTTTTCTTTTAACAATCCGCTATAATCTTTTTCCAAAAGAAGGCTGGATGAAAGTTCATCCACACTGCCTTTTGTCTCCACGCAGTCGAGCATGGCAAAATCCAGTGTTTTTAAGGTCAGCTTCGCCTGATACTGCTGCCCGCTTCTCGTCTCATTTTCCAGATAGAGCCCTGCCGTATCTCCGTCGACGCAGATACTTGCCGCCACCGGTGCATAAAATTTTTTTGCCGCATAATGCAGTGCTTTCCAGCGTCCGAAATAGTCGATACCAGACCACGAAGCCACCGGCCAGTTATCATTGACCTGCCAATAAAGTGTTCCCATACAGCGTCCGCGGTTCCTGCGCCAGTGCTCCACACCGCTTTTGATCGCCATTGCCTGTAAGATCTGCGTCACATAAAGAAGTGATCTAAAATCTTTGGGATATTTAAAATTTTCGGACAGATAGTAGAGCATCTTTCCATTTGCCGCATCATTTTTCTGGTGGCTTTCCATCACTTCCGAGAAGATATTGCGATCTCCTTCCTCTGTAAAGCTCTCCACGGTTTTATAGGATGGGAAGGACTGGAATCCGAATTCCGAGCAGAACCTGAAAAAGTATTTGCGGTAATCGGAAAACGGCTTCTGTCCATGCCACACATCCCAGTAATGCGTATCACCGCGGTTCTCAGAATCCGGCTCATCAAAGCATCCGCCGGAGGACGGGGAGGACGGCCAATAAAACGTGTCCGGATCTGCCTCTTTCACTGCGTGCGGCAGAATATCCTCAAACTGCTTCACATAATCTGCGCGCAGATACGGCGTCTCCTTCTGAAAATCGCCCCAGTGATCCCACGCTGACTCGATCTCATTATTTCCGCACCAAAGCCCAAGTGAGGCATGATGACGCAGACGTTTTACATTATCAAGCGTCTCCTGTCTGATGTTTTCCGCAAACGCATCGGTCACATCATAGACATTGCAGGCATACATCAGATCCTGCCATACGATCAGACCGTACTCATCGCACATATCATAAAATGCATCGGTCGGATAATAGCCGCCGCCCCAGATGCGCAGACAGTTAAAGTTCGCGCGCACACAGGAACGGATCAGGTATTCCTGACGCTCTTTCGTGATCCTCGTGTAACAGCAGTCCTCCGGTATATAATTCCCGCCCTTCGCAAAGATCTTCACGCCGTTTACGATAAATGCAAACTCCTGTCCCCACTCATCTTTTTCCTGACTGATCGTAAGTGTGCGCAGTCCGATCCTCTTTATGATCTTATCACGCACACTGCCGTCCGCACCAAGCAATTCCACGGTCACAGTATACAGATTCTGCTCCCCATAGCCGTGCGGCCACCATTTTTTCGGATGCTCCACGATAAGCTCCGCCTTTGTCTCTGCCTCCGCCGGAAGCTCTCTTTGTTCCGCTCCTTCGACTGAAATGCGGATACGTTCTCCTTTAGCGGCTGTTTCATCCAGCTTTACCTGTACTAAAAGCCGCACCATCTCCGGTTCGTGTTCCTGCCTGATCCACACTTCATCCAGCTTTGCCCCGCTGTATGCTGTAAGATAAATGTCACGAAAGATTCCCGCATCTATAAGCTGCGGGCCCCAGTCCCATCCGAACATGGAGTGTGCTTTCCGGATAAGCTCATTCCCTTTCATTGCTCCACACGGAACATATTTAATCTTGCGGTTCTTCCGGTAAGGATAATTTTCAATATACTTTAACACCGACCGAAATTCGATCCGTATCCGGTTTTTCCCCAGCTCCAGCACAGATTTTACCGGCACCTTAAAGGTACGGTGCATATTCTCCGCTGACAGCACCTTTTTCTCATTGATATAAACATCCGCCAGTGTGTCAAGTCCCTCGCAGACCAGCTCGATCTTTTCCTGTGCGAGCAGTGTATCATCCACCTCAAATTCCCGCTCAAACTCATAATCTTTCCAGAATAATTCTCTGGTCTTATACTCATTGTCCCGATAAAACGGATCTTCAATCTCTTCATTTTCTAAAAGTCCCGAAAGCACCGTTCCCGGTACGGTGATGGAATACTTCTGTGCGCTTTCTTTCTCCCCGAATTTCCATGCCCCATTTAAGGTTACTTTCTTCATCTTCTGCCTTCTCCTTTACTAAAATAAAAAAGTACCTCTCTCCCATTTCAAAAATCCGAAATAAAATCAAGGTACTTTTTTCAAGCTGCTCTACGCATCCGCATTATTCTCGTCTGCAAACGGTCTTACGCTGTCTTTCATGACTGCCTGGCCCTCTACGATCGAAATTCCCTTCCGGTAATGTTCCCCATTCATCTTCTTCAACAGAATATGTATGGTCTTGCGCGCCATTTCTTTCATATCCACCTCATAGGTCGTGATCCCGATGTCGCAAAGTCCCGGATAAAGATAATTGTCAAATCCGACCACCGACACATCTTCCGGTACGGACAGCCCCTGCTCTTTTAACTTTTTGATCAGCAGGCTTGCCGTAAGATCACTGTTGCAGACATATGCCGTCGGCGGCTCCTTATAGCCCTCCAGCTTTCCATCGAAATTGATCAGACCGTATTTCATATCTCGATCCGGGATAACCCACTCATCCGGAATCTGTATGCCATGTTCCAGCATGGACTTCGCATATCCAAAATAACGATCCGTGATACCGGCCGTCATCCGAAGCGTTCCCACATAGGCGATCTTCGTATGTCCCTGCTCAAACAGATAATTGGTAAGCAGATAGGAACCGTAATAGCTGTTGGAGATCACCGAATCCTCTATGATATGTTCATCATAAAAATCCAGATATACCGTCGGAATATTGCATCTTTCTTTTAATTCCCGCAGATATGCCCCCGACACCTTTCCAACGATCACGATACCGTCCACCTTGTGCTCGAGTACGATCTTCGGAAGCTGAAGCTCTTCTTCATTATCATAGGTGAGCACTTCAAGCATCGTAAAGCAGTCCTTCTGCACCGCCTTTGTTGCCACACACTGGTACATCTTCCAGTAAAAAGAATCATATTTATCCAGATACCGATCTGATACCAGCACGCCGATATTGTAACTCTTTGCCTGCCGCCCCTGTTTCATTGCCGATGGTGGTTTGTAGCCCATTTCATCCGCAAGCTGTTTTATTTTTTCCCGCATTGCCTCGCTGACGCCCTTCTGACCGGACAGCGCTTTTGAGACCGTAACGGTGCTGACACCTAATTTTTCCGCTATGTCAGCTAGCTTTACTGCTTTCGCCATATGCACGCCCTCACAAACTTTTCTGCTTTATTTTAAGCTAATTAAACTTAATTTTATTTTAAAGTCAATTCCCGATTTTGTCAATATTCCAGATTCACATTTGTTTTTCAAGGCTAATTTCAGCTAATCGCAAAAAGTCCCTCAAGACCGCCAAATTCAAGGCTTGTAGTTTCTTAGAAAAGGCTTATAATGTAAATAGGGTATACTTTTTTGTTACAGAAAAAACTATATTATTTTAGAGAGGAATGAATACGAATGAAACCAAAACAGACAAATGAAAAGAATCCCGAAAAGATGCTTTCCATTAAAACCAAACTGCTTGGAACGATTCTTCCGCTCACCATCATTATCGTGCTGGTGCTGACCGGAATATCTTATTACATTTCCAAGTCGATCATCTCGTCTTACTCCGAGAATCTGCTCAGTTCTTCGATCGAGAATCAGTCGAACGAAATCGAAGCATGGCTGAACGAAAACCTGTCATCTTTTCAGGTAGCGAAAAAAGCAATCGAACAGACCAAGCCGGACGACGCCGCATTAAAGCAGATGTTAAACGGCTACTGCGGCTTTAATGACAATTATCCGGACGGACTTTATATCGCAGATGAAAACGGCAATCTTATCACTGCGGATAATTCATCCAAAAAGGACAGTGATCCGACTTCATCGGTATGGTATGAAGACGGTCTGACCCGTGTGAACATGGGATTTACTGATGCCTATACAAACAGTGACGGAGAAGCGGTAATCAGCGCTTCCGGTATTTTAAATGACGGTTCCGACACATTAAAGGTGATCTCTGCCGATCTGTCTTTGGATCGTATCAGTATCATCGTAAACAGTTATATTGAAATGGACGATGCCGAGGCATTTCTCGTCAACCCGAAAGACGGATCCTTCCTCGCACACCGTGACAGTTCCATGATCTCCACAAAATTAAGTGACTCCGGTGATTCTTTCTTAAAGAACATCGACACTAAGATCGCTGAGGGAGACTATTCTCTCACAGAAATGGACGGCTACATGACTGCCTTTTCGGAAATCGAAGGAACTGACTGGATTCTTGTTTCCTATATTCCGACTTCCATTATTTATAAAGATGTTAAGAGCGTGCGTACTGACATGATCCTCGCCGGTGTTGTATGTCTGCTGATCCTCGCTGTCTTAATCGAGCGTGTCACCCACATGACCATCCGCCCGGTAAAAGAACTGACCAACATCATTACTGCTATGACAAACGGTGATTTTACCGTTGAAGTAAAAACCAAGAGCAACGATGAGATCGGACGCATGGGACGCGGCGTAGAAAAATTCGTTTCTACCATGCAGGGCATGATCGCATCCATCTACAATGTCTCTGACAAGCTGCATTCACAGGCAGACAACAGCAATACCGTTTCTGCTCAGATGTACGATGCTTCGACCACACAGAGCCAGTCCATGCAGGAATTGAACAATACCGTAGAACAGCTTTCTCTTTCTGTCAATGATATCGCACAGAACGCAACCACTCTTGCGATGGTTGTTGCCGATACCAGAAAGAACAGCGAAGAAGTTGACGATAAGATGAAAGAAACTGTCACGATCTCCCGTCAGGGCAAATCCGATATGCAGCGTGTCGGTGCGGCAATGAACGACATCAACGATTCTGTCCTTCATTTACAACAGGCGATCGACAAAGTCGGAAAAGCATCCAGCGGAGATCACAAATATCACCAACGTGATCGCAGGAATTGCAGATCAGACCAACCTGCTCTCCTTAAATGCATCGATCGAAGCTGCAAGAGCTGGAGAAGCCGGCAAGGGATTTGCCGTTGTTGCAGGAGAGATCGGTCAGCTTGCGCAGACCAGTGCCGATTCGGTACATGACATCGAAAATCTGATCCACGAGATCAATAATCTTGTAAAAGATGCTGTCACCCAGGCAGACGACAGCGCAGGAAACATCAACGAAAGCAGCCGTCTTGTTGAAGATGCGTTAAAGACCTTTGATGCTATTTTCAGTAACATTGATGCTGTCAGCGGTCTGGTTTTGCAGGTAATCGAAAAAGTAGAAAAAGTAGACGATGTTGCAAGCAATGTTGCCGCTATTTCCGAAGAACAGGCTGCAAGTTCCGAAGAAATCCTTGCGACCTCAGATACGATGGTAGAACAGGCCAACCATATCACCGACAACAGCAAGGTTGTTGCAAACGACGCAAAAGAACTGACCGCCTCTGCAAAAGAATTAGCGGATCAGGTCAGCGCGTTCAAAATTTCGAAGGGAGCGAATTAATTATGAAAAAGAAACTTGCAATCCTGATGGCTGCCGCCGTTTTTACACTGACAGCCTTTACCGGATGCGGAAGCAGCAATTCCTCCGCTTCTTCCGGAAATGATGGGATCAAAATATTACTTATAATCAATGTTATGGATAATTTCCGTCAGACGCTCGTGGACGGAGCTTCGGCTGCCGCTTCCGAGCAGGGTGTTCAGCTTGATGTAAAGGACGCAGAAGAATCGATTGAAAACCAATATGCTTTCATCAAATCTGCCGAAGCAGACGGCTATGATGTTATCATCTGCAGTCCGGTATCCATTGATACCACGGTAGCCTTAAAAGCAAGTGCCGGTGATCTGCCGATTGTTTTCATCAATAGCTGTCCGAATGAAAAATATCTCGAAGCCGGACAATACATTTATGTCGGTTCCGACGAAAAAGTTGCCGGTCAGTATCAGGCAGAATATGTACTTGACGAACTTGCGGACAAGAGCGAACTTAATGTCGCTATTTTAAAAGGACCAAAAGGTCACTCCGCTACAACCGGACGTACCAAAGGTGCAAAAGAGACTTTGGAAGCCAGCGGGAAAACGATCAACTATGTATTTGATGATTTCGCCAACTGGAGTCAGGACACTGCCGCAGAACTGTTTTCTGTCTCTTTGACCACAGGTACCACACCGGACTGCGTCATCTGCAACAATGATGATATGGCACTCGGTATTATCGATGCCTGCAAAGAAGAAAACATTGACCTTGACAAGCTCCCGGTTCTCGGCGTAGATGCCACTGCAAACGGCTGTGAAGCAATCGAAGACGGTGACATGGCATTTACTGTTTACCAGTCTGGAAAAGGACAGGGTACTGCCGCTGTCGAAGCTGCGGCTCATCTCGCCAAAGGAGAATCCATAGCTTCTATGGACGGTGTTACCGATGACGAAAAATATGTCTGGGTTCCATTTGAAAAAGTAGATGCAAGCAACGTATCCGATTATAAATAAGCAAAAGAAGAAAGGAACCGGGCACAAGCCGATTGGCTTGTGCCCGGTTCCTTTCTTATATCATCGTCTGTTGAATCTGTCTATGCCTCTACGAAATGAAGCAGTTTTCCTTTGTAGTCTCCCCACAGGTTTTCTACACGGATTCCGGCATTCATCAGTGTATCACCGAGATAACTGCGTCCGTCTTTTGCTCCCTTTAATACATAACGCTTATCCGGATCAAGCCCTTTTAAGCAGATCGTCCTGCTGTGATGGTTCGGACGGTTCAATACCTGAATATAGGTAACAAGCACTTCTGATCTATCCTTTGCTACAACTTCATAGCAGTCAAAATAATGATTTTCACGGTACGATGCAATGCGGTAATAATCTCCCTCACGCACCAGATCATTATAGGTATGATACATCTTCACCTGTTCCGGTATCATCTTGCGGTCTTCCTCGGAGATCTTTGTAATATCAAGCTCATAACCAAAGGTTCCTGCCAGTGCCACATAGCCTCTGGTCTCAAACGGTGTCGTTCTGCCAACGGTATGATTCGGACAGTCAGACACGTGTGCCCCCATTGTAGAAAGCGGATATACCAGCGCAGTACCTTCCTGTATCTTCAAACGCTCTACGGCATCCGTATCATCCGAGCACCAAATCTGCGGGCTGTAATAAAGCATCCCCGGATCAAAACGCGCACCGCCGCCGGAGCAGTTCTCCAAAAGCAGATGCGGAAATTCCTGCATCAGGCGTTCCTGCAGTTCATAAACCGCAAGCACATAGCGGTGATAGATCTCACCCTGACGATCCGCCGGAAGTTCAAAACTTCCGATATCGGTAAGCTGACGGTTCATATCCCATTTTACATACTCGATATTGGCACTGCGCAGAATCTTTGCGATACTTTCATAGGTATGCTCTCTGACATCCTCTCTGGTCAGATCAAGTACATACTGATTACGGCAGAGCGAACCCACACGTCCCGGAATCTGAATTGCCCAGTCCGGGTGTTCCTTATAAAGATTGGAATCCGGTGAGATCATCTCCGGTTCAAACCAGATACCAAATTTCAGTCCGAGCTTGTTTACTTCATCTACCAGTGCTTTTAGTCCTCCGGTGATCTTGCTCTCATTGACTTCCCAGTCACCCAGACTCGTATTGTCGTCATTGCGGTGGCCAAACCAGCCATCATCCATGACTAACATCTCGATCCCGTGTTCTGCCGCTGTCTTTGCGATCGCAAGCAGTTTCTCTGTATTGAAATCAAAATAGGTTGCTTCCCAGTTGTTGATCAGGATCGGACGCTTTTTATTCTTGTACTCGCTGCGGATCAGATGATTCCGATACACTTCATGGTAATTGTGTGTCATGCCGTCCAGTCCGTCCTCGGTGTACACCATGACAACTTCCGGTGTCTGGAACTCTCCATTCTGTTCAAGTTTCCAGCAGAAGTTCTCCGGATGAATTCCCATGACCGCACGCACCATGTCAAACTGATTGAGTTCCACCTGGCCTATAAAGTTTCCGGAATATACGAAGTGGAATCCGTACACACTGCCGCTCTCCTGTGTCGCGTTTTTCTGCTTCAACGCCATAAACGGATGATCCTGATGACTGGATTCGCCGCGGAAAGATTCTACGCCCTGATAACCATGTCCTACCTTACGGTATTCGATCATACGCTCTCTCGCCCAGGAACCATGCATTGTGAGCAGTTCAAAATCCTGATTATTCATATCCACACAGCAGGAAAGTGCTTTGGTCAGATAGACTGCCTCACTGCCTTTGTTGATGATCTTTACGCTCCGCGCGATCACATCCACATCCTCGAACGCAGAGTAGATCAAAACAACCTGAAGTCCAAGCACCTTATCTTCACAGACAAGCTCTAAGGTATCACATGCGCCTTCCTCTGCGAAGGTTGCCGGAAGTCCTTGAAGCTTCGGCTTTCCCGCATAGATCTTATGAGATACATAAGACAAAGAAACCGCCGTATGCCCGCCCTGTGTACGTACTTCCAGACAGCTTCCGCGATAATCCCCTAATCCGCTGCACGGATATTCCATCGGAAAACTGTCCAGAAATGATACACGATCTCTGTTGTTCTTTGATGGAACATATGGTGCTTCCGCTGTCCCCATCAGATAACCGACATTGTGATCCTTTAATTTCTTTCCATAATAAACGTGTCCGACAAAATTTTCTTCGTCTACGATACCGATGATGTAACTCGTATTCGGTGTGTCCAGTTTGAAAATGCGCTCTTTCTCATGATATACAACTGCCATTTTCCTTCTCCTCCTTATTTCCGCTTTTTCACTGTTACTAACATAACACAAGCATTGGCTTTCGTATACTTAATTTTTGCTTATATTTCCCCCATTTTTTGCGATAAATCTACTTAAATTAACCTCAAATATCCAGAAACGCAAACGGTGCTGACGCATCCATCTGCAAAAACTGCATCAGCAGATATGCCGCCCGCAGACACAGGCGTTCCTCGCGCAGTATCCGCCTTGCTTCTTCCTTATCCACAAACACGACCTCTAACGTCTCCGTATCCTCTCTTGCATCACTCTCCACCGTTCCGGAGGCATAGCCGAAAACCGCTGCATCCGTTTCATCCGTAAACCCAGGCCCGATAAAAAACGGATTACGCAGGCTTTCATTTCCTCCCTCATACACCGTAAAATCAAGCCCTGTTTCCTCTTTCATCTCGCGAACTGCCGTCATCTCCTTCGTCTCACCCGGATCAATGCACCCCGCCGGAAATTCATAAATATACGCATCCAGCGGATAGCGGTACTGCCGTATCATCACAACCTTATCCGGCTCATCCTTTAAGACCGGATATATCACGATTCCCTCCGGTCTTACTTCCTTCGTTTTGATCTTAATGTCCTTTTCACCATTGCGTGACACAAAATAGTAGTCAAACGGCTGACCGCTCGCGGAACGCGCATCAATGTGATAAAGATTGAGAAAACGGTTGTCCGTCATTTTCTCCACACCCATGCATTTTTTTGCTCCCATATACTGTACCTCTTCTCTCCCGGCTTCTCCTTCATTTCTGCCGTACTCTTTTTCTAAACTCTTTTGTCTGTTTACTGGAATCCACGCATCACATCACTCAAATCCGCCATCTGCGGCACCACACCGAGCATGAATACGCATGCAATCAGTGAGATCACCATCCCTGCCACCGCCACACAAAAAGCGGCGGTCAAAAGCCCGCTCTTTTTCCTGCTCTCTTTCCATGCAGTGTATGCTCCTAGCAGACCGACCATGCTAAAGGCAATCCCATATCCTGCACAGCTCATGAAAATACCAATGAGTCCGAGGATCAAAGACACGGTCACTGTGTGTTCACATTCTTTTTCTGATGGAATGACGACAATTCCGTTTCTTTTATGCTCTAATGCTTTCAGCTTATCTTTCCGGAACAGCACGAGCGTCGGGATCAAAAAGATCGGAACTGTGACAAAGTTAAGCCAGGACAACTGGTTTATGCTGTCAACCGCATTTCCCATTCCATAGATACCGCTCGAAAGCATGGACGCAAAATCCGTCAGCGCATGCACAATAATGACGATCCAGATATTGCCGCTCCGCAGATAGATTGCCGCAAGCAGTCCTCCAAGGATTGCCGCCTGGATTGCCTGTACTACGGCACTTCCCACTGACACTCCTGAAAAAATATTGGTCAGATGCACCGCCCCAAAGATCACACTGCTTAATACTGTCGCTGTAACGATTCCTTTTTTACTATTCCCAAATTTATCCAGAAACAGGTTTAAGATGATCCCACGGAACACCAGCTCTTCATTAAATCCGATCAAAAACATCGCAAGCACAAACAAAAAAATAAAGCCAAAAGACTGTACCCATCCTTCCTGTGACATCCGCTGAATGTAAAACTGAGCGATGATCTCATAAATACAGTAAGCCGTCATAAAACCACCGATATAGAATCCTGTAAGAAATCCTTCGCCTGTTTTTCCGAGTATTCCGATGTAGCCAAAAATCAGCAGCAGGATCAGAATATACACGCTCGCCGTAAGCTCCGATACCACCGTCATTCCATAGCCGGGCAGTACCACAAAACAGCTTGAAAAAAATGCCGCCACATCCATGACGATCAGAAATCCTGCCGCGATCACTGCCGCCAGTATGATCACAACTGCAGTATTCCAGTTTTTTATTTTATCCCGCATAGTTTCTCCTTTTCTTATCAGAAAAAACATTAGGCTGCCGCCAAGTATTTCTACTTACGCAGCAGCCTCTCCCTGTTTTTTATATCTGTTACCTGTTTTTATTCTGCTTTTGCAGCCTTTAACATGTCTTCTTTTACCATTTCCATCTTCTTCTCTGCATCTGCAAGGGTAGTTCCCTTTACACCAAAGTAGAATTTGATCTTCGGTTCTGTACCGGACGGTCTTACACAGCACCATGCATTGTCTGTCAATTCATAGTAGAGTACATTGGAAGCCGGAAGTCCGGTCTTTGTAACTTCTCCGGTAGCAAGGTCTTTTCTGGTATCTTCCTTGTAATCGCGTACCGCAACAACCTTGTATCCGCCAAGTTCTTTCGGAGGATTGTTTCTCATATCGGTCATGATATTCTGAATCTGTTCTGCTCCGTCGATACCCTTTAAGGTAAGTGTCTCAAGGCCTTCCTTGAAGTAGCCGTATTTCTCATACATATCGACCATTGCATCCCAGAGTGTCTTACCCTGTGATTTGTAGTAGGAAGCAACTTCGCAGAGCATCATAACTGCAACGCAGGCATCCTTATCTCTTGCGTAGGTTCCTGCAAGACAGCCATAGCTTTCTTCCAGACCAAATACATAGTTGTATGTATGGTTCTGTTCGAAAAGGCGGATCTGTTCTCCGATATATTTAAATCCGGTCAGGACTTCGATCAGTTTTACATCATAATCTGCCGCGATCACCTTTGCCATGTCGGTAGTAACGATCGTCTCTACGAGTGCTGGATTCTCCGGCATGGTTCCGGTTGCTTTGCGTTCACGCAGAATGTATTCTGCAATCAGCATTCCGGACATATTTCCGGTAAAGCTTACATATTCTCCGGTCTTTGTATCCTTGCAGTATACACCAAGACGGTCTGCATCCGGGTCTGTTGCAAGCACGATATCCGCATCTTCTTTCTTTGCGAGCGCAAGTGCGAGTTCCCATGCCGCCGGGCTTTCCGGATTCGGATAAGAAACGGTCGGGAAATTGCCGTCCGGTTTTTCCTGTTCCGGTACTACGATGACTTTCTCAAATCCAAGCTCTTTTAACACGCGGCGTACCGGCAGATTTCCTGTTCCATGAAGCGGTGTGTAAACGATCTTGATATCCTTTGCCATCTTTTTGATGATGTCCGGATGAATACTCTGTTTCTTTAATTCTTCCATGTACTTGTCATCGATGTCTTCGCCGATCACATTGTAAAGACCTGCTTTAACAGCTTCTTCTTTATCCATGGTCTTAACTGCGGAAAATTCTGTTACTTTCGCAACTTCCGCAAGGATGTTCTTGTCATGAGGCGGTGTGATCTGTGCACCGTCCTCCCAGTATACTTTATATCCGTTATATTCTCTCGGATTGTGGCTTGCTGTGATAACAATTCCGGAAATGCAGTGAAGCTCACGCACGGAGAAGGACAATTCCGGTGTCGGACGAAGACTCGGGAACACATATGCCTTGATTCCGTTTGCGTTTAGGCAAAGAGCTGCCTCATCCGCAAATTCTTTGGACATGATACGGGAATCGTATGCGATCGCAACGCCCTTGCTCTGTCCGTTCTGGGAAATAATGTAGTTTGCAAGTCCCTGTGTTGCCTGACGTACCGTATAGATATTCATACGATTGGTTCCTGCACCAATGACACCACGCAGTCCGCCGGTACCGAACTCTAACTGACGGTAAAAACGGTCCTCGATCTCTGCTTTATCATCTTTAATGGCAAGAAGTTCCTTTTTGGTCGCATCATCAAAATAAGGATCTGTACACCACTGTTCATACACTTTCATGTAATCCATAATCAATTTTTCCTCTCTTTCTTATCCACATATATAAGCCATTATAGCACTTGCCTGTTTTCATTTCTACCACAAAATGAACTATCGGTGTTATTTTCTCGTCTCATAAAAGTCAAGGACGACCTTTTCTGCCGGTTTTTCATAGAGCTCATATCCCTTTTCCTGCTGTGCTTCCGCAGTCTCCGGCAGCCGCCAGTTCCATGACCAGAGTCCGAAACCGGATACCCATTCTCTCTTTTTGCACGCCGCGAACATGGTACGGTAAAAATCTGCCTGTTCCGCGAGCGCCAGCTCTCCGCGCACCGTCCAGTCGTTTGGCACTCCGGCAGAACCTTCGGTTGACATACAGCCCGCCTCTGCAAAGAAAAACGGCCGGTCAAATTTCTTTACAACCGCTTCGATCCGGTCAAGCTGGTTTTCCCAGTCATCCGCCGGATAATAGCCGCTTGATGAGATCACATCCACCGCATCCCACCAGTTCACATGACCTTCCTGGTATTTATCGGTATTGTAAGACACCAGACCGTGAAACACCTCTTTGATGTCCGCGATCAGCTTTCTCCACTCTTCTTCCCTGATCTCCGTCATGACCATCTCACAGCCTGCGATGAAAAGTTCACAGCCTTCCTCCTCCGCGATCTTTGCATAGTGAAGCTGAAACTTCGTGTACGATGCAAACCAGCTGCCCCACTTTGGCTCACACGGCACATCCACATCAAAGAAATGGATATGCCCGCGCCATGTACCGTCCGCACAGTTTACAGTCGGCTTTAATGCTACACGAAGCCCGATGCTCTTTGCATGGCGGATCGCAGCGATCAGTTCTTCATCTGTCATCGTTCTCTCCGATGTGAAATCAATTTCCTCCGAGATCGGTGTCGCCTGTACCGCTCCCGGCGCAAGGATCACAAAATCTGCTCCGGTGCGCTCCTTCATCAGCTCTAAACTCTTCTCTGCTTCCTTAGTTCCAAGGCATCCGCTCGGTACGAACGGTGCAAAAGTAACTCCTTTTATAAATTTCATACGTTTACGCTCCTGTTTTTTGTCTTATGATTTATATTTCTTCCCTACACAGCAAAAAACACCCGTGTTTTCCTAAATATAAATAACACAGGTGTTTTCATTCGTATACCTAATTTTTGCTTTTGTACTTCCTATTTTTTGCGAAGTCGCTACCTCGTGACGTCATTGAGCCATTTTTTCTGCCGATATCTGAAAAAGCAGAACGGAAGTTTTATGATCTCATCACTGAGCAGAATTATGTAAACCACCGTAACCGGAAGCTTTAATACAAATGCCGCGACCATGCCGAGCAAAATGGAACAGCACCACATACTGGTCATATCGAGGATCATTCCGAATTTGGTGTCCCCGCCGGAACGGAAGATCCCGACTACCATCGTGGAATTTAACGCCTGTCCGATCACATAGTAGGACATGACGAGGAGGAAATTTCGCAGATACTGTGCACTCATCCCTTCAAATCCGAGAATGTCCACGATGAATGGACGGACGATGAGCACTACGAGCGAACCGGCAACACCACAAACCACCGAAAGCCAGATAAATTTCTTTGCATAATCCTCTGCCAGTTTTTCTTTCTTTTCACCGATCGCTTTTCCGATCAGGATCGCCGTCGCATTGGAAACTCCAAAACCGACTACCATCGAAAGCTGTCTTATGACCTGTGCCACGGAATTTGCCGCAACCGCACTGCTGCCGAGCCGTCCCATGATCGCAGTATTTGCTGAATAACCAAGCCCCCAGAGCACTTCATTTATAATAACGGGATACGCATAGTAGAAAAAGTCCTTTGTCAGCAGTTTGTCCGGCCGAAAGATCAGTGCCGGATGCACCCGCACTTCCTTACAACGATATTTACTGTAAAAGACCACGATCAAAAGTTCCAGACATCTTGCACAGAGCGTACCAATCGCCGCCCCGCGCACGCCAAGTGCCGGTGCTCCGAAAAGTCCATAGATAAAGATCGCGTTGACAATGATATTTAACCCAAGAGAACTTGCATAGACCACAGTTGAGATCACGACTTTTTCCACGCTCTTTAAAAGGTTTAAGTACGTCATCGTATATGCCGCGATCGGATAGGTAAACGCTAAGATCTGCATATATTTTACCCCTTCTGCCGCCACTTCCGGAT
This sequence comes from uncultured Roseburia sp., assembly GCA_964388945.1. GTDB lineage: Bacteria > Bacillota > Clostridia > Lachnospirales > Lachnospiraceae > Roseburia_D. The sequence continues at coordinate 75,250 of CAYMCM010000001.1, forward strand.
CATTGGTATACACCGACATGATCTGCTGCGGAAAGCACAGCGAGAGTGCCATAAATAAGACTGCAACGATCTCCGTAAACAGGATCGCAATGCCCATGATCTTCTCGATCGATTTTGTATCACGCTTGCCCCAATACTGCGCCACGAGCACAGATCCCCCAGATGCCGCGCCAAACAAAAACAGGCTTAAGATCCAGAATACCTGACCGCCCAGAGAACAGCCGGAGAGCACCTTTTCTCCCACTGCGCCGAGCATCATGACATCCGTTGCAGACACGCCGACATTGATCAGATTCTGCAACGCCATCGGCAGTACCAGTATCAGCACTTTTTTGTAAAAATTATCTTTTTCTCCTTGCATATTTTTCCCCTTTCTTTTGTGTACATAACAGAAATTTGCCCTGTACTTATCGGTACAGGGCAAGGCATATTTCTATCTGTTCTGTTATTTTCGCAGTTCGTTTCTATCGTTCCAGCTTTCTGCCAAGTATATAGCCGCCGCACCAGATCGCTCCTGCCGCAGTCGCAGCCATGACGCATTTGACCGCCGCCTTGACCAGATATGCAAATGTCAGAGTTCCTGCGAGATAGGCTTCATATGTTCCGAGGATCGATTTCACAAACATGACCCATCCGCCAACATAGATCGCGATCACCGAACCAAGCAGTGTACAAAGCGTAAACACAATCCTGTTATACATTCTCCATGTCTCTTCGTGCCGCTTCAACTGTTCTTTCTGCTGTCTAATCTTTTCTTTCTGTTTTTCCAGTACAGATTCGCTTCTTTTTATTGTATTTTCCTGCAGCTCTTCTCTCATGATCTTCACGCTCCAGATGCTTCAAACGCTTTATTTTCCAGTAACAAAGGACATTATAATAAAAACTTTTTCCGATGTCAATTCCAATCTATACCGCAAACTGGCTGTTGTAAAGCTTCGCATAAAATCCGCCTTTTTCAAGCAGTTCTTTGTGATTTCCCTGTTCAATGATGTTTCCGTCACGCATGACTAAAATAATATCCGCCTCTTTGATCGTGGAAAGCCTGTGGGCAACGATAAAACTCGTACGCCCTTTCATCATCGTCGCAAAAGCGTTCTGTATCTTTAACTCCGTTCTGGTATCGATCGATGAAGTTGCCTCGTCTAAAATCAGCATCGGCGGCAGGCACAGCATGACACGTGTAATGCACAAAAGCTGTTTCTGTCCCTGTGAAAGATTTCCGCCATCCTCGGTAATAACCATATCATAACCATTCGGCAGACGTTTGATAAAGTTGTGCGCATGAGACGCTTTTGCCGCTGCGATCACTTCTTCTTCTGTCGCGTCCGGTTTTCCCATCACGATGTTTTCGCGGATCGTTCCCGTCTTTAACCACGTTTCCTGAAGCACCATACCATATCCGGCACGCAGGCTTTCTCTTGTGACATCACGGATATCCGCTCCCATGACTCGGATCGCACCTTCATTTACATCATAAAAGCGCATTAACAGATTGATGATCGTTGTCTTTCCGCATCCGGTCGGCCCGACGATCGCGATACGCTGTCCCGGTTTTACAGAAAGATTAAAATCCTCGATCAGCTTCTTATCCGGATCATAGGAAAAATAAACATGTGACAGATCTACCGTTCCATCCACATCTGTTAATGCAGCTGCATTTTCCCGTTCCGGCACCTGCGGTTCCTCCTCGATCAGCTCAAAGATACGTCCTGCGCAGGCGATCGCATTCTGAAGTTCTGTCACAACACCGGAGATCTCATTAAACGGCTTGGTGTACTGATTCGCATAACTTAAAAAACAGGAAAGCTGACCGACACTCAGTCTTCCATTGATCGCAGAGACCGCTCCCGTAATTCCGACGCCCGTGTAGACAAGACTGTTGATAAAACGAGTAGACGGATTGGTTATGGAAGAAAAGAAGATTGCCCGGAGAGAATACTTCTGCAGTTTTTCATTGATCTCATCAAACTGCTTTAATGTCTCCTCTTCCTGTCCAAATGCCTGCACAACTTTCTGATTTCCGATCATCTCGTCAATCAGCGCAGTCTGTTCGCCCCTGGTCACCGATTGAAGCTGGAACATGGAGTAGGTCTTTTTCGCGATAAATCCCGCCACCAGAAAAGATACCGGTGTGATAAGCACCACGACAAGCGTGATCTTTACATTGACACTCAGCATAAAAATAAGCGTGCCGAAGATCGTGATCACACCTGTAAAAAGCTGTGTAAATCCCATCAAAAGTCCGTCTGCAAACTGATCCACATCAGCAATAACACGGCTCACCACTTCTCCATAAGAATGCGCATCAATGTATTTTAAAGGCAGTATCTCGATCTTATCAAACGCATCCTTTCTCACATCCCGCACAATATTATAGGTCATCTTGTTGTTTAAGTCATTCATCACCCACTGGGCGGCCGCAGTGACTGCGATCACGACTGACATTCTTTCTAAGATCGGCATAAGTCCGGCAAAATCAACTTTTCGCTCTGCGATGATATGATCCACCGCATCTCCGGTCAAAACCGGAATATAGAGTGTTGAGATCACCGTCACCGCCGCAAGAAGAATGGAACAGATCAGATAGATTTGATACTTTTTCATATAGCGCATAACCTTTTTTAAGGTTGCCCACTGGTTATCGTCAAATTTTTTAAGCATCACGTTCCTCCTTCTTTTCAAACTGGGAATAATAGATTTCCTGATAAACCTCACAGTTTTCTAAAAGTTCTTCATGCGTACCGATACCTGCTATCACTCCGTCATCCAATACAACGATCTCATCCGCGTAAAGGATCGAAGACGCGCGCTGTGTCACAATGAACACGGTCGGTTTTTCTTTCATGCCGCGGATTGCTTTTCTAAGCGCCGCATCTGTTGCAAAATCAAGTGCGGACGCACTGTCGTCTAAAATCAGGATCTCCGGTTTTTTCATCAATGCCCTTGCGATCGTAAGACGCTGTTTCTGTCCGCCGGAGAGATTTCTTCCTCCCTGCTCGATTTTTGCATCAAGCCCGCCTTCTTTTTTCTCTACAAATTCTTTAGACTGGGAAATGGAAAGTGCTTCCCACATTTCTTCCTCGGTCGCGTCACGCCTGCCCCAGCTTAAATTTTCCCGGATTGTTCCTTTGAACAGAACCGCTTTTTGCATGACAATACCGACTTTATCCCGAATTTCATCTTTTGTATATGTTTTTACGTCTTTTCCGTCAACAAGAACACTTCCTCTGGTCGCATCATAAAAACGAGGGATCAGATGCACCAGACTGGATTTTCCTGATCCGGTTCCGCCGATGATGCCAACTGTCTGTCCTTTTTTCACGGAAAAATCAATATCACTTAAAGCTTCCGCTCCGGCACCCGCATAGCTCAATCCGACATTTTTAAATTCAACTGCCAGATCGCTCTTTGCATTTTTGTTTTCTGCGTCAGCCTTCTTGCCTGCTTCTGTAAACTCCATCGAAGATCTCATATCGAGCACCACCGCGATACGGTTGATGCACGCACCTGCCTTTGTCAATGTCACGATCAGGTTTGCCAGCTTGATAAGCTCGACTAAGATCTGGGACATATAATTGACAAGTGCCACGACCTCGCCCTGTGTGATCACTCCGGTATCCACCCGAACCGCTCCGGTATAAATGAGTACCACCGTTGCCACATTGATGATAACATAAGTCACCGGATTCATCAGTGCAGAAATCTTTCCGACAAATAACTGCGCCGCTGTCAGTCCTTCGTTTTTCTCCCTGAAACTTTCGATCTCGGAATTTTCTTTATTAAACGCACGGATCACACGCGCTCCGGTCAGATTTTCTCTTGTAATGCCGAGTACCGCATCCAGCTTTTCCTGTACTTTTTTATAAAGTGGCATGGAGACTGCCATAATGCCGAATACTACAACAGCAAGGATCGGGATCGTCACGACAAAGATCATTGCCGCTTTCCAGTCGATCGTAAATGCCATGACCATCGCACCGAATACGATAAACGGCGAACGTAAGAACAGGCGCAAAAACATATTGACACCGTTTTGTGCCTGATTGACATCACTGGTCATACGGGTAATGAGCGTGGATGTTCCCACGGTATCCATCTCCGTGAAGGAAAGGCTCTGAATATGGGAGAACAGCGCGTGACGCAGTCCGGTCGAAAATCCGACTGCCGCTTTCGCCGCAAAATACTGTGCCGTGATCGAGCACGCCAGACCGACAATTCCAAGTGTGATCAAAAGCAGACACATTCTTATGACATAACTCTTGTCTCCGTTTCCGATACCTGTGTCGATCACCGCCGCCATGACAAGCGGCACAAACAGTTCAAACGTCGCTTCGAGCATCTTAAAAAGCGGCGCGCAGACACATTCCTTTTTGTATCCTTTTAAATATGCTAATACTTTTTTCACAATAACCTCCTGTTGCTATTCTTCAGCTAACCTTCCCCGCAGATCTCATCGATTTTTTTAAGTTCATCCTCTGTAAATCCCGGTGCTCCAATGATCTTCAAATTGTCTAAAATCTGTTCCGGCCTTGAAGCTCCGATCAGCACCGAAGTGACTTCTCCGTCCTTTAAAATCCAGCTTAACGCCATCTGGGCAAGACTCTGCCCGCGCGCAAGTGCCATATCATTCAATGCCTGTATCTGTTTTTGCCGTTCCTCTGTCAGATCAGACGCATGCAAAAATCTTCCATCTCTGCTGATACGGCTGTCCTGCGGAATGCCATGCAGATATTTGTCCGTGAGCATCCCCTGTGCAAGCGGCGAAAAAGAGATGATCCCCTTTCCTTCCCGTACTGCCGCCTGTTTTAACCCGTTTCTTTCAATCGTCCGGTTAAATATATTATAACTATTCTGATTAATTACAAACGGACACTTTAAATCTTTTAAGATTGCGCATGCGCGTGTCATCGTTTCTCCATCATAATTAGAAAGCCCGACATACAGTGCCTTTCCGCTTCGCACGATCTGATCGAGTGCGAGCATCGTTTCTTCCAGCGGCGTATCCGGGTCCATTCTGTGATGATAAAAAATGTCCACATAGTCCAGTCCCATCCGCTTCAGACTCTGATCAATACTTGCGATCAGATATTTTCGGCTGCCGTGGTCGCCGTAAGGACCCGGCCACATATCATATCCTGCTTTTGTACTAATGAGCAGTTCATCCCGGTAAGCCATAAACTCTTCTTTTAAGATCTTACCGAGATTCATCTCTGCGCTTCCATACTCCGGCCCATAATTGTTCGCAAGATCAAAATGTGTGATCCCATTGTCAAACGCAGTAAAACACATCTGCTTCATATTATCATAATCGTCTCTGGTTCCAAAATTGTGCCAGAACCCCAGAGAAAGCACCGGAAGTAAAAGCCCGCTTTTTCCAGTGCGGTGATACTGCATCGTATCGTATCTTGTTTCTGCTGCCATATAACCCATTTAAAAATCCTCCTGCTGCTTATTGTTTTTGCTGTTCTTTCACGACCGGATGATCCGCAAAATTGCATCCAACCGATTCTCCATCCGATGTTTCCCGGCTGCTGCCGCATAGCCGCAGTCCGCAATCCGCTGCAGTTTTTCCTCATCTGCAAGCAGTCTTTTTACCTGATCCGGCAATTCGAAAAGCCGTTCCAGTTCAAAAAATACCAGTTCCCTCTCATCCGTAAATTCTTCTTTCATATAAAGCGATGTGTCCGATACCACCGCCGCTCCCGCAAGCATACCGTTGAACACCCGGTCATGGGAACCGTCCTTAAACCAAGTCATCGTATTCAACACGATCTTTGCGTCTGTCATAAGCTTTGGTATCTCCTGCGCCGGCACCACGCCGCGGTAATCGAGATTCGGATGGTCGATCCAGTCGCAGACATCCCATCCCGCGCCGTAGAGTGTCACCTTCACGCCATGTTCCACTAAGAGTTTTACCGTCATCTCCCGGAAAAAGGATGTGATGTAGGAATCTAAAAAGCGGAGCTTTCTTATCACTTCTCGCAAAATCTCATCGGGATAAAAAATACCGATCCCATTTAAATATTCCTCGACCGCCGCTTCCGTCGTTTTGTACGGATGATGCAAAAGATCATCCAAAACCGCCTCTGTCAGACGATCCGCGTCAAAATCCGAAAAGCTGCTTAAATCCGGCACCATATGACCAACTACTCCCCTTGACAGACCTCCGGCGTAAAGCACCCCGATACTACGGTCACAGATCAGCTTTTTTTCACCGGGCAGTTCCATTCCCGCATGCGGCAGGAAATCCGCCCGCGCGATATTGGGATAAAAACGCCGGATATACGCCGCATGATTGCGATCCGGGCAGAGCAGCACCGTCTGTTTTGCCGCATAACGAAATATCCCAGAAAAATGAAATGGATGGTCCATCATAACATCAATATAGGGTACCTTATAAGCATCCCAGATGTTTCCGATCCCATCCATCTCATAGCGCAATCCCATATTTCCAAACCCGATCGCTGCGGTCACGGGCTTTTCCAGAAAACGGAGCAGCCCTTCTCTCTCTTTTATTTCCTGTTCTTCATTGATATGTATACACGCTGTATCTTCGCCATGCGTTGTGTGCAGTACATACGCTTCATAACCACGCTCTCCACAGATACGCAGCATCTCGTCCGTATACAGATCGAGCGTAGAATAAAGCCCTTTAAAAAATATGAAACGAAGCATTGCTCCTCCATCTTAATCAACCGTTTATTCCTGCGGTTTTTCGTCCTGTAACATTTCCTTAATGTTATTTTGTTCTTCCGCTTCAAGCAGCTCATTCACATTCAAAAGCACGATCAGCTTTTTATTATAATTTGCCACATCTGTCATGAACTTTTCGCTGTTGCTGATCATCTCCGGCATTGGCTGCACATGATCATTATCCACTTCTAAAATCTCATCGACTTTTGTAACTTCAAATCCGATCGACATTCCATTCACATCCACAACGACAATGTTCTGGATATCCTCTCTCGGATAACCGAATTTTTCTCCAAGACTGTAGATCGGCACGATATTTCCGTGCAGATTGATGATTCCTTTTACACAAGGCAGTGTCTTTGGAATGCTGACTACCTGAACGTGTTCTTCAATAGACTGAACATGCTCGATCGGTATTCCGTATTTTACTTCCCCAAGTATAAATGTCAATAACTGCATAACATTCCCTCCTTGCTACGTACATTCTGTATTTCTTCTTTACTTTAATAGTACCACGTTTTTTTTCCCTTTTCCACAAAGTTTTCTAATTTATACACTTTGTTTCACGCCGTATTTTTCTTCAAATTCATCCACCGGAACCGGCTTTGAAAAATAGTAGCCCTGAAACATCTTACATCCCATCTTTGTCAGCATCGCAAGCTGTGTTTCAGTTTCAACGCCCTCTGTGATAACTTCCATTCCCAGCTTTTTCGCAAGGACAATGATGTTTTCTAAAATCTCCTTGCCCTTCACTTCATTTTCCGAAGCCCGCAGAAATCCCCGATCGATCTTTAATACATCCGCGCTGATATCCTTTAGCATGTTAAGCGAAGAATATCCGCTTCCAAAATCATCGATCTCGATCTTAAATCCATGCTCCTGCAGACGCTTTAACACCTCTATATTCTTTTTGAAATCAGACATAAGCGCTGTCTCTGTGATCTCAAGCTTCAGCCTGTCCGGATCGATCCCGTATTTTTCTGCCAGTCCGGTAAATGTCTCGTAGACATCGATCAGATAAAAATCTTTTGCCGAGATATTGACGGAAATGTGATACTGTCCGGCACCCTTACGCTTCCATTCTGCAAGCTTTTGTGCCGCCCTCTCCCAGATATACCGATCCAACTTGTAGACCAGTCCTGATTTTTCCAATATGTCAATAAAGACCGCCGGTGATAAAAGTCCCCGCTCCGGATGCTGCCAGCGAACCAATGCTTCCGCTCCATATGCCTTCGCTTCCGCGTTCACCTGCGGCTGAAGGAACATCACAAATTCGTTCTGCGTCAATGCCCGCTCAAATTCTCCGATGATACGCCGTTCTTCGATCGAATGTTTCAAGAGTTCTTCATCATAATAGGCTATGTTGCTGTGATAATCATTTTTTATCGTCTCACTGGCCATATTCGCCTTGTCACACATAATGCTTATCGGTTCTTCCGTATTCCGGATCTTGTATACACCGCAAAACACATGCAGACGGAAGGAGCTGTTTTCGATCTCTTCCTGCATTTTTTTCACAATCTCGCAAACCGGTTCCTCTTTAAACTCATCCACCTCCATGCAGACCGCAAACCGATCTCCCTGAAGCCTTGCACACAACGCATCTGATCCGGCATAAGAACACATCAGTTCCGCCTGTCTAAGCAGGATGTCATTTCCTTTCTCCAGCCCGAACAGTTCATTGATAAACTTAAAGTCACGGATATTAGTGCACACAATACAATACGCAGTGTCCGGATGTTCATGAATGCGTTTATAAGTATCTGAATAAAACTGTTCCCTGTTTAAAAGCCCAGTCAGACTGTCATGGGACGCACGGTATTTTTCATGTTCCAGTGACGCGATCTCTTCTGTCCTGTCATTAAAAATAAAATAATCACATACATAATTTTTCTTATCATCATAGACACGTTTGTAGGCGATCTCATAATACCGCTTTTGTCCGTTTTCTTCCACCGGCATCTGAAAACACATGGAATCCTCACGTTCCTCTGCATGACACACCAGCCAGTCCTGATAGGTTTTCTCCAGCATATCCACTTCACCGTTTACCTGATACAGACTTTTGATCAGCTCATTACAGTAAACGCAGGTTCCACGATTGTCAAAACAGATGATACCGCTGTTCATATCCCGGATGATCAATGACAATGTATTTTCGATCAGCTCATCCGGCACATAACTAAACGTAAAATAATAAATAAACATCGACATAACGCCGAATGCGATCATTGATACATTATAGATCGACTGTGCATGAATGGAAAACATATCAAGCACAAAGGCAAGCACCAGCGCAGAAAGAATAACTTCATACCGAAAACGGTAAAACTTTGAAACCTTTACGATCATAACGGTATAAGCCAGTATCAAAACAAGTATCAGCACATAACTGTACGCAAAATGTGCACGATACAGCAGACTGTCTCTTACGAACTGCAATGCAATCGTATCTTTCGTCATCCCCTCTATGTAAAACATCTGATGTGTCCATGTATTTGCGACCAGAAGAACCGTCTCAACGGCAGCATACACACCCAGCAGTCCCTTAATGAACCGGACATCCTCAAACAGTCCAGTATAAGACTGTGTGTAATACATAAGCAAAAGGAGTAGCCAGTCAAAACACGCAAGCACCAGCCCTTTACACAGTGTCTTTACAAAAATATCCGGCACAAATGTGTATGCCACAAAGATCAATCCGCAAAGAAATGCCACGCTTTCAAAACAAAATACGATCTTCGCCAGTTTATCACTTCTTTTTTTCGCTTTTATGGCACATATTCCGAGAAACAGGATCTCTATGATAATAAATATCCCGTATAACCATTTCATTTAAATTCCCCCAGGTATCGTCATTTTTCGTAATTTTTTCCATTTTTACTTTATCATACCACAGAATCTGCGGTGACGGATAGATGTTTTTAACAAAAAATCCCCGGATCAATCATGATCCGGAGATTTCCCTCCTTATGCTTTCGCACCCAAAATAATCTGTATCAGCATCTTATCCAGCATAAGCGTCCTGTTCCACGGATTGATGATGATCCCATTGATCCCATCCTCTGAAAGTGCCGCTGTAAAAATCTGCTCCATATCTGTTAAAAATGTTGACATCACGCTTCCGGCGCCTTTTATTTCTTCTTCAAAGCTTGTAAATACCGTCCACCAAGTCTGTCCATCCTCGGTCGTGACCGCCTGCACCAGAAACTGTCCGCCGTTTTCCGGCGGCTCAACCGCCAGAACAAACTGTCCTTTTTCTTTCATACGCCTGCGTATCACCGTCAAGGTGTACGCCAGCATCTCTTCCGATGGTTCTTTTTGCAATGCTGCGATTGCTTCTTCTATTTTCTCGTTGCCCTGTAAGCCCTCATCCATATTTTGATTCTTCTTATCTGTCATATCTTTTAATCTTCTATCTCGCCATTTTGATGACGTTTAAAGAAATCTTTCGTCTCTCTTACGACCACACCGCTTAACGCAAACAGTGCGATCATATTCGGCAGTGCCATCAGTCCGTTAAAAATATCTGCGATCGTCCATACCGCACTTACGGTCATGTACGGTCCGATGAATACTGCAAGTATATAGATCCAGCGGAATACCTTGACACATCCCATCTTGCCGCCGCTTAAATATTCCAGACAACGTTCACTATAATAATCCCATCCAAGGATTGTCGTAAAAGCAAAAAATACCAGACACAGCATCAGTATAAACGAAGATACTTTTGCCGGGAACGGAAGTCCATGCTGAAATGCATATGTTGTAACCTGCACGCCTTCCAGTCCTTCTACCTGCCATGCTCCGGTGAGCACGATGGAAAGTCCGGTGAGTGTACAGATCACGATCGTATCGATAAAGGTTCCTGTCATGCTGACAAGTCCCTGACGCACCGGCTCTTTTGTCTGTGCCGCTGCTGCTGCGATCGGTGCGCTTCCGAGTCCTGCCTCATTAGAAAAAATACCTCTTGCCACACCTTTTTGCATTGCCACGATCATGCTTCCGACCGCACCGCCAGTCACTGCTTTCGGTGAAAATGCTGCTTTTACGATCGTCACAAATGCCGCCGGTACTGCCTTAATATTGCAGACTACAAGAATCAGTACAAATACGATATAGATCACAGCCATAAACGGCACAATGATCTGACTTACATTTGCAATACGCTTCACACCGCCGATCAGCACTGCTGCCACGCAGATGGAAAGCACAAGGGAAGCGATGACTACTGACCAGGAATATGATCCTAAAAACGGCAGGAGCTTTACACTGTGTGCATTATTCGGGTCAAAGAAGTTGTTGACCGCACTGGAAATTCCATTTACCTGACTGAAGGTTCCAATTCCAAAAAGTCCCACGCATACACCAAAGAACGCAAAGACCTTTGCAAGCCATTTCCATTTTGTACCCATTCCCTGCTCAATGTAGTAAAATGGTCCGCCGAGACTATGTCCATCTTCTGCCACAACCCTGTATTTCACTGCCAGAAGTCCTTCTGCATATTTCGTTGCCATTCCAAAAAATGCTGCCACTATCATCCAAAAAAGTGCTCCCGGTCCGCCCGCGCAGACTGCGGTTGCGACACCGACGATATTACCGGTACCGATCGTTGCACTGAGTGCCGTACAAAGTGCACCAAAGCTTGAGATCTCACCATCTCCGCCTTCCTCATTTTTTACCATCCATTTGAGTGCCAATGGAAGCTTACGCACTTGAAGAAGTCCCAGACGCACTGTAAGCAGGATTCCGCCTGCCATGATAAGCACCATAAGCGGAACGCCCCAGACAAAGTTATCCACTGCTCCCAGAAAATCATTGATTGTTTCCCACATAAAACTGCTCCTGCCTCTCTTTTCTTTTGTCTGCCATATGAAATTTTCCAAAACTCCTGAAAAAAATGCAGGACTGCATGATCTTAAAAATAGAATGATAGATAAAAAGAATGACTCACATATCCTTCTTCTCTGTCCTGTTGCCTGAGAGATTCATACGATTTCGCATGTTGCACCTTCGGCCCCCGCTAAACGGGCGTCTCCAGAGAGTCGATCCATTTACAGTTGCACCGGATATCCGGCACCTGAGAGTTTTACTCCTTCGGTAGACAAACGTCATTTTCCTGCAAACTTCATCTCGAAAATATACATATTACTTTATTACAAGTTTTACCATTTATAAAGAGATCCGTCAATAGGATTTTTCAGCTCCCGACTGAATTTTCACTCTGATCCTCCAAAACTCAAAGATCTTAGAGCAGAACATCCGGAAATTCAGGGCGATGCGCATGAAGAATTTTTAACAACTCTTTAAACGCCGGTTTTTGAAGTTCTCCCTTATTGCAGACAACTTCAAAACGTTCCCCGCACAGCAATGTATAATTTCCGGTTTCATGGAATCCATTCCGGAGATAGAAATTCTTTCTTCGGATTCTCTGCTCGATATTTTCTGCTTCTTCCTTTAACTCTTCAAAATCCAGACTAAGCTGCAGATCGGAATATGCCTCCATCAATTCCCCAAGTGCCGCACCTCCATATCCTTTGGAACGGAGATTTTTATCGATCGCAATATAATAAATATAAGCGCATTCCGCATTTTTCAAAAGAACAGCAAAACCAATCGGCGTCTTTTCATCATAGATTCCAAGAATATCGGTGTCTGTATCTTGAGCAAAAGCAAAAATCTCGTCCATCTCCAGACGTTCCGACGGCGGAAAAGCTTCCCTGTTTACTTCTTCAAAATATGCTCTGTCTTTACTATCTGATTGTAAACGTATGAGTTCCAGTTTCATTTTTATTCTCCTTTTAACTTTTTCCTTACTTCTTTAAACTGCTCCGGTAGTTCATCTAAACTCATGTTTTTTAACCCTTCTGTTGTCCCTTTCGTTTTTGCAGTTTCATAATACCAGCACTTAAATTCAAGCGTGTCCAATGTGTCCTGCAATTCCGCAATCTGTCTTTTTACTGCCTCCCGCTGTGCTTTGATCAGCTCTAACCTCGGTTCTATGGTTTCATCCCCCTGCATTGCCATATAAACAAATTCCCGGATGTCTTTTAAGTGCATCCCGGTCTTTTTCAGGCATTCTATGATCTGCAGCCATTCGTAATCGCTGTCCCTAAACATTCGCATTCCGCCGCTTGATCGTTCCACAAAAGGCAGTAAACCTTCTTTATCGTAATACCGCAATGTCGAGGGTGCGATTCCCAAACGCTTTGCCATTTCTCCAACTGTATATAACATAATATCCTCCACTAAAAATCCCTTGACTTAAAGCGCACTTTAACGTGTATAATATCATCAAACTTGTTGTATTGTATCAAAAAGAGATTCATTTTTCAATCAGGAGGAACACGATATGAATTATATTACTTTGAACAATGGCGTAAAAATGCCGCAGCTTGGCTATGGTGTATATCAGGTTACAAAAGATGAATGCGAAAGATGTGTCAGCGATGCTTTAAACGCAGGTTATCGTCTGATCGATACCGCGCAGAGTTATTTTAACGAAGAAGAGGTCGGCAGCGCGATCAAAAAGAGCGGTATTCCAAGAGAAGAAATCTTTCTTACAACGAAAGTATGGATTGAAAATTATGGTTACGAAAAATGTCGTGCCTCTGTCTTAGAATCCATGCGCAAATTGCAGGTTGAATACCTCGACCTCTGCCTTCTGCATCAGCCTTTCAATGATGTTTACGGTGCGTATCGGGCATTAGAAGATTTATATGAGGAAGGAAAAATCCATGCGATCGGAATTTCTAATTTCTATGCGGACAGAATGATCGATCTGGCTTCTTTTTCCCGCATCAAACCTCAGATCAATCAGGTCGAAATCCATCCACATAATCAGCAGGTTTCCTCAAAAGAATGGCACGATAAATATGGTGTTGCACTGGAAGCCTGGGCACCTTTTGGAGAAGGCCGCGGAGATATGTTTGAGCTGCCTGAATTAAAAGCGATCGGCGAAAAATATAACAAGACCACTGCACAGGTCATCCTCCGCTGGCACCTTCAGAGAGGAATTGTGGTGATCCCAAAATCAACTCATAAAGAAAGAATGGAAGAAAACTATCATGTGTTTGATTTTGAACTGACCGATGACGATATGAATACGATCTCATCTCTCGACAAAGCACAAAGTTCATTTTTCTCACACACCGATCCGGCGATGGTCGAATGGTTTGTGAAAATGGTAGATGAACGAAAAAAGAATAATGATTGTACAAAAGAAAAGAAAGAGTGGTAATTTACTATGGCAAAGAAAGTATTGATCTTATCCGGCAGTCCCAGAAAAAACGGTAATTCTGATCTGCTCTGCAACGAGTTTATGAAGGGAGCATTGGAATCCGGACATGACGTAGAAAAAATCCGTGTCCAGGAAAAAAATATCGGTTATTGCATGGCTTGCTATGCCTGTCGGAATACGGGCGTTTGTGCCATCAAAGATGATATGGCAGAGGTTATGCAAAAGATGATCGATTGTGATGTCATGGTTCTTGCAAGTCCTGTGTATTTTTATTCTATTGATGCACAGCTTAAAGCAGTAATTGACCGCAGCGTTGCCCGATGGACGGAAGTAAAAAACAAAGAATTTTATTATATCGTTACTGCTGCCGATGGCGAAAAAGAAGCCGCCGAAACAACGATTAACTGCTTCCGCGGATATGCAGATTGTGTGAACGGTGCAAAAGAAATGGGCATTATTTACGGTATGGGTACATACGAAATGGGCGAAGTTATGGGCACAAAAGCCATGACCGATGCATACGAAATGGGCAAAAATATATAATAAGTTATGGGCAGATGCCGGGGAATCGGCTCTGCCCATTTATAACGATTCGAAAATCTTATTTTCTTAACTCAAACTGTGCAACCAGATTTTTCAAACTTTCTGATTGTGCGGAAAGTTC
>CAYMCM010000002.1:0-82171 GCA_964388945.1 uncultured Roseburia sp.
GGAAAAATATCTGTGGCTTTTAGATCATGCACAGGATGATTTCATGGGAACAACCTATACGGATGGCAACGCTGCTTTCGCAAGCGGTAATGCAGCAATGATGGTCAATGGAAACTGGGCAATTTCAGAGTTCTTAAATACCAATCCGGATATGAACGTGAATATGTTTGCATTCCCATCCGTAGATGATGAGAGCAAGAATACAGTAACTTCCGGTGTGGACGTTCTGCTTGCAGTTTCCAATCAGGGAAGTGACGAGCAGCAGGAAGCAGCGAAAGAATTTATCCGTTACGCGCTGACAGCAGACGTTGCACAGGCATATATTGACGATCAGTTCGCATTTTCCGCAGTAAACGGCGTGGAACAGACGAATGATACGGTATCCGGTGTGGCAAAGGATATTGCAAATGGTAAAGTATCCAATTTCCCGGATCACTATTATCCGAACGGATTTGATCTGTCTACGATTTTACAGCAGTTTGCATTAAATAAAGTAAACGGTATGGATGACACAGAAAACATCTCCGAAACACTGGTATCCTGCGACGAACAGTATGATACAGCAAATGTAGAATAAAAAATTAAAGAGGCGTTTGTATGAAACAGAAAAATAGAATTAACATGGCATTTTATATCATGACGGTGCCGATGGCGATCCTGTTTTTCTGTTTTCATACCTTTCCGTTTCTGCAGGGCGTATTTTACAGCTTTACAGACTGGAAAGGATATGGAAACTGGAAATTTGTCGGATTGCGCAATTATATTCATATCTTTCAGGATAAAAATGTGCTTTCAGCATATCTTTTTACATTCCGGTTCGCGATCTGTGCCACGGTACTGGTCAATGTACTGAGCCTTCTTGTGGCGTGTGCACTGAATGCAAAGATCAAATGTAAAAATTTCTTAAAAGCAGTTTTTTTCCTGCCGTATATGCTTGGAACTTTGATTATCAGTTATGTATTTAAATATATTTTTTCCAATATTCTGCCGGCATTCGGCAAGGCACTTGGCATTGCGGCGTTAAGCAGCAATATTCTCGGAACGAATCATGCATGGATCGGAGTTCTGGTAGTTACGATCTGGCAGTCGATGGCGTTTAATACGTTAATCTATCTTTCGGGACTGCAGACAGTAGACCGGGATCTGTACGAAGCTGCCGCACTGGACGGAGCGACCGGCTGGAAGCGTTTCTTTAAGATCACGTTTCCGCTCATAGCACCGTTTTTCACGATCAATATGGTTTTAAGCGGAAAGAATTTCCTGATGGCGTTCGATCAGTTTATCGCAATGACAAACGGCGGACCGGGAACAGCCACGACGACGATCTCAGTGTTGATTTATAAGAAGGGATTTAGCGGAGGACAGTTCGCATATCAGTCGGCAAACGCTGTGGTATTGTTCCTCGTAGTGGTATTGATCTCCGTATTTCAGCTTCGGGTATTAGAGCGAAGGGAGGCGAAGGTGAACTGATGGAACAGGTAATAAGAACAAAAAAAGAAAAGGCAAATCTGCCGCTTACACTGCTTTTATTTCTGGTTGCGATCCTGTTCATTTTCGGACCGCTCTATATGACCGTGGTCATTGCAGTAAAAAGTCCGCAGGAGATGGGCAATGTGCTGGCACTGCCAAAGAGCATCCAGTGGAGCAATTTCACGAAAGCGTGGGAAATGACGGATTATCCGAGAAAGTTCGGCAACACCTTATTTATCACGCTGGTAAATCTGGTATTTACGGTATTTACCAATGCAATGGCTTCCTATGCGATAGCAAGAAACCGTAAAAAGAGCAGATTTTTTAATTTCCTGTATTACTATTTTATCAGTGCGATGTTCATCCCGTTTAACGTACTGATGCTTCCGCTGGTAAATGAGGCAAACAAATTTCATATTGATAACGTGATCGGTATCACATTTTTGTATATCGTATTCGGTATGCCAATGAACACTTTTTTGTATACCGGTTATATCAAATCCATACCGGAGGCGCTCGATGAGGCGGCAGTGATCGACGGAGCAACGCCGATCCAGACATTTACGCTTATTATGTTTCCGATGTTAAAGCCGATGACGGCAACGGTTGCGATTCTGTCTGTTATGTGGACATGGAATGATTTTCTGATGCCGCTCGTACTTTTGAGTGACAAGAGTCAGCAGACCTTACAGCTTGCGCAGTACATTTTCCAGGGGCAGTTCAATACGCAATATAACCTTGCGTTTGCATCCTATTTGCTGGTGCTGCTTCCGGTGCTTATTTTCTATGTGATCTGTCAGAAGTGGATCATTTCCGGTGTTGTGACAGGTGCGGTAAAGCAGTAACGAAAAAACAAAAAGTGAGGAAAAGAACATGAAAAATGCATGGTGGAAAGAATCTGTAATCTACCAGATCTATCCGAGAAGCTTTTGTGACAGCAATGGAGACGGCATCGGAGATATACAGGGTATCATAAGCAAGCTGGATTATCTGAAACGGCTTGGGATCGATATCATCTGGCTTTCTCCGGTGTATGAGTCGCCGAATGATGACAACGGATATGATATCAGTGATTACAGAAAGATCATGAAAGAATTTGGAAGCATGGAAGATTTTGACCGTCTTTTGGCGGAAGCGCATGTGCGCAATATCCGTATCATCATGGATCTTGTGGTCAATCATACTTCTGATGAACATGTCTGGTTTGCGGAGAGCAGAAAGAGTAAGGAAAATCCTTACCGGGATTTTTATATCTGGAGAGATGGAAAAGACGGAAAAGAGCCGAATAACTGGGGTTCCTGGTTTGGGGGCAGTGCATGGCAGTATGATGCGCCGACTGATATGTATTATCTCCATATTTTCTCAAAAAAACAGCCGGATCTAAACTGGGACAATCCGGATGTGAGAGAACAGATCTATGACATGATGCGCTGGTGGCTGGAAAAAGGTGTGGATGGTTTCCGCATGGATGTCATCAGTCTGATTTCCAAAAATCCGGATTTCCCGGACGGCGAAGTCAAAGGGCTTTACGGAGATCTGACTCCGTACTGTGCACATGGACCGCATGTTCATGAATATTTGCAGGAGATGAACCGCGAGGTGCTGTCAAAATACGATATTATGACGGTTGGAGAAACGGCATGTGTGACGCTTGAAGAAGCGAAAAAGTATGCGGGAGAGGACCGAAACGAACTGAATATGGTATTTCAGTTTGAACATGTGGAGCTTGGCAGTGGGAAATACGGAAAATGGAATGACGAACCGGTCGATTTAAGAAAGTTGAAACAGGTCTTAAAAAAGTGGGAAGAGGGACTGGAAGGCATCGGATGGAATGCGCTGTTCTGGAGTAACCACGATCAGCCGAGGGCGGTTTCCAGATTCGGAGATGAAAAGGAATACCGTGAATATTCTGCAAAGATGCTCGGTGTCTGCCTGCATCTGATGAAAGGCACACCTTATATTTATCAGGGTGAGGAACTTGGCATGACCAATGCCGGTTTTGAGGAACTTTCGGATTATCGGGATCTGGAATCCATTAATGCATACCACGAGCTGGTAGAAGAGCAGGGTGTTCCAAAGGATCAGATGATGACTTACTTAAAGAAGATCAGCCGGGACAATGCCAGAACACCGATGCAGTGGAATGAGAAAGAAAACGCCGGATTTACGACCGGGACACCGTGGATCGGTGTAAATAAAAACTATAAGCAGATCAATGCGAAAGCACAGTTAAAAGATCCGGATTCCGTGTATAATTTTTACCGGAAACTGATTCAACTGCGGCATGAGGAAGAGATCATCGTACACGGAAGTTTTGAAATGCTGCTGGAAGACAGTGACCAGATCTTTGCATATCAGCGTGTGCTTTATGATACCAGACTGGTGGTAATGTGCAATTTTACCCCGAATCATGTGGCATATGAAGGTATTCCGAAGAAAGCAAAGTTAGTGATCTCAAACTATAAAAACGAAGGAGGATCTTATTTAAGACCGTTTGAGGCGGCAGCATATAAACTGCCTGTGGCAGAGGAATGAAAAGGCAGCATTTTCGAGCGGACAGTTCATTACTTTAGAAACATAAGAAAACCTTACTGATTTGGCGAATACCGCGACAACTGCGTGACAGTACAGTTGCAGGAAACGGAATATCGGTAAGGTTTTTTGCAGTTGTAAATGGGGTGCGGGATAACGGATGTTATGGTACAATTATGGATATGAATGGCAACATCTGAGCATATGGAAACGAGGTAGAAAAAATGGCTATCATTGGGATTGATTTGGGAACAACTAATAGTTTGGTAAGTGTATGGAAAGACGGGCATATACAACTGATTCCAAATATATTTGGCGAATATCTTACGCCATCGGTTGTAAGTTTTGAAAAGGATAATGAAGTTTTTGTTGGAAATATTGCAAAAGAGATGCTTGTTACAAAACCGTATGATACCTTCCGTGAATTTAAAAGAACTATGGGAACGAACTTTGTATATCACACAGGAAAAAGCAGTTATCGTTCGGAGGAACTTTCTGCATTTGTGCTAAAAAGATTAAAAGAAGATGCGGAAAAATTCTTGGGAGAGCCTGTTACGGAAGCTGTGATCAGTGTTCCGGCATATTTTGATGACAACAGGCGGTTTGCCACAAAACTGGCAGGAAAGCTCGCAGGACTGCATGTGGAAAGGCTGATTAATGAACCATCGGCAGTTGCATTAAAGCACCATACAAGGCAGGAAGATTCGGAAAATTTCATTGTATTTGATTTTGGCGGCGGTACATTGGATGTATCTTTGGTGGAAGCATTTGATAATGTGGTTGAAATACAGGCAGTTGCAGGAGATAACAGTCTTGGCGGAAAAGATTTTAATGAAATAATTGCATGGCAGTTTTATGAAGATAACGGACTTATAGAGGCGGCGTTTACGAAAAATGAACAGGAAAGGATTTTGAAAGAAGCGGAAGCATTAAAAAAGGAACTTTCCGAAAAAAATGAAGCAGAACGGCTTGTGCGTATTGGTGATTCAGAATATTGCATGAAAATGACGAACCAGAGGCTGATACATATTGCAGGTGATTTGTTCAGGCGTATGGCAAAGCCGATTGAAAGAGTGATAAATGATACGGAACTGGATTTAGAAGAGTTGGATAAGGTAATACTTGTTGGGGGTTCTTCTAAAATGCCAGTGGTACAGCAATATATCAAAAGCCTTTTTGAGGGAAGAGCAGAAGTAGTATTGGAAGAAAATCCGGATGAAAGTGTAGCGTATGGTGTAGGGATGGCTGCTGCGATCAAGGAGAGGACAGGAGATATTAAGGATATGCTTCTTACAGATATATGTCCGTTTTCACTTGGAACAGCAGTGGATGATGGAAGCTTTTCACCGATCATTCAAAGAAATGAAACACTTCCTTGTAAACGGATAAGTTATTATACAACCATAAGGAATAATCAGACAACATTGAATTTTCCTATCTATCAGGGAGAATGTATAAAAGCGGAAGATAATTTGAAGATAGGTGAAATAAAACTGACAAAAATTCCAAAAGCGCCTAAGGGAGTACCAATAATAGAAGCTGCCTTTATTTATGATATTAATGGCATTTTGGATATAGAAATAAAATATGCTGACCAGGAAAAACATAAGGTGATCGTGAATAAAGAGATCGGTCTTTCTGAAAAGGAGTTAGATAAGCGTATTAAACAGTTAAAGAAGATGACACTGCATCCGTTTGAAAAGGAAGAAAACAGACTGCTAATTGAAAAAGCAGAAAGGCTGTATGCACAGACAACACCAAAAAACCGTTATGTAATAGAGCAGTGGCTAAGATATTTTAAATATACACTGGAAAAGCAGAAAGGGAAAAAGGTGCGTGAAGTATATGTACAGTTTATGGCGATACTGGACAGTATAGAAAATAACAGATTTGATTTTAAAGAATTTGATGAATCATTTTGGACAGAGGAGGATACCGATGAATAAGTCTGTTTGGGAATGGCTGGAAATAGAACCTACACAGGATATTTCGGAAATTAAGTCAGCATATGCAAAACAGGGAAAGGTATATCACCCGGAAGATAAGCCAGAAGAATTTAAAGAGCTGCAAAAGGCTTATAAAAGTGCAGTAAAGTTGGCAAAGATGTCAAAAAATGTGTCAAAGCCAACAGGATTTGAAGAAACTAAGCCGGAAACTGAAAAACAGGTGTTTGATTTTAGAGAAACTAGAGAGAATAGCTTATCCGAGCAGTTTTTTAGGGAACTGGAAAATCTAACCATGTATCCGTATACCCGCAATAATTTAGAGGTATGGGAGTATTTTTTAGGAAAAGAACAATATCAGACGCTGTATTCAGATGCGGATATGTGCAGGAAAATACAGGATAAAATATGTTCTATGTGGGGATATAAAAGAGAGACGCTTCTTTTTTTTGAGGACTGGCTCATCCAAAAAGGAATCTGTAGTTTTTATGAAAATAAAAAATGGAAGAAGAAAAAATCATGGATCAGGAATATACATATCGTTTCGTATAAAAATGTCACGTTAAGACCGCAGATGGATCTCAATAAGATACTTGAAAATCAGGCGTTCTCTGTGAAAGAATATACGGAATTGTATCTTGCGTATGCGGAACAAAATTATGATAGTATACATAAAAATTATCATTCGAACAGGATTGCATTTCTATTTTTTAGAATAGGGTTTGTTATCTTCATATTGATGATGATCATGGCAATAAGTGTTAATATTGACCTTGCAAATGAAAAAAAACAGGAACAGCAGTATAATCAGGAGTATATTGATTCACTGAAAAAGTCTGTATCAATAGAGAAAAGAGACTGATGGATTCTACTTTTCAGGTCAGAATAAATTCAGAGATAAAGAAAACAGTAGAAGAAATTTATGCAAAGACAGGAATGACACTGACAGAGGCTTTCAATACATTTCTTCAGCAGTCATTAAATGTGGAAGGACTTCCGTTTATTGTAACCACAAACAGCAAGGAAGCTTTAAAGGAACAGGCACTTGCAATGTTAATGCTTGATTTAAAGTGTGCAGAGGAGCGTGCAGAGAAAGAAGGTATTGAAGTGGCTAATTACTCCTATCTGTATGTGGCAGTTGTTTGGGATTGATGCAACTTTGCAGGAAACGATTGATTATTGGAAAGAATGATGAAAAGAGGAAAAAGAAGACTCCGTAAGCAGAAAAATATGTCGACAGTTCATACAGAGCTGGATGATACTTTTTACTATATTTCCGGCTATACTTCCGGTGGAGCACCATATGGTGTTACATGGGAAGAAATGTTATAAAAAAATTTGAATTATCGTTGTATCTCATGAAAAATTGGAGTAAAGTAGTAATATTAGGAAAAAAGCGGAAAGGAATGGTAATATGCGTACAGAAGCGAAAGCAGCGGTAAAAAACAGCATAGGAAGACTGATGTTTGCGGCACTTGGGTTTGTGATACAGGTGGTTTGGATCATAATGCTTTTCCTCAAACTGAATGCCTATTCTACGGGGATTGCACTGGGAAGCAGCCTTTTAGCACTTTGTGTAGCGTTTTATATCTATGGAAAAGATATGAATGCGGGATTTAAACTGCCCTGGATCATCGTGATACTGGCGTTTCCGGTAATGGGACTCTGCCTGTATTTTTTGTTTGGACGCCCCGGAGCAACAAAGCACATGAGACAGCATTTTGAGAAAATCGATGCAGAGCTTGCGGGGATCTTACAGCAGGAAGAGAAAGTATTGAGAAATCTGGAAGAGAAGGATTTTGCAGTGGCAAATCAGGCGCGTTATGTCTGGAATTATGCGAGATACCCAATCTGGCAGAATACGGATATCGAATTTCATAAGACGGCGGAAATGGGACTGGAAGCACAGAAAAGGGAGCTTCGTAAGGCGGAGAAGTTCATTTTTATGGAGTACCATGCGATCGAGGAATCCAGCGCATTTTTGGAACTAAAAGAGATTCTGGTAGAAAAAGTAAAAGAAGGAGTCGAAGTCCGGGTATTTTATGATGACGTTGGAAGCTTCGTTTTTATCAACCATGATTTTATTAAGCGGATGGAAGAGGTCGGCATCCAATGTCGTGTATTCAACCCGATGCATCCGTTTTTAAATATTTTTATGAATAACCGTGACCACAGAAAGATTACGGTCATTGATGGGAAAGTAGGCTTTACCGGCGGGTATAACCTGGCGGAGGAATATTTTAACCGAACACATCCATATGGACACTGGAAAGATACCGGTGTTATGATAACCGGTGATGCGGTAAGAAATCTTACCGTGATGTTCCTTGAGATGTGGAATGCCGTAAAAAAGACCGATACAGATTATGAAAAATATCTGCCCAAAGTGGACTATACGGCAAAAGAACATGGATTTGTACAGCCGTATGCAGACAGTCCGTTAGACCATGAGGCGACCGGGGAAAATGTTTATATGAATCTGATCAAGAATGCGAAGCATGAGATCTATTTTTCCACGCCATACTTAATCATTACGGATGAAATGTCAAGGGAACTTGGGATGGCGGCAAAACGCGGCGTTGATGTGCGTATCGTGACACCGGGCATCCCGGATAAAAAGATGGTCTATCAGATGACGCGTTCTTATTATTCAGAGCTTGCAAGAAATGGTGTGCGTATTTACGAATATACACCTGGATTTCTTCACGCAAAGCAGTGTGTCTGTGACGGTGAAGCGGCAACGGTCGGAACGATCAACATGGACTACCGCAGTCTGTATCTGCATTTTGAAAACGGAGTATTAATGTATCATTATGATGCGGTGGCAGACATACGGAAAGATTTTGAGGAAATATTTGCGGAGAGTGCAGAAGTCACGGAAAAATATAATGGTCGGAAATCTGTGCTGGCAAGAATGGGAAGAGGTGTATTAAGACTGTTTTCTCCATTAGTATAGGAACAGTCTCAGATCATGAAGGAAAAAGAACAAAAGAAAAATTATGAAATGGACATGTGCAGTGGTTCCATTATAAAAAAGATGCTGATCTTTACGATACCGTTAATGTGTTCCAGCATTTTACAGTTATTGTTCAATGCGGCGGATATCGTGGTGGTCGGCAGATTTGCCGGAGATAATTCGCTGGCGGCAGTCGGTTCAAACACATCACTGATCAATCTGCTTACGAATCTGTTTATGGGACTGTCGATCGGAGCAAATGTGGCAGCCGCACGGTTTTACGGGGCAAAGCAGGATGATGAATTAAAAAAGACTGTACATACAGCGATGCTGCTCAGTATTTTTAGTGGAATTATTCTGACATTCATCGGGATCATTGGGGCGAGACAGATTTTGATCTGGATGCAGACACCACCTGAAGTTCTGGAGCTTGCTGTTGTGTATTTGCGCATCTATTTTCTTGGAATGACAGGCACTATGGTCTATAATTTCGGCAGTGCGCTGCTTCGGGCGGTAGGAGATACCAAACGTCCGCTGTACTACCTGCTCGGTGCAGGGTGCATCAATATCGTGCTGAATCTGATATTTGTGATCTGTTTTCAAATGGATGTTGCCGGAGTAGCACTTGCAACAGTGATCTCACAGGCAATCTCAGCCTTGCTTGTACTGCGCTGTATGATAAAGGAAAAGGGCAGTATTCATCTTGAGCTGCGGGAACTTCATATTTATCCGGATAAGTTTGCTCAGATTTTAAGAGTCGGGCTTCCAGCCGGATTTCAAGGGATCGTGTTTGCGCTGTCAAATGTTGTGATCCAGTCCTCGATCAATCTGTTCGGAGCGACTGTGGTGGCAGGAAATTCAGCCGCAGCCAATATCGAGGGATTTGTTTATATGGCTATGAATGCGTTTTATCAGGCAACAATCTCGTTTACCAGTCAAAATTTCGGTGCGGGGAAGCAGGAACGGATCAATCGCATTGCACTGACCGGAGAGTTCTGCGTGATCGTGGTCGGTCTCGTATTTGGAAATGTTTGTGTGCTCTTCGGGCACCCGCTGCTTGGAATCTATTCATCAAGTCCTGCAGTCGTCGAAGCGGGTATGCACCGTCTTCATATTATTGCGCGGACGTATGCACTCTGCGGTATGATGGATGTTATGGTCGGTGCACTGCGCGGTGTGGGATATTCGGTCGTACCGATGATCGTGTCGCTGATCGGCGCGTGCGGTCTGCGTCTGCTCTGGCTTGCAACGGTATTTCAGATCGACCGTTATCATTCGGTGACAACGGTTTACCTGTCTTATCCGATCACCTGGATCATCACGTTGTCAGTACATATCTTATGTTTTGTGCTGATCCGCCGAAAACAGATGAAAACGTTATAATGCGGAACCGGAAAGTCTTGTATTTTAAGACTTTCCGGTTTTTTCTAGTTTTTCCCAAAAAAGTCTTGACAATTTTTTTGACTTAATGTATAGTAATCCTATCAAAACAATATGAAATATATGATTTATATGAATTGAGAATAGAAAGAGAAAGGAGAAAACAGATATGAAAACATATCAGGTACGTAATAACAGCTTTGTAAAAGGAAATAAAGGTATGGATATGATGATGTGCTGCTGTATGTGTAACCATAGAGCTTATTTGCGCATGCATGTTCATATCTGATTCCGGATTTAAGATAGAGCGAAAGGAAGCAGGTGGCGCATGAATGTGCCGCCTGCTTTTTTGTAATGGAATGAGGAAAATGGAATCAAACGATAAAATCTGAGGAGGAGAAAAAAGTGTTCATTGAAATAAATGATATCAGCCGGACATTTGAACAGAAGAAAGAAAAGATCGAGGCACTGTCTCATGTGAGCCTTACGATTGAGAAAGGAGATATTTACGGGATCATCGGTTTTTCCGGTGCAGGAAAATCCACACTGGTGCGTATGATAAACGCTTTAGAAAAACCGGATAGCGGAACGGTTCTGGTAGATGGAAAGGATGTGAACGCACTTTCCAAACCGGAACTTCGCAGACTGCGCAAGCAGATCGGAATGATCTTTCAGCAGTTCAATCTGTTGGAATCGAAAACAGTCTATGAAAACATTGCAATCCCGATGAAATTGAATCACAAAAGCGCAGCAGAGATTGAGCAGAAAGTTACAGAGCTCTTAGAGTTCGTGGAATTGACTGATAAGCGGGATGCTTATCCGGCGAATCTCTCCGGTGGGCAAAAACAGCGTGTCGGCATTGCGAGAGCGCTTGCAACAGATCCATCCATTCTGCTCTGTGACGAAGCAACGAGTGCACTTGATCCGAAGACAACGGAATCAATCTTACAGCTTTTAAAAAAGATCAACCGGGAACTTGGCATTACGATCGTCATCATCACGCATGAAATGAATGTGATTCAGGAGATGTGCAATCAGGTTGCAGTCATGGAATACGGAAAAGTTGTGGAACAGGGAAGTGTGGTTGACATCTTCAGTGATCCGAAACATCCGACGACTCGCAACTTCGTGCGTTCCGTTATCAATGATTCGGTTCCGGCAAGCCTGCTTTCGAGCATTCAGTCAGATAAACGAAACGGTGAGCTGCTGCGGCTTAAATTTTTGGACAGCAGCAACACGGATTCGGTTCTGGCGCAGGTGAATAAGCGATTTGAGGTGGAGACTAATATTTTATTTGCGAATATCAGCCAGCTTGAAGATAAAGTTCTTGGGATCATTATCATACATATGACCGGGGAAAAAGAGGAACTTGACCGGGCAAAACAGTATTTAAATGAATCGGGAGTTGCCTATATCCCTTATCAAATACCGAAAGCATCTTAAAGAGGAGGAGAAAAATGGAAGCATATCTTGGAATTTCATCAGAAAAACTGCTGACAGCAGGAGCGGAGACCATCTATATGGTGTGCATTTCACTATTTATCGGTGCGGTTATCGCATTTCCGCTTGCAATTTTACTGTATCTCACGAGGAAGAACGGAATGTACCAGAACCGTCTTATAAATGGACTTTTGAATATTATCATCAATGTGATCCGAAGTACACCGTTTATCATCATGCTCGTATGTGTAATGCCTTTGACGAAAGTGATTGTGGGAACGAGGATCGGAACAAAAGCAGCACTGGTACCGCTCACCATCTACATTGCACCATATCTGGCAAGACTGATGGAAGGAGCACTGCTTGAAACAAAATCAGGTATTATTGAGGCTGCGGAAGCAATGGGAGCAACACCGCTTCAGATCGTATGGCACTTTATCTTACCGGAATCGCTTGGCTCACTGATACTTACGATCACCACAGGAACGATTGGACTCATCGGAGCAACGGCAATGGCAGGTTATATTGGCGGCGGCGGAATCGGTAACATTGCACTTACCTATGGATATCAGCAGTTTAACAACAGATTAATGTTTTTTACCGTACTGATTCTGATCATTGTTGTGCAGCTCATTCAGAATCTTGGAACCTGGGCGTCTGCAAAGATCAAACGGGCACGTTAAGAAATACAAATAGAAAGTCCGGTAAGACCGGCAGAAAGAAGGAAAATTATGAAATTCAATAAATTAACAAAACAGATCGCAACATCATTACTCATCACAGCAGCCGCATTTGGGGCAGTAGGATGCGGATCGGCAAAAACAGAGACAAAAACAGGAAGCGCAGATGTGGAAGAATCCACAGCGGCAGAGACCGTAGGAGCGGCGGACAGTGAGAAGACAACGATCAAATATGGAAAAGCGGCAGGACCATACACGATTCTTTTTGAAGATGCGATCAAGCCGATCCTTGAAAAAGAAGGTTATACCGTGGAGGCAGTGGATTTTTCGGATCTGCTTCAGAGTGACATTGCATTAAACGACGGAGAGATTGATTTTAACGTAGAACAGCATACCGCTTATGCAGAAAACTTCAATGAAACCTATGACGGAGATCTGGTGCCGGTCTCACCGATCCCGACTGTGCCGGCCGGTATCTTTTCCGCAGAACATAAATCTCTGGATGAATTAGAAGATGGCGATACCATTGCGGTGCCGAATGATGCGGCAAATACAGCGCGTGCCTATGCATTGCTGCAGAAAGCGGGATGGATTAAATTAGATCCGGATAAGAACATTGCGGAGGTAACGCAGGCAGACATCGTGGAAAATCCGCACAACCTTGAGTTTGTGGAGTTGTCTTCTACCAATATCCCGGCAACGCTCAGTGATTTTTCCTATGCGGTCATTACCGGAAGTATTGTATACAATGCAGGAATTGATCCGTCCACTGCACTTTTAAATGAAGATATTTTAGATCATCTGATCTTACAGGTTGTGGTAAAGGAAGAAAATAAAGATGCAAAATGGGCACAGGCGATCGTAGATGTATATCATTCTGACGAGTTTAAACAGTATTTAGATGAAAACAATGACGGATTGTGGTATGTACCAGATTCCCTGTTTGAATAGAGAAAAGAACAGAATAAGTGCAGACAGAAAACGAGGAGGGAAAAAGACATGGATGCAACAGAAAGTAAGATCATAGAACAGATTGATCGGCACAAAGAGGAGATCATTGCGTTTGCCAGAGATATATATACACATGCGGAGCTTGGCTATAAAGAGTTTCGGACATCCGAAAAGACGAAAGCATTTTTGGAAAAACTGGGACTTAAAGTAGAAGACGGATTTGCGATCACTGGTGTAAAAGGATATTTAAACCCGGAGAAAAAGGAAAATGTAAGCCTTGCGCTGATCGGAGAACTTGATGCACTGAGGATTCCGGAACATAAATATGTAAATCCAGAAACGCAGGCGGCTCATTGCTGCGGACATCACGTACAGCTTGCGGGCATCATTGGAGCTGCGATCGCGCTGAGTGATCCACAGATTGCGGCAAAGCTGGATGGTCAGGTTGTATTCTTTGCAGTTCCGGCGGAAGAATACGGTGAGATCGAATACAAAAATCACTTGAAGGAACAGGGAAAGATCGTCTATGGCGGCGGAAAATGTGAATTGATCCGGGAAGGTGCTTTTGATGATATTGATCTTAGTGTGGTACATCATACCGGAGATGAGGATGTATTGGTCGGAAGCGGAACCGGGAATGGATTCGTGTCAAAGATCATTCGTTACAAGGGAAAGGCGGCACATGCCGCAGGAGCACCGCATCTGGGGGTAAATGCCCTGAATGCGGCAACGCTCGGACTTTCTGCACTGGCGTTTCAGCGTGAAACTTTTCAGGATAAGGATTCTGTCCGAGTGCATCCGATTATCACAAAAGGCGGAAATCTGGTGAATGTCGTACCGGATGAGGTTGTGATTGAGACACTGGTGCGCGCGGCAAATATCGATGCGATCGTGGATGCGGACGAAAAGACATCGAGAGCGTTTACGGCGGGTGCATATGCGATCGGTTCGGATTACGAGATCACGACGCTGCCGGGCTACCTTCCAAATCTCGCGGAGGAGGCGAATCCGGCGGTTCTTGCGGCGGCAGAGGCAGCTACGGAGGGAACCGGATACAAAGTTACAAAGGCAGATACGGGACTTCATTCCGGCGGCTCCACAGATGTTGGAGACTTAAAGCACATCCAGCCGGTACTTACCTTTAATACCGGAGGAAAAGTGAGCGGACTTCATTCAGTGGATTTTGACATCACAGACGAGGAACTTGCTTATATCACAACAGCAAAGATATTTGCGCTTTCGGCTTACAACTTATTGAAGGATCAGGCAGTGGCAGCGAAAAAGACGGTAGCGGATTATAAACCGATCTATACGAAGGAGGAGTATATTAGATTTATGGATTCCATGAATCGTGTGGAAACGAAGCAAAAATAGAAAAATAGAAGAAAGAAACAACGGGGGAGCCGCACAAATTACATAGTGTGGCTCCCCACGTTTATAATATTAAAAATAAAAATTAGGAGGCAGTTTAAAGCTGTTCCTGCAGGATAAGGACATCCCATTTTTCAAGCATATCGCCTGTTTGAGCTTCCTTTCCGGTAATAAGATCTGTTTTTCCAGCAAGGCTCGCCGGAAGAGGCTGCTTCTTATCTGAGAAGTTGATGACGTAGTAGAAGCGTGTTGTGTCGCTTTCCCGGCAGGTAACCTCAAGAGCGGTGTTTTCCGGAATGACAGAAGAAACTTCTGTTTCGGAAACAGCTTCATCGAGGATTTTGGCAAGACCGTCTTCTTCTAACTGGCTTCCAATATAGTATACATGACCTTTTCCATAATTGTTATTGGTTGCGCAAGGCATACCGGCATAGAAGTCGTCTCC
The DNA here is from genome assembly GCA_964388945.1 of uncultured Roseburia sp. Taxonomy (GTDB): domain Bacteria; phylum Bacillota; class Clostridia; order Lachnospirales; family Lachnospiraceae; genus Roseburia_D. Next base: position 15,169 of record CAYMCM010000002.1, read on the forward strand.
ATAGGAAGCAAGGGCTTTTGCACCTTCCAGATGTATGAGATCGCAGAGCAATCCGCAGGAAAAACGAGTGCTGTCGTTAAAAACGGCAGAGTTTTTCTGTTCCGGAGCGAGTGCATCGATCTCCTCAACCCAGATACCAGCCATTTCGCGGAGCGGGCCCGGATAGCCGCCGAGGTATACGTTATCTGACTGACCGACGATTCCGCTCATAAAGGTGGTAATCAGGGTGCCGCCGTTTTTCACGAAGTTTTCTAAAGCTTCTTTCATCCCGTCCTTGATCATATAGAGGACAGGGGCAGCGATAATATCATATCTGGAAAAATCTGCATCGACCGGGATCATGTCAACAGAAATATTTCTTTTATAGAAAAATTCGTAATACTGGTGGATCTGATCTACATATTTCAGATCTTCGGAAGGACCGCTGGTATATTCCAGTGCCCAGTAATTGTCCCAGTCAAAGATGATGCCAACTTTTGACGGATTTTTAGAGCCAAGAGTCTTATCACCGAAGCTTTCAAGCTCCTTACCGAGTTTAGCGGTTTCACGGAACACGCGGGTGTTTTCGCTGCCGACATGTGCAATCACTGCACCGTGGAATTTTTCACAGCCGCCAACACTTCTGCGAAGCTGGAAAAACTGGATGGTGTCTGCACCGTGTGCCATAGTCTGATAACTTTGGGCGCGCATCTGTCCCGGACGTTTTAAGGAGTTATATTTCTGCCAGTTCTGCTGGCTTGGAGTCTGTTCCATCAGCATAAACGGAGCATCTTTCAGTCCGCGCATCAGGTCATGTGTCATAGCAACCTGACTCCATGGAGTGTCATATGCCGGGTAGTTATCCCAGGAGATGATATCCATTTCTTTTGCCCATTTAAAGTAATCAAGTCCTTTGAAAGTGCCCATCAGGTTGGTGGTGATCAGTGCATCCGGTAACTTTTCATGGATCGCATCGCGTTCCATTTTGTAATTGGAAAGCAGACTGTCGGAAATAAAACGTCTGTAATCGATGGAGATTCCGGCAAAAGCAGTTTTATCTCTGCCGATTCCTTCACTGAGCGCATTTGGCACAACGATCTCATCCCAGTCATAAAGGGTATGTCCCCAGAATTCCATATTCCATGCGGTGTTTAATTCTTCCAGTGTATGATATTTGTCTTTCAGCCACACACGGAAAGCCTTTTTACAGTTATCACAGTAACATTCAGCACCATATTCGTTGTTGATGTGCCAGCAGGTGATGTGTTCGTTGCTGCCATAGCGTTCTGCCAGTTTCGAAGTGAGTGCTTTGGCATATTTCTGATATACCAGTGAATTTGGGCAGGCATTGTGCCGTCCGCCGAATGTGTGGTGTCTTCCTTCATAATCGGTACTCATGACTTCCGGATATTTTTTTACCATCCATGCAGGAAGTGCAGCGGTTGATGTTGCAAGAATAATATCATAGTTTTCTGCGGAGAGCATGTCGATGATTTTATCCAAACAGGAAAAGTCGTAAACATGTTCCGAAGGCTGGATTTTTGCCCAGGAAAAAACGTTGATTGTTGCGGTGTTGATGTGCGCATCTTTAAAAATACGCATATCTTCTTTCCAGATTTCCTCCGGCCACTGATTTGGGTTGTAGTCTCCTCCGTAGAGAATTCTTTTAAATCTTGATTTCATGGAAAACCTCCTGATATTTTATTTTTTGAATCTATCTGGCACAGATGATGATCTTTGTGCCTTGCTTTTTTAAATTCTTTGATTTATGCTTATCATAATACATTTAATATCGGATTTGTATAACAGGAGAAAACAGTTTATATAACATTTTGAAACAAAGGAGAAGCATGAGTATCTATTTTGGAAATCATTTTGGAAAAGAGCCGTTTCAGTTTGATTCGGTTGGAAATCATTGGGAACAGGAGAGCGTGATAAGACCGGAGGGCTATCCCCGTTATCACTATCTTCAGACGGAATCAGGATGCGGAATTGTTACAGTGCGGGGGGAGAATATCCTGCTTGAGAAAGGGCAGGGAATTCTTATTGCTCCGTTTGTTCCACACAGTTATCGGGCACAGCATGGCGTATGGGTCACGGCGTTTGCAACGTTTACAGGGGCGATGGAACCATATTTAAAATCAATGATCGGAAGTGAAGACTGGCTTTTGATCGGTGAGGAGAAGGGAGAGGAGATCGAAAAAGTGATCGCGGCGGCGGTGAAGGATTTTGAGCAGGCATCCTCTGATACCAGACAGCAGTCGTTAGACTGCTATCATATGCTTTTACTTTTCATGGAGGGGGTTCCGCAAAAAGCAAAAGCGGCGCAGCCGGTATGGGAGAAATATATCCAGCCGGTAGTGGAACAGATCGAATCCGGCTATATGGAAGATTTAAGCGCCGAAAAGCTTGCCCAGAGCGTTTATGTTTCTCCGCAGTATCTTTCCAGGCTTTTTGTCCGCTATTTTAACTGTTCGGTCTATGAATATCTGACTGCCTGCCGCATCAATAAGGCAAAACAGTTTTTGATCATGGAGCCTGACAGGAAGGTTCAGGATATTGCACACGATGTTGGATATACGGATTCCAGCCATTTTATCGTGATGTTCAAAAAGATCACCGGAATGACGCCGATGGAGTTTCGAAAGCTGCATGTGTAGTTTTCGGTTTTCGAAAAGGCAATCAAAATTGAATCGTGATATGTAATTTGTTATCCCGGTATTGTGCGGATATACTGCCGCCCATGCGCTCGGTTAATATCCTGGCGATGGACAATCCAAGACCTGTGGAATTGCGGCTGACTTCTACGGTGTAGAATCGGTCAAACAATCGACCGACTGTGACAGCGTTCAGATTCTTAGCTGTATTAGTAAACGTGATACAGCCATCTTTAGTCATCATAACGGACAGATCACCGTCCGTGTATTTCAGCGCATTACTGATGATGTTGGAGAAAATGCGATTGACTGCATTTATATCCAGTTCACGGTGAACAGGTTCTTGTGGCAATTTGATCTGTGGCTGAATATCTTTTTCCTGCATGACTGCATAAAAAGAAAGCAGACTTTGTTCCAATATGCGGACAACATCTATGCGTTCCGGTTTCAGTTCCTGCGAAGATGTGACCACGCTGTATCGGAACAGTTCTTCGGTCAGGTTTTTCAATACCTCGGTTCTGTTCTGGATTTGTGAAAGATAACGCCGGATATTTTCACTTTTGTCTTCGCGCTCCAACAAATCAAGATAACCATTGATCGCTGTAAGCGGCGTTCTTAAATCATGCGATATGTTGGTAACGGCTTCTTTTAATTCAAGGTCGCCCTGCTGATAACGGTGACGTTCCCTGCGGAGCAGACGAAGCTGGATATTGATTTCGGAAGCCAGTTTTCGCATATAGGGGTCTTGGCTGGAAATGTCGATGAGAGTGTTGGTATCTGCTGTCAATCTATCTTTGAATGCCTCCATAATTTCCTGTGCAGATCTGCGCAGGAAATAGATCTTTGCAGATAATACAAAGATGATAAAAAGCAATATTACAATAATGATCGACAGCAGATGTTCCATACTAACGCTCCTTATTTCATATTTTATTTCAGATCTTTTCGGCGGAACACAGAAAAACCGCATGCGGTCAAAAATACCGTCAAGCCCAAAGCACAAAAAGGAATATAAAAAGGATAGTTTGTGTCAGACATAATTGGTCGCAGAGCCTGACAGGAAGGAAGCAGTGCATCGATACACTGGTAAACAATCCGCTTTGTGCCAGATAGATATTTGCTGTTGGGTATATTTTCCATGATCTCATATGCGCCATCTGCATTCATTACCATGCGGGTAGTGAATTCCGGCTGAGCTAAACCATTGCTGGCAGCAAATCCTCCCAGGATCAGAAATATGGCAATCAAAAGTCCAATAACAGCGGCTCTGGTTTTATTGCTGTCCAACATAGAGATCAGGCAGAAAAGAGCAGCATAAGTGACGGTGGCAATGCAGGAATAGAGAAAACCAAAGAATGGAGCTTCTAACCACAGTAAGATCTTCGTTCCAAGAGCAGGTAAACCAACAACCAGTGCACCGATCCAAAATGCCATCAAAAACAGGATTCCCACTGCAGTACATAAAATCTGATTGGAAAGGTAAATTGGAAGTCTTTTGTGTCCTACAGAAATTTTGTTTCGGAATCCGCCATCACTGTATTCCGTTCCAATGAAAAAAGCTGTAAAAACAGCCAGTGCAGGGCCGAGACATAGGTTTCCATTAAAAAAGTAAATGTTGGCGGCGGTGTTTGTATATCCGAGTTTTGTGATGTTTAGGTACATCATAATATAAACAAAACCGCCATAGAAGCATAGAATACCAGCGATAAGCCAGAAAAAATGGCTGTACCATAGACGAGAAAAATTGGCAGATAACAGTTTACGCATGATTGCCACCTCCGATCAGGGATAGATAATAGCTTTCGAGACTTTCGTCTTTTTCTTTCATGGAAAATACTTCGCAGTTTTCTTTTGCCAGAGCTTTTGTCAGCTTTGTGACATTGACTTTTGCGAATACGTCAGCCGCTCTGTCAGATATGATTTTATATTCCAGCTTCAGGGAGTCCAATACACGAGCCAAAGCAGAAGTATTGCTTACTTCCATGCGGGTACATTTGCGGCAGGCAGTGTCCAGTTCTTCTGCACTCAGTTCTTTTACCATGTGACCGTTATTTATGATGCCGTAATGAGTTGCAAGACGGGAAAGCTCATCCAGAATGTGACTGGAGATTAGAACGGTAATCTGTTTTTCGCGGTTCAGTTTCAAAATCAGCTCCCGCATTTCTACAATGCCCTGAGGGTCAAGGCCATTGGCCGGCTCGTCCAGAACCAGAAAATCAGGATCACCGGATAGAGCAATGGCAATGCCGAGGCGTTGTTTCATACCAAGAGAAAAGTTTTTGGCTTTTTTCTTTCCGGTGTTGTCAAGTCCTACCAACTTCAATAATTCCTGAATACCATCGAAGGACGGCAGACCGAGAATGAGATACTGTTGTTTTAGATTTTCTTCCGCAGTCATGTCCATATAAATAGACGGAGTTTCCACTACGGCACCCATACGGCGGCGGGATTTGAAGATATCCCTGCTGTCATTGCGGATACCATATAGCGTAAAATCACCGGAAGTCGGTTCCTGCAATCCGCAGATCAAACGGATCAGCGTGGTCTTGCCTGCACCGTTTTTTCCGACAAAGCCATAAATAGAGCCTTTGGGGATGTTCATGGTAAGATCATTCAATGCCGGAAAATTTTTATATTTTTTTGTCAGGTGGCTGGTTTGTAAAATATAGTCCATATCGTGTTTCCTCCTTTGATGAATTTAGTATACAAAACAAAAGTCATCAAAGTGGTCAAGAAAAACGTCAAGATTTGGTCAAGATTTTTGTTTTGTCAGTCTGAAACCGATGCCCCATACAGTTTCGATATAATCCATGCCGCTCACATCCTGCAATTTCTTACGCAGGTTGCTGATATGCTGTTTTAAAGAACGCTCGGTGCAGTCAGGTGTGTCTATGCTGATGCGGTCTAAAAGCACACTTTTTGCAATGACATGTTCCGGGTTTTCCATCAGCAGTTTTAAGATAGCATATTCTGTTCTGGTCAGCTTTACCGACTGTTCCTGAACAGTCAGAGCAAGGGACATGGTATCAAGAACCAGATCTCCGACAGAAAGAGAATTGCGCTCCACATGCTGTTTCGCCTTACGCAGCGAAACGGTAATGCGGGCAAGTAATTCTTTCGTATCAAAGGGTTTTGTCATATAATCGGCGGCACCGTTTAAAAGCAGATTTACTTTGTCCTGCACATCCACCTTTGCACTGAGAACGATAACCGGAATATTCTCAATGTGTGGAAGGACTTCTTCGCCGGACAGCCCGGGCAGCATCAGATCCAGCAGAACCAGATCCGGTTTGTTTTGTGAAAGAAGATATAATGCTTCGGTGCCTGAGTATGCACGAAGAATGGCATAACCCTCCTGTGTCAGCACTTCTGTCAGCATATCTCCAATATAAACATCATCATCGATGATAGCGATTGTTTTCATATATCGTGTTCCTTCATGAAGTTTTAGGATTTTCATATATTTTATCACATTACCGCAAGCGTGGGAACATTTGCATAGAAAAATCGACTATAAACCATTGTGGAAAATGTTCATAGATAGGGATGTGTGTAGCAATGGATTGGATGATATTGTAGAAATTCAAAGAGACAATGGAGGTATGTCGAAATATTCATATTGTCGTGCAAATACCTTTACTTCAAGTCTGTGTTCGTTGGGATATCGTAGCAAGACAAGGCAATCTGTAATCACCTTGCATTTCATACTGCACGCCTTGTTGTTCAAATAATGTTGTCATAATGAACCTCCTTGATTTTGATGTGCTAATTATAAATCAAGTCGAATCAAAAGACGAATGTGCGGATTTTATGGCAAAAGAAAAAGGATCTGACCTTCTAAGTCAAAGCCGAAAATCTTCCCTTTGCAATGCCACAGATGTAATGAGTTTCTATACTGCCTTATTTTTTGCAATACAGCGTATTGACCATGCACAAAAGATATGTATAATATGAAATAGAAGGAGATGAATGTATGGCAACAACGAATGTAACAATCAGAATGGATGAAGAATTAAAAAAACAGGCAGAAGAATTATTTGCGGATTTGGGGATGAATATGACTACAGCGATTGTCACTTTTACAAAACAGGCAGTAAGGGAACAGGCAATTCCGTTTGTTATTTCGAGAAATATGCCAAATCAGGAAACGGTACAGGCAATAGAAGAAATACGGGAGTTGAAGAAAAATTCGAATAAGAAAACATATTCCAGTTTTGGAGAATTGTTAAAGGAAGTGGAAGCGGATGTATAGGATTGTATCCTCAACAAAATTTAAGAAAGATTTGAAATTAATTATAAAAAGAGGATATGAGACTTCTTGACGATATCGTATCAAAATTGGCAAATGGTGAAACATTACCAGACAAGAACAGGGATCATCCACTTATAGGAACTTTTGCAGGATCTAGAGAGTGTCATATCACACCGGATTGGTTGTTAGTCTATGAGATTGATGATGGTGAACTGTTGCTTTATCTTACAAGGACAGGCAGTCACAGTGATCTGTTTTAAAAGCAACTGCGGACTGAGGTATAACAGGCAATATGAGACAGGAACTTTTGGAAGAATTGCTGATCGTATCAGAAGAAGAAAAAAAGTACAGATCAGGACAGGAAAATATCGAAGAACAACTATATGCAAGAGAATCGATCACGGAGATCGAACGGGAAAAGCTGCTGCAAAGAGGGCGGCTCGTTACAGTGCGTCCTCACAGTCGTTTTGTGCATTTTCCGGAGCACAAGCATAATTATGTGGAAGTTATGTATGTTGTGCAGGGAAGTATTACACATTATATTGAAGGAAAAGAGCTCACTCTGCAAAAAGGAGATGTACTATTGCTGAATCAGCATGTGGTACATTCGATCAAGCGTGCAGAATACGAGGATATCGGAATCAATTTTATTGCACTTCCGGAATTTTTTGAGGTGCCGCTGTCCATGCTGAACGAGAAGAACGTGCTTGCGGAATTTATCATCGGAGCATTGAGACAGAAGAATCCGGTTTCCCATTACCTCTTATTTCGCTTAAAGGAAAATCCGCAGGTGGAGAATCTGATGGAAAACATGATTGCATCCATGCTGCATGAGCACGCAAATGAGGATATCATGAATCAGTATTCGATGGGACTGGTGTTTTTGTATCTGCTTGAGCATCTGGAGAATCTGAGCCATAATTCATCCATCGACTATAAAGAAACGATCGTGCAGGCGGTGCTTGCCTATATCAACAGTGACTGTCGGAATGCGAATCTCACAAAGATCGCAGAGGATACGCATCAGTCAGTGACAGTTTTAAGTAAGCTGATCAAACAGAAGACCGGATGCAATTTTCAGGAACTTTTGCAGCGCAGGCGTTTTGAGACAGCGGTACGACTTCTGCTCGATACGGATCTTGCGATCGAGGAGATCGCACTGGATGTCGGATATGAAAATCAGAGCTATTTTTTCCGGCAGTTTAAAAACCGTTATGGAATGACACCGAGAAAGTACCGCATGGAACATAAAAAAGATATACAGGTACGATTATAAAAATGAAAAATGAAAGAAGAATGTCTCTTGAGCAAACCGGATATGAGCCGGATCGGTTCAGGAGACATTTTTTACGGCAAAAGAATGCCGGATGCGGATGAAAAAATGTCGGATTTAATTTGCTGTCATAAAAAATAGTTGCCACAGCAGTAAAGCATTTTCCGGGAGATGGTATAGATGAAAGAGATCAGCATCTTCTGACCAGTGTCAATACATTAAGTTGTGAAGAGTGGGATGACAGCTACGGAGAAATCTATCGGGAAATGATAAAAGCTGGAACATTGACGATTATGGCTGCGCACATTGCGATGCCGGCATATGAAGCGTATTTCGATAAAAAGGAATGCACCACGATGATTCCCGCAACATTATCAGAGAATTTATTAAAGCATCTGCTTCGTGAAAAGCTGGGATTCAATGGACTGATCACAACAGATGCTACACCGATGGCAGGATTCTGCAGCGCAATGGAGCGAAAAAAAGCGATCCCGCTCAGCATAGAAAACGGCTGTGATGTTATTCTTTTTAACCGGAATCTGGATGAGGATATCCGTTATATGATGGAAGGATATGCAGAGGGTATCTTATCTGAAGGGCGGCTGGAAGAAGCGGTAAAACGTATTCTTGCGACTAAGGCGGCGTTGAAGCTTCCGCAAAAGAAGCAGGAAGGAACGCTTGTCCCGGAAGCGGAAGCATTGGGTATCCTGCGGTGCAAAAAGCATGAGAACTGGGCTGCGGAATGTGCGGATCATGGTGTGACCTTAGTGAAAGATACGCAGGATCTGCTGCCGATACATCCGGACAAACAAAAACGCATATTGCTTGAGATCATGGGTGATTTTTCATCAAATGAGCGTGTGACAGGTTATTTTAAACAAAAACTTGAAAAAGAAGGATTTGAGGTGACCGTATACAAAAACGAGGGATTTGAGGTCATGGAAGACACGGTCGAAGAGTTTAAAAGCCGCTATGATCTGATCCTTTATCTGGCAAATATCGAAACGGCTTCCAATCACACGACAGCACGTTTGAACTGGCATACAATGTTCGGACTTGGAAATAATATGCCGTGGATGGTGCATGAAATAGCGACCATGTTCATCAGCATAGGAAATCCGTATCATTTGTTAGATGCGCCAATGGTAAAAACATATATCAACGGATATTGTAATTCTGAATATGTGATGGATGCAGTTATGGAAAAGATCATGGGGCGCAGTGCATTTAAGGGAACATCTCCGGTAGATCCGTTTTGCGGAAGAGCAGATCTGAAATTTTAAAGGAGGTAATGAAGTGAAGATTACAAATCTGAAGATAAACGGGATCAAAGATCCGATCGGATATACGTTTGACCATCTGCTATGTTCTTGGAATGTGGAAGAGGCGCAGGGGAAGGAGCAGACCAATGCCGTGATCGAAGTCAGCCTGACAGAGGATTTTAAAGAACTGGCATATCGGAAAGAAGGCAGGGATCTTAAACAGAACGGTGAAAAAATAGAAATGGAGTTAAAACCGCGCACTACATATTATTACAGAGTCACGGTGGAGTCAGAAGCAGAAGAATGTGGCGTAAGCCGAGCCGGGTTATTTGAAACCGGAAAGATGGAAGAAGAGTGGACGGGCAGATGGATCACTGCGCAAAAAGAAGATAATTTTCATCCTGTTTTTGAAAAAGAGTTTACGGTAAGCAAAAAGGTAAAAAGAGCAAGACTTTATATCACCGGAGTGGGGCTTTTTGAAGCATATCTGGATGGGGAAAAGATCGGAAATGAATATCTGACGCCATATATAAACAATTATGAATCGGAGATTCAGGTCATGACGTTTCCAATGGAAAAATATCTGAAAGATAAAAAGGAACATAAACTTTCCGTTATTCTTGGAAAAGGCTGGTATATGGGAACCTTTGGTCTTGAATTAGAAAAGAATAATTATGGAAGCAAAATGGCACTGATCGGGGAACTTCATTTGGAATATGAAGATGGAGAGCAAGAAATCATAGCAACAGACGACAGTTTTGTGTATTCCGGTTGTGGAAAAAGAGTCATTGCCGGTCAAAGAGATCATTTATACACCGGCAGAGGAGATCGTGCTTGACATGGGACAGAATTTCGCCGGATTCATGGAATTTGATGCGGATTTTCCAAAAGGAACAAAGATCGTTCTGGATTTTGGTGAACTTTTGCAGAACGGAAATTTCTATAATAAGAATTACAGGGATGCAAAAGCGCAGTTTGTCTATGTGTCCGATGGGAGAAAAGAGCGTGTACGTCCGCATTTTACCTTTTTCGGATTTCGTTATGTTCGCGTGATGGGCTGGCCGGGGGTACTGGAAAAAGAAAAATTTACCGGAAAAGTCATCTACTCGGATATTGAACGGACGGGAGACATCATAACTTCGGATAAAAAGATAAATCGTCTGTATCAGAATACCGTATGGGGATTAAAATCCAATTTTATCGATATTCCGACAGACTGTCCGCAGCGGAGTGAGAGGCTTGGCTGGACAGGGGATGCGCAGGTGTTTGCACCAACAGCAAGCTATCATATGGATACGAGGGCATTTTTCCATAAGTTTATTCGGGATCTGCGCGGAGAACAGGAAATACTGGAAGGTGCGATACCGAATTTCCTGCCGAATATGGGACATAAGAAAGATACGGGAAGTGTGTGGGGAGACATTGCAGCATTTCTTCCGGATACCTTGTATACTTATTACGGAAATGCAGAAGAAATGGAATATTGTTATCCGTTGATGAAAGACTGGGTAGACTATATTGACCGCAATGATGCTGCCAGAGGAAAAAGAAAGTATCTATTCGATTTCGGAGATACGTTCGGAGACTGGCTGGCTTTAGACGGTGCCACGCCAACCAGTTTTAAAGGAGGCACAGATGATACTTATATTTCATCTGTGTATTATTACAGGTCAGCCCAGATCGTCCGTCAGATGGCGGAACGGCTGGATCGGAAAGAGGATGCGGTTTCTTATGCAAATCTGGAGAAAAAGATCAGGCAGGCAGTGCTGGATGAGTTCTTTTCACCGACAGGGCGGCTTGCGATCGATACACAGGCAGCGTATGTGATCGCTCTAAAGTTTAAGGTCTATATTGACCGGGAAAAGCTGATCGCACAGTTTAAAGAAAGACTCAAAAAAGATATGTTCCAGATCAAATGCGGTTTTGTCGGGGCACCGCTGTTGTGCAGTGTGCTTGCAGAGGCAGGAGAGTATGAACTGGCATATGATTTCCTTTTAAAAGAGGGATTTCCAAGCTGGCTGTACAGTGTCAATCTGGGGGCAACTACGGTCTGGGAACGCTGGAATTCGGTAATGCCGGATGGAACGATCAGTGATACAGGAATGAATTCTTTAAATCATTATGCTTATGGTTCCGTAATGGAATTTGTTTATGCCTATGCTGCAGGTATCCGTCCGTTGGAAGCGGGATTTCGAAAGGCTTTGCTGGCACCGCATCCGGACATCCGTATCCGGAATATGGAATGCAGATATCGGTCGGCAAATGGTTTATATGTTTGTAACTGGGATATTGAAAAAGACGGAAAACTGTCCGTTCATATGGAAGTTCCGTTTAACTGCGAAGCAAGAGCCGAGCTGCCGGGATATGAACAGGAACAGATGACGCTTGCGGCGGGCAATTATGATTTTTCGTATTATCCAAAGAAAGATTTCCGCAAACCGTATGGCGAAAGCACAACGCTTGCAAGACTGGCAAATGACGAGAAGGCTATGCAGATACTTGGAAAGTATACACCGGCACTGGCAGGGATCGCGGCATCAAGAGATCCGGAAATGGGAGCTAATTCTCTTGAAGCATTGCGTCATATGACATTTTTGCCGTTTGATCCGGATGCAATGGAGCAGGCGATAAAAGAGATCAGCGAGATCGTTGTAAATGAATAAGACGTGGTCATGATGATGGAAAAAACAATTCGACTGAGCACTACGAATGATGTCTTAAATTTATGGCATATATGCAATACGGCAAAAGCGGAATGCAAAATAGGATATATGGATATGAAAAATGGCTGGAAAAACGGTGCAAAGATGATACGAAAATATGAATCCTTTTGATCCAAACGTTTCCCAGATAGAAAATAAGGACAGTTTTTCGGTCTAATCAGAGCCTAAAAAACCGTCCTTATTTTTGTTACAATCTATTTGAAAAAGAAATCAGGAGGCAAAAGAATGAATGCAGTTATTTTTGATCTGGATGGGGTTATCTGTTTTACCGATCAGTATCATTTTAAAGCATGGAAACAGCTGGCAGATTCGATCGGTGTATATTTTGATGAAAAAATAAATGACAGGCTGCGTGGTGTGAGCCGTATGGACAGTCTGAATATTATTCTGGAGCGATCATCCAAAGAATATTCTGAGGAAGAAAAAGAAAAGATGGCAGAACAGAAAAATGCGATCTATGTGAAATTATTGGAAAATATGTCACCGGAAGATCTGTCGGATGAGGTGAAAGAGACATTGGATGAGCTTAGAAAACGCGGATATAAGCTTGCGATTGGATCAAGCAGTAAAAATACAAAAAAAATCTTAGGTCAGATAGGATTAAAAGATTATTTTGATGCGATCAGTGATGGAACGAATATCGCAAGATCCAAACCAGATCCGGAGGTGTTCCAAAAAGCGGCAGAAATGCTGGGAGAAGCACCCAAAAACTGTCTGGTGGTCGAAGATGCTATGGCAGGTATTGAAGCGGCGCACCGAGGAGAGTTCCAAAGTGCCGGAATCGGGGAAGCCGCAAAACATCCGAATGTGACGTATCCGATACTGACATTTTCGGATCTTTTAAAATTATGCCCTGCTTTGCAGTAACAAGACTGCAGGAACAGGACATAACGTATTATCAAAAAACAGGAGAAATCTGAATCAGTCGGATTTCCAAAAGTTCTAATTGAGCATCTAGTTTCAGGATTCCATCAGTGGAGACTTCGGTCAGAGATTGATGAAAACCCGGAACAGATGCTTTTTTTAGCAGGTCATATTCTTCCGGAGAGGTTGGCTCCAGAGCACCCATAGAGACCCATTGGTCAAAAGCACTTCCGTGTTTTCGGTTTACATAAGTCTCTGAGACCTTATAGGAACCTGCCGGGATATTGGAAAGTGTGAGACGGATATTTATGGGATCAGAATTAGCGAATACCGTATAACGATCCGTCTCTGTCATATCAAACCGTTCCCCATTCGCATATAAATAGGTAAAATGTTCATAATTGTACAGCATGATCTGATAGCTTTTATTTTCCATTGTAATAAAATATCCGTCACCACGTCCCAGAAAATTCTTTCCAAGTTTATTTAATAGTAAAAATGCATGAAAGCTCGCTTTGGGGATCTGATTTACCGTAAAGAGACCTAAGCCGCCAAAAAACAGTTTGTCAGGAAGCGGACCATCAGACATAAGATCTGTCAGTGCCTGATAGGTAAAGCTTTCAAGCCGGTCATAATTTTCCAGTATGTTTTTAACAATATAGCAGGATTTAAAACAAGTATCGTTTAGCAGATCCTGCTGACTGGGAGTGTTATTCCATTCCGAAAGATAAATGGGCATATTTTTTAATCCAAGCTGGCGGCGTTCACGCAGAACCTGCATGACAAAGTCCTTCAGCCCGTCCGGATTTTCCAAAAGGCTCATGGTGTATACAAACCCGAAGGACTCTTTGGAGTAGTTTTTAGAGGAAAGCAGGCGGGTATCATAATAGGTAAAACTAAGACAGTCCGGCAGACAGTCATTAGACCTGCACCAGTCCAGAAAATGCAAATACCAGTTCGTGTGTTCCTCACTGACGATATAGTAAGTCGGCGGAAAGCAGAATTCAATGTCCGAGCAGAAGTCTTTGATGCATTGATAGGTCGCTTTATAAAAAAGAAAAAAGTCTTTTTCTTTTGCAAACCCAAACAGGTCGGTAGTCGTATCAGGTTGATTCCATAAACTGAATTTCCAGCATTTTATGGTTTCTAGTCCATAGCGTTTTGTAATATGCATGAGAAACTGGTGTACCAGCCGGCACCATGCATCAATGGATTGCGGCTGGCTGACATTGGAACCGAAAAGCCGTTTGTTCGGATATTTTGCCAGTTTTTCCGGCATATAGGAAAGCTGGATATATGGCTTTAGATGATGGAGCTTCACAAAATCTAAAATTTTGTCAATATAAGTAAAGCTGTAAATGGGAGTTTTGTTGCAGGATTCATTGTATACATGCAGTTCGTCCGAAAAAATACCGTTTAATTTAATGAATTCAAAGCCGATCGACTGCTGGATCTGGGCGATCATTTCCTGTACATCAGAGATGAGGATATCACTGGTTCTTCCGACAGTCATCATTTTTTTCCAGGTATGAATAAGCCGATAGGAGCTTTGACCGATGGCAAAGGATATCTCCTTTGTTCTTTTTGGTGAAATCACTTTGGAGGAGTTTTCATTTATCAGATATTTTTTTAAACCGGCAATGTAATTATGCTGTTCGATCCGCTGTGCAGAGGAGCTTTTTTCTATTTTTTGTTCACGCCGGTAATCCTTTGGCAGCATATTATATTCTTTTTTGAATGCAGTAACAAAGGCATGACTGTTTGGAAAACCGCTGTCGATCGCGATAGTATCAATGTTTTTATCTGTAACCGTAAGTTCTGAAACGGCATGCATCAGCCGGTATTGGTTGAGATAAGTAAGAAAGTTCATGCCATAGTATTCTGAAAAAAATTTGGACAGATACGGGACAGAGAGATGTACCTGGTCAGCAACTTCGTTTAAAGTGAGATTTTCTGTGTAGTGCTGCTGAATGATCAGAGATATTTCAGAGATACGCATAGCATATTTGTAGTTTTTCTTTTCTTTGGCAGTAGAAAGTTTTAAGCGGAAATTTCGATAGAGAACCTCCATCACACTGTAAATGTATGCCCAGTTTCGCAGTTCATATCCTTCCTGTTTATCAACGTTTGTTTTTATGATATGGGCAAGTAGAGAACGCAGGCGGGCTAAAGCCTTGTCATTATCAGAAACCGTACTGACGCAGAAAAAGCGTGGATGTGATGGAATAGGAAGAATCTGTTCAAAAAAGGACTGATTAAACAAAACGGTTACGATCACGCAGTTTACGCCGTGCAGTTCGTGCAGGGTAAGTGGGTTGACACAGAACAGGTCATCACTCTTGAGGCTGTATATATGTTCTTCCATTTGTAAACTGCAGCTTCCGGAAACAACCATCGAAAGCTCAAAGTAGTCATGCATTTGCTGACGGATATGATCGAAACGCTGCATGGTGCACCGGATCGGCATGTGTGAATTGGAATCTGTAATAATATAGTAATTTTCAGCCATAAAAATCCTCCTAAAATTGCCAAACAGTATGGAATATATTAATTAAAACATACATGTAATTATAAAATCAATAAAAACATAGGATTTTTAATCTATTTTTGCGACTGAGTGGAAAAAAATCAAAAACTAAAAACAATGCAGATAAAATATATTAAAAACTACACGTAAATACAATAAAAAACAAAATTACATGAAATAAGGCAGGAACCTATAATGTACGTAAAGACGAGGTGAAAAGAATGAATGAACCAATATTGAAAGTAGAAAACATGAATAAGAAATTTGGAAGTACGGTGGCATTGAATGATGTGTCACTTACGGTTTATCCGGGAGAGATCAGAGGACTGATCGGAGAGAATGGTTCCGGAAAGTCAACCATAACATCTATTGTTGCCGGAATGCAGAGCAGAGATAGCGGTACGATGACATTTAATGGAAAAGAATGGAAACCTCTTAGCATGATCGATGCACTTCACAGAGGAATCGGAATGATCGTACAGGAGAGCGGAACGATTCCGGGCATTACCGTAGCTGAAAATATTTTTCTGGCAGAGACGGAGCGATACAAAAACAAGTTGGGACTGATCGACCGGAAACGGATGAATCAGGATGCAACAGCAGTTATGAGAAATATCGGAGTAAAAGATATTACCGGAGATATGCAGATGCAGCAGCTTGATTTTCAGACAAGAAAACTGGTGGAGATCGCAAAAGTGGTCATGAAACAGCCCCAAATACTGGTCATTGATGAGACAAGCACAGCTCTTTCACATGATGGCAGAACTATTTTGTATGACATTATGAATAAATTGCGCGAAGAGAAAAAATCGGTGATCTTTATTTCACATGATCTGGAAGAGATCATGGAAGTATGTGATACGCTGACGGTTTTAAGGGATGGAAAGATCATCCGGACTTTTGAAAAGGAAGAATTTGAGCCGGGAGCGATCCGTGCCAGCATGATCGGTAGGGAATTGCAGGGTGATTATTACCGAAGTGATTTTAAGGCAACTGCACAGGATGAAACAGCATTGGATGTGAAAGAACTTGTGTATGGAGATCGTCTGAAAAAAGTATCTTTTCAGTTAAAAAAGGGAGAGATTGTTGGAATCGGAGGACTTTCTCATTGCGGAATGCATACGCTTGGAAAGGTATGCTTCGGAGCCTTAAAACCGGAGCAGGGAAGTGTTACGGTGGCAGACGGCACAGTTATATCGACTCCGGCAAATGCGATGAAACAGCATATTGGATATGTGTCCAAAGATCGTGACGTAGAGTCTTTATGTCTGAATGCAAGTATCGAGGATAATATTTCGATCGCTGGCATGAGCCGGTTTGCGGTCAAAAAATTTCTGGTTTTGAGAAGCAGGGAAAAGAAATATGTGGATCAGCAGATCAGAGAATTATCTATTAAATGCGCAGGCAGAGATCAGGCAGTATCTCAATTATCCGGTGGAAATAAGCAGAAGGTTGTTTTCGGTAAATGGATCGGCTGCGGAAGTGAGATCTTGATCTTGGATTGCCCGACCAGAGGCGTTGACATTGGTGTTAAGCAGGCAATGTATCAGTTGATGGTTAAGTTAAAGAATGAAGGAAAATCCATTCTGATGATAAGTGAAGAGCTTCCGGAGCTGATCGGTATGAGCGACAGGATTCTGATCATGAAAGATGGAGAGATCACTAAGGAATTTACAAGAAGTGAAAATCTTTCAGATTCACAGATTATTGAATATATGATTTAGGAGGCACAAAAGAATGACAAGAAATAAAAAACTGTTTATAGGGATGCTGCCTTTCCTGGCGCTGATCGTACTGCTTGCAATTTTTTGCGGGATCGTAAGCGCAAAAGGTTATCGGCTGGATATGTATATGAAGATCATATTTAATGAAGGAATCGTTTTATCCATTGTCGCGACCGGAGCAATCTTTATTTATACGCTTGGCTCGTTCGATATCAGTTTGGGAGCGGCAACTCTGTTTTCGGCAACGATCGGTGTTGTAACGTATAATGCGACCGAAAGTATTGTACTTATGATTGCTGTGATCGTGCTTACCGGTATCGGATGTTCGCTGCTGAATTCGGTACTGGCATCTATTTTTCATATACCTGTATTTGTGACCACAGTAGCAATGATGTCGGTTTTATCAGCAGTAGCGTCACAGATCATTACCACAAAAGGCGGTGCAGTCGGCGGAATCAGTATTCCGAGCGAAGTAGTAAAAGGACTGGATACATCCGGGTTCAAGATTCTTGTGCTGGTTGTCTGGGTTTTAGTTTGTACGTTTGTTTTTAACTACACAAAGTTTGGAAGACGCGAAAAATTTGTTGGTGGAAATCCGATCTGCGCACAGCTTTCGGGAATTAAATATAACACGTATGCGATTCTTGGATTTCTTCTGGCAGGAATCGGTGTGGGAATCGGGGCATTTATGACGTTAGTGTATACGCCATCGGTAACGACAACGACTGCTGGAGATATTGGAATGAATATTATGGTAGCGATCGTTTTTGGTGGTATGCCGATTTCTGGTGGTGCCCGATCAAAGATATACGCGGCAGTTGTCGGTGGCTTTTCCTATATCGTACTTAACAATATACTGGATCTTTTGATAGAGTCCACTTCGGGATATGGGATCACACAGATCATCAGTGCAGTATTTTTCCTGGTGGTTGTATATGTCGCCAGTGTAAATTACCGTTCTGAGATGCTTCCGAGATAACAATGTATTTAACACATAGCTGTTAAAGATAAATTTTAAGAAATTAAACACAGGGAGGTAACAATTTATGAAACGAGCAATGCAAAGATTTTTAAGTCTGGGAGTGGCAGTCGTTCTGTCATTTACCATGCTCACGGGATGTGGAAACAGTAATGATGCAAAAGGTGAGTCAAGTGAAGAACCGGCTGCGGCAAGCGGCGGTGTGAAAATCGGTGTTCTGGTGCAGGATGTAAGTGGAGAAGAGGCGTTAGGATTCCGTGCATATTATGAAGATTATGTTGAAAAACAGTATGATGTAACCTTTACATATACGGAGGAACTGACGGATGCGGCAAGTGAAAAGTCTGCAATCGAAAAGTTTGCTTCACAGGGGTATCAGGCGGTCATATCTTTTTCCAGCAATGACCGTGCACTGCAGATTGAAACCTGCGAGGAAAATAAGATTTATTATGCAGTTGCAGCAGGTAACTTAGACGAGGATCAGTATGAAAAATATAAAACATATGAATATTTTGTAGGACAGGTCGGACCGAGCATGGATACAGAGTATCAGGCAGGTGTAGAGATGGGAAAATATTTTGCGGATAAGGGTATAAAAACCGTTGCTGTTTACGGAGCATTTATTCCGAATCCGATGCATGTATACCGCGTTGCAGGAGTGCTGTCCGGTTTGGGACTTTCTTATGGCGGAGCAACCGAAGAGGCAGATGTAGTGGGTCAGATTTTTGCGGATCAGAGTCTGGATCTGTCAAAGATTGCCGGGGACATTCAGGTAGTTTCTTATCTGCAGGGGTATGGAGATACTACAACGGACGAGATCAATGCAGCTATTCAGGCAAATCCGGAGGCGTTTATCTCTGTTGGTATGGCAACAACATTTTTTACACAGCAATTAAATGCGGCAGGTATCGAATTTTCTGATATTGATTCCTTTACAAATGGAAATGGTGAAGCAATTAAGAGCGGAAAACTGGTATATCTTGCAGGTAAGTATTCTTCCAGTGTAGGACCGGCTTTTGCACTTGTTATGAATGCTGTAAATGGAAATGTGATCCGTGATGCAGAAGGAAATGCAATTTCTGTCAGCCAGAATTATCTTGTGGCAACGGACGAAGAGAGCTTTGACGAGTATTACGTGACAGATAATGGAGATAATCCGATCTACAATAAGGAAACACTGGATACGATCATTGGTGATTCTGTGACCAGTGAAGATATTATCAAGCTTGCTGAATCAAAATAAAGGAGCTTTTTAGATAGCACGGCTCCCCCAAAAGAGCCGTGCGTTCTCAGAAGAGATGAAAGAGTTCATCTTTTCTGAGAGGTATTGATACCCATTTCCCAAAAAAGAAAAGAAAAGAGGAGATAGATAATGAGTAAAAAAGCAAAAAAGCACTGGATGAAAAATGTAGCCGGAGCACTGGCAATCCCTGTACTTGCGGCAGTGCTGCTGCAGGGGATCTGTATGGCAAATGGAAGAACGATGATCGCGAATATGGTCAGTTTTGACAATTTTATGGTTTATACGGCGATCGTCATGATCACAACAATCGCATTGTCTGTGAATTTAAATAGTGGACGATTTGATTTTTCACTGGGTTCTATGGCAATTCTTTCTTCAGTTCTGGGCGCAAAGATCAGCTATGGTATTCTCGGCGGAGGAAGCGGAAGCGCACTGCTCATGCTGATACTGACCGTGATTTTTGGAATGCTGCTTGGGCTGTTATCCGGATTATTGTATATTGCGTTACGCCTGCCTCCGATCATCACATCTCTTGGCGTTACACTTATTTATGAAGGAATTATTTTCACGATCACTGAGGGACGTTATGTCATGAAAGAAGTGCAGAATGCATCTATGACGGCATTTACCGGAAATTGGATCTATGCAGCCATTATTATTGCAGCCGTTTTAGTGATCTGCATTGTGATCTTCGATTATACAAAGTTCGGCTATGATTATAATGCTTTAAAAAACGGGCAGAAAGTTGCCGTAAACACCGGAACGAAAGAGATATTCAATGCGGTCGGCTGCTATGTGATCTGCGGCGGACTTATGGGATTAGTCGGATTTTTAAATGCGGCAAGAA
The DNA here is from genome assembly GCA_964388945.1 of uncultured Roseburia sp. Lineage (GTDB taxonomy): Bacteria > Bacillota > Clostridia > Lachnospirales > Lachnospiraceae > Roseburia_D. The sequence continues at coordinate 35,499 of CAYMCM010000002.1, forward strand.
ATGCAACGATCAACGGCGGACAGCTTAATTTTGGTTCCATCAGTATTATGTTTACTGCGTTTTTACCGATGTTTATCGGTTCGTATATCAGCAGATTTACCAATGAGAAAATCGGTTTTTTGCTTGCGGCGGTATGTATGTCCATGCTGAATTCTACCTTTGCGGTATTTTCAAATGAGGTAAGCGCTTCCATGCAGGCGATCATCAATGCGGTACTGTTAGTAGTTTTCCTGATCTATCTGAGCAACGAGCATTTACTTGCAGAGCTTTTCGGCAGAAAAAATAAACAGAAGACGGAGGGAAAATAATATGATCAATTTAATGAAACAGCCCTTTTTTCTTTCAGAAAAGGATATTGAATGGGTGGAAAATACAAAAAAGCATATGACGCTTGAGGAAAAAATAGGACAGTTGTTTGTACCGATCGGATATTCAGGGGAAGCGGAATATCTCGATCAGGTCATGCTTGCACATCACATCGGAGGAATCATGTATCGGTGCGGAAAGGCAGAGGAGATGCAGCAGACACATCGGTATCTTCAGGAAAATAGTAAGATCCCGCTTTTGATCGGTGCGAATCTTGAGGATGGCGGCTGCGGGATCGCTGTTGATGGGACACAGTACGGTAAGCAAATGCAGGTGGCTGCAACCGGGGACGCAGAGGATGCTTACAGACTTGGAAAAGTAAGCTGCAGTGAAGGTGCTGCGGTTGGATGTAATTGGGCATTTGCGCCTGTCGTGGATATAGACAGAAACTGGAGAAATCCTATCACCAATGTGCGTACCTATGGAAATGATCCGGACAGGGTGTTGGCGTATGGATGTAATTACATGAAAGCCGCAAAAGAAGAAAATGTACTGGTTGCGATTAAGCACTTCCCGGGAGATGGGTGTGATGAGGTAGACCAGCATATCCTCACAAGTGTCAATGATCTTTCATGCGAGGAATGGGATAAGACCTATGGAAAAATTTATAAAGGTCTGATCGATGCGGGAGCGCAGACCGTAATGGTAGGCCATATTGCACAGCCGGCATATCAGAAAAAATACAATCCTGATTTTCCGGAGAAATTAGTACCGGCATCTTTGTCTCCGGAGCTTTTAAAAGGTCTTCTTCGTCAAAAACTGGGATTCAACGGGCTGATCGTCACAGATTCTACCTGTATGGTTGGTTTCAGCAGCGCAATGAAGCGTGAAAAGGCAGTGCCGTATGCAATAGAGGCAGGCTGTGATATGTTTCTGTTTAATAAAGATCTGGAAGAAGATTACCAGTATATGTTAAATGGTTACAAACAGGGTATCCTGTCTGAACAGCGTCTGGATGAAGCACTGACAAGAATACTGGCAACGAAAGCGGCACTTGGTCTGCATAAAAAGAAAAAAGAAGAAATTGTTCCGGTGGTATCTGCATTGGAGATCTTAAAATCAAAAGAACATGAAGCATGGGCGAAGAAAAGTGCAGATACAGCGGTGACGCTGGTAAAAGATACCGCAAAGCTCTTGCCGCTCAGTCCGAAGAAAACGAAAAAGGTATTGCTTGAAATCATGGGAGATTTCCCATCAAATGAAAGAGTAGTTAAAAGTTTTGAGGAACGTTTGATGAAAGAAGGTTTTTTGGTAGAACGGTATGAACATGAAAATTTTGAAACTGCAAAATTTGATGTAGAAACGTTTAAGAAGAACTATGATCTGGTGATCTATATCGGCAATGTAGAAAATGCTTCGAATAAAGTGACAAACCGTTTATCATGGTTCACATTCTGGGGCAATGGCAATAATGTACCGTGGTTTGTGGAGGAAAGACCGACACTGTTTATCAGTCTGGCAAATCCTTATCATCTGGTGGATGTTCCGATGATAAAAACTTATATCAATGCTTATTCCAATAGTGAGTATGTCATTGAGAGCGTTGTTGATAAGCTTATGGGAAGAAGCAGTTTTACCGGAAAAAGTCCGGTAGATCCATTTTGCGGAAAAGAATATTTGAAATGGTAGTGAAAGGGAATCTATGGAAAAAAATACAGAATTACTAAACAAAGCATTGCATTTACTGCCGGAGGTGAGAAAAACAAAGATCGTACCCCCAAAAGGGCAGAGTTTTTTTGAACCGCTCGGTAAGGGTGGAATGGTGGAGATCGATTTTGGCAGACACATGGTCGGATATCTGCATTTGAAGTTGGGATATATCAATTCGCATCCGGATGCACCGGTCTGGTTAAAAATTTATTTTGCAGAATCTAAAAAAGAATTGGAAGAAAAGGTGGAAAATTATGATGGCTGGATTTGTTCTGGCTGGGTACAGCAGGAGCAGATCCATGTGGATGTGATCCCGGCAGAGATAGAACTTCCGAGAAGATATGCGTTTCGATATGTAAAGATAGAGGTTTTGGATATCAGCAGTAAATTTAAACTTACGATAGAGGATGCTTATGTGGAAGCAGTATCTTCTGCGGATGAGAGTACACTGATGCCATATGAAAGTACGGACAAAGAATTGGTTGCGATTGACCGGATCGCATGTAATACGCTGCATGATTGTATGCAGCAGGTATTTGAGGATGGACCAAAGCGTGACCGGAGATTATGGATCGGAGATCTGCGTTTGCAGGCACTTGCCAATTATGAAACCTATCGAATGAATGACATGGTAAAAGGCTGTCTGTATCTGTTTGCGGCACTTCCTATGGAAAATGGACAGGTGGGAGCCTGCGTATTTATGGAACCGGAACCGGAAGTAGATGATACTTGTATGTTTGATTATTCTTTACTTTTTATCCCGACACTTTGGGATTATTATCAGGAAACCGGTGACAGACAGGCGCTCGAAGAATTGTGGCTGACGGTAAAACAGCAGTTAAAACTTGCAGAAGAGCGGGTGGATGAAGATGGGATCGTAGCAGACAGCGATGTTCTGGGCTGGTGTTTTCTCGACTGGTCATTGGAACTGAATAAACAGGCAGGAGCCCAGGGAGTGCTGTTGTATGCATTGAAAGCGGCAATCCGGATCGCAGAAGAACTAAAGGAAGATCGTGAAGCGGAAATGATGCAGAAAAAGTATGATCTTTATTGCGGGGCAGCAAAAAAATATTTTTGGGATGAAAAACAAAAGCTTTTTGTGAGCGGAAAAGACAGACAGGTTTCCTATGCAAGTCAGGTATGGCTGATACTTGGCTGTGCTGCGGATCAAAAAGAGGGCATTGATATTTTACATAGGGTAGCACAGCATAAAAATGCAGTGCGTATCGTTACGCCATACATGTATCATTATTATATTGAGGCGTTTTTGCAGTGCGGGGAAAAAGAGGAAGCACTTCAGATCATGAAAACATACTGGGGAGGAATGGCAAAGCAGGGGGCTGATACCTTCTGGGAACTGTATGATTCGAAGAATCCGGAAGAATCTCCGTATGGCGGAACCATTGTAAACAGTTATTGCCATGCATGGAGCTGCGCTCCGGCGTATTTTCTCAGGAGATATTATACAGGCAAATTTGGAAAATGGTAGGTGAGAGCATGAAAAAAATAAGAAGTAAAGTATTGGTAATGATCACAATATTTGTGGCGATATTTGTTCTGAACGTAGCAACTGCAATTTATGCCCAGTATAATGTGACAATGGCTGGGGAGAAGATCACGGAATATTATATTCCGATACAGACGGAGATCTTTACGATACAAAAAAGTATGGAAAGAGGACAGAAGTATTTAAATATCATAAGTCTGTATGACGATGCGGATCTTCGTGTGCAATTAGAGAGTGCCCTGTCAGAAGAGATAGAGACTCTTTATGCAAGTGAAACAAAAGTGGACTCCTATTTAGCAGAGATAGAGGATGAAAAATTAGAAAGTGCGATGCGTGCATATACAGATTTTCTGGAAGAAGTGATCGTGCAGTTTACAGCGATACAGGAATATGTGGATGAAGGAGATTTTGAGAATGCCAATACGGCACTTGGAGTCGAATTTCAGAGTCTTGTAACAGAGAAGGGAGAGTCGGCAGAAACGGAGCTGACCAAAGTACTGGAAGCTGGAATTACAAGATCATCGCAGGAGTATAACGGTGCGATGCAGATCAATCTGCGTGTAACCATTCTGCTGTTGGGAATCTTTGCTGTGGTGGCAGTCATAGTCTGGCTGATCGCGAAAAAAACGGTGAGCGATCCGGCAAGTCATGCAAGCTCCCAGTTGAATGATATAATAGACGGCATTAATCAGATGCGCGGAGATCTGACAGAGCGCATAGATGTGGTTTCTAAAGATGAGATCGGGCAGTTATCAGAAGGAATCAACAATTTTATCATACAGCTTCAGGTAGTCATGCAGAAAGTAAAATTGCAGTCGGAACAGATGGAGCAGTCTTTAAAAGAAATGGATCGTGAAGTCAGCAGTTCTGATGAAAATGTGAATAGTGTGGCTGCAGTTATGCAGCAGATCACTGCCAGTATGGAGGAAATAACCGCTACCATTGAAGGATTAAGCGGGAATACGCAGGATATTTTAAAATCGGTAAACAGTGTCAATGACCAGACGAAAGAAGGAGTTGCGCTGGCGACGGATATTAAGGCACTTGCGATCGGGATCAAGGAGGAGACCGAAAAGAAAAAAGATGAGATCCATGACATTATGTCGGAAAAACAGCAGATTTTGCATACATCGATTGAAGACAGCCGGAAGATAGAAAACATCAACAATCTCACGAATGATATTTTAGAGATCGCAAGCCAGACAAATTTACTTGCGCTTAACGCATCGATCGAAGCGGCACGGGCTGGAGAAGTAGGAAAAGGATTTGCAGTCGTAGCAGATGAGATACGGCAGCTTGCGGAAAACAGTAAAAATACAGCAAACGATATTCAGGAGATCAGTCAGCTTGTGATCTCGGCAGTGAATAAGCTGATGGAGAACGCACAGGATCTGATGGGATTTATGCAGGAAAGAGTGCTTGATGATTATGTTGGGTTTGAAGGCGCGGCGGATATGTATTACGAAAAAGCAGAGCATATGGATCATATTATGGGCATTTTTGATATGAATATTGCACAACTGCGTCAGACCATAGAAAAGATCACAGAAGGAACTACGAATATCACTGTGGCGGTAGGGGAAAATGCAACCGGTGTTAGTACGGCAACAGAAAATGTTACAAGCCTTGCGGGTTCGATTACCGTGATCCACGGACAGGCGGCAAAAAATATGGAGTCGTCGGAAAATCTGATGTCTGAATTAAAACGGTTTAAAAAGATATAGAAAATAAGGACAGTTTTTTGGTCTAATCAGAGCCTAAAAAACTGTCCTTATTTTTGTTATTCTTAGATCATCAACAGGAGATAAAGGAGAGCCGAACATGGATAGGAAATATTATCTGGCAGTCGATATCGGGGCTTCCAGCGGCCGCCATATGCTTTCCCATCTGGAGGACGGAAAGATGGTGTTAGAGGAGATCTACCGTTTCCCGAATGGGATGACAGAAAAAGACGGACACAAGATCTGGGATGTCGATCAGTTGTTCAATGAGATTCTTGCCGGGATGAAAAAATGTGCTTTGGCAGGAAAGATCCCATACAGCATGGGAATCGACACCTGGGCGGTGGATTTTGTTTTGCTGGATGCAAAAGATAAAAGGATCGGGGACGCAGTTGCTTATCGTGATGGAAGAACTGCGGGGATGGACGAGAAAGTTTATGAACAGATTCCGGAAGAGATGCTCTATCAGAAAACAGGAATACAAAAGCAGATATTTAATACGATCTATCAGTTGATGGCGGTAAAGGAACAAACGCCAAAACAGTTACAAAAAGCGAAAACCATGCTGATGATTCCGGATTATTTTCATTTTCTTCTGACCGGAAAAAAGGTACATGAATATACGAACGCGACAACGACACAGCTTGTAGATCCGAAGACGAAGGATTGGGACAGAGAGCTGATACAAAAACTTGGTTATCCGGAAGAAATTTTTGGAAAGATTAAAAATCCGGGTTATGAAGTAGGCGGACTTACAGAGGAGATCCGGGAACAAGTCGGATTTAACTGCAAAGTGGTTCTTCCGCCGACACACGATACCGCATCTGCGGTCGTTGCGGTTCCGACGCAGGAGGAGCATGCACTTTATATCAGTTCCGGAACATGGTCGCTTATGGGAACGGAACTGATGCAGGCAGACTGCACGAAAGAGAGCAGAGAGAGTAACCTGACGAATGAGGGCGGATATGATTACCGGTTCCGCTATCTGAAAAATATCATGGGACTCTGGATGATCCAGTCGGTACGCAAAGAGATCGCACCGGACATGAGTTTTGGAGAAATCTGTGAACTTGCGTCAAAGGAGGATATTTCTTCCATTGTAGATGCAAATGATGCGAGATTTTTAGCACCGGAAAATATGACGGAGGAAGTAAAAAAGGCGTGCAGGGAATCCATGCAGCAGATACCGGAAACGATCGCGGAGGTGGCGGCAGTCATCTACAACAGCCTTGCGGAGTGTTATGCGGCTACGGTCAAAGAGATCGAGGCACTGACAGGAAGAGAGTACCGCCAGATCCACATTGTGGGCGGAGGCGCAAATGCACGGTATTTAAATGAACTTACCGCAAAATCTACCGGCAAAAAAATATATGCGGGACCGACGGAGGCTACGGCAGTCGGCAATATCGCCGCACAGATGATTGCGGCGGGAGCTTTAAAAGATTTAAAAGAAGCAAGACAGTGCATATTTGAATCATTTGAAATCCATGAATTTTAAAAGAGAAGGAGAAGAACTATGACAGGATACGAAGCAGCAAAAGAAAAATATAAAGCACTTGGCGTTGATGTAGAAAAAGCAATGGAAACTTTAAAGAACGTTCCGGTTTCTCTGCATTGCTGGCAGTTGGACGATGTGATCGGATTTGACAATGACGGCGGACTGACCGGCGGAATCCAGACAACGGGCAATTATCCGGGACGCGCAAAAACGCCGGAACAGCTTATGGCAGATATGGAAGAAGCTATGAAACTTATGCCGGGGACAGCGAAATTAAATATCCATGCATCTTATGCAATCTTAGAGCCGGGTGAATTTGCAGACCGGAATGCCTTAGAGCCGAAGCATTTTGCAAAGTGGGTGGAATTTGCGAAAAAGCATCACATGGGTATTGACTTTAATCCGACCTTTTTCTCACATGAAAAGGTAAAAGACGGTCTGACTTTATCCAGTCCGGATGAGGAGACCAGAAAATTCTGGATCGATCATGGAAAAGCGTGTATTCGCATTTCCGAGTATTTTGCAAAAGAAACGGGGATGCCATGCGTCATGAATATCTGGACGGGAGACGGATTTAAGGATGTTCCGGCGGATCGTATGGGACCGCGTATGCGCTACAAGGATTCCATTGAGCAGATTTTATCCGAGCCGTATGATAAAAATCTTGTAAAACCATGCGTGGAGTCTAAGGTGTTCGGAATCGGTGTGGAATCCTATACGGTGGGATCAGCGGAATTTACGCTGAGCTTTGCGGCACTTCATGACGGCTGTATGCCGCTGATGGACAACGGACATTATCATCCGATGGAATATGTGTCAGATAAGATTCCGGCAATGCTCTGTTTCTATCCGGAATTTGCGCTTCACATTACAAGAGGTGTGCGCTGGGATTCCGATCATGTCCTGATCTTGGATGATGAGACGAAGGAGATGGCAAAGGAGATCGTAAGAAACGATGCGCTTGACCGTGTCTATATGGCTCTCGATTATTTTGATGCGAGCATTAACCGTATTTCGGCACTTGCAACGGGATTCAGAAGCTGGCAGAAGGCACTTCTTATGGCACTCTGCACACCAAATGAAATGTTGAAAGAACTTCAGGATGCGAACCAGATGAGCAAACTTATGGTTATGAATGAAGCAGTAAAGATGCTTCCGATCGGAGAGATCTGGGAGGAATACTGCCGCAGAGAAGGTGTCGCGGACGATCTGCATTTCTTTGATGAGATTGAAAAGTATGAAAATGAAGTATTAAAAAAGCGAATTTAGCATGATATGGACAAAATCAGAGAGAGAGGAAAACAAGAGATGAAATTTTTGGATGCAGAATTTGTACAGGGATTTATCCGTATGGCAAATGACGGATGGGAACAGGGATGGCATGAAAGAAACGGCGGAAATCTGTCTTATCGTGTGAAACCGGAAGAAGTGGAGCTGGTAAAAGAAAATTTTTCCATAAACGAATGGCAGCCGATCGGAACAAGTGTTCCAAATCTGGCGGGAGAATATTTTCTGGTGACCGGAAGCGGAAAATATTTCCGAAATGTGATCTTAAAGCCGGAGGATTCCATCTGCATGATCAAGCTTGACGATAAAGGAGAAAATTACAGCATTGTCTGGGGACTTGTAAATGGAGGAAGACCGACTTCAGAACTTCCGAGCCATCTGATGAATCTGGAGGTAAAGAAGTTAAAAAATCCGAATTACCGTGTGGTATATCATGCGCATACGACAAACATTATCGCACTGACCTTTGTGCTTCCGTTAGAAGATGAGATTTTTACCAGAGAACTCTGGGAGATGGCGACCGAGTGTCCTGTTGTATTTCCGGATGGGATCGGTGTTGTGCCGTGGATGGTTCCGGGCGGCAGAGAGATCGCAGTTGCAACCAGTGAACTGATGAAAAAATATGATCTTGCGATCTGGGCGCATCACGGTATGTTTGCGGCAGGTGAGGATTTTGATCTGACGTTTGGTCTGATGCATACAGCAGAAAAATCGGCGGAGATTCTTGTAAAAATGCTCTCTATGAGACCGGATAAATTACAGACGATCACGCCGGATAATTTCCGTCAGCTTGCAGGGGATTTCGGAGTTACTCTGCCGGAAAAATTCTTATATGACAAATAATTAAGAAACAGTAATAAAAATATGCAAAAAAATACATAGTCAGGAGGAAAAAATGATGGCAAACAGATTTGTATTAAATGAGATTTCTTATCATGGAGCAGGAGCAATAGAAGAGATCGGAGCAGAATCAACAGGAAGAGGATATAAAAAGGCATTTGTATGTTCAGATCCGGATCTGGTCAAGTTCGGAGTAACGAAAAAGGTATTGGATGTATTGGAAAAAGCAGGTATTGCTTATGATCTGTATTCTAATATCAAACCAAATCCGACAGTGGAAAATGTTAAGACGGGTGTAGAGGCATTTAAACAGTCCAAAGCAGATTATATCGTGGCGATCGGCGGCGGATCTTCGATGGATACTGCAAAAGCGGTCGGTATCATTATCGCCAATCCGGAGTTTGAGGATGTTGTAAGCTTAGAGGGCGTTGCACCGACAAAAAATAAATCCGTTCCGATCTTTGCAGTGCCGACAACAGCCGGAACAGCAGCAGAGGTAACGATCAATTATGTCATTACGGATGCTCGGAAGAACCGGAAAATGGTGTGTGTCGATCCGAAAGACATTCCGGTGGTCGCATTTGTCGATCCGGATATGATGTCAACCATGCCGAAAGGTCTTACTGCGGCAACCGGAATGGATGCGCTGACACATGCGATTGAAGGATATATTACTGCAGGAGCCTGGGAACTGTCTGATATGTTTCACTTAAAGGCGATCGAGATCATTTCCCGTTCTCTTCGCGGGGCAGTGGAGAATAAACCGGAAGGCAGAGCGGATATGGCACTCGGCGAGTATGTGGCAGGTATGGGATTTTCGAATGTTGGTCTTGGAATTGTTCATTCTATGGCACATCCGCTTGGCGCATTATACGATACGCCGCACGGTGTGGCAAATGCAATCCTTCTGCCGACCGGAATGGAATATAATGCACCGGTATCCGGGGAAAAATACCGTGAGATCGCACGCGCTATGGGAGTAGAAGGCGTGGATAATATGTCACAGGAAGAATATAGACAGGCGGCGATCGGTGCCGTAAAGAAACTGTCGCAGGATGTTGGAATCCCGGCAGATTTAAAAGATATCGTAAAAAAAGAGGACATTCCATTCCTTGCCCAGTCCGCATACGATGACGCATGCAGACCTGGCAATCCGAGGGAGACAAGTGTAGAAGAGATCACAAAATTATACGAATCTCTTTTATAATTCTTATATCAGGTATTTCTATTCATCAACCATTCAGGCACTCAGAGTATTTCTGGGTGCCTGAATCATTTTTTTTGATCATGAAATTCTTTTGGAGAACATCCGTATTTTTGGTAAAATTTTTTATAGAAAAAAGATACGTTCTCATATCCGGATTCGTTTGCGATCACGGATATGGGCAGATTGGTATTTTTCAGCAGATTAGCGGCGACACTCAGGCGTTTTTCCTGTACCAGCTGGATATAGTTCATGCCGGTATATTTTTTTAAGAGCAGAGATACATAGTTTGGGCTGATGTGGAAAAAGTCAGCGACGGATCTCTGCGTGCAGGTTTTATAATTGCTTTCGATATAGCGGAGGATCGAAGCAATCGGCGTATGTGAGATGGAATCCTGTTCGTTTGTAAGGTCATTTTCATATACATTGATAAGCTCTGCCATAATGACATAGAACAGATGATAAAGGATGTCTCTGGAATTGATCGAAGGATCAAAGCATTCACAAAAAAATTCCTGAAAGAATAATTGGATTCTGCGGTTATTTTCTGAATGGAACAGCAGATGATGGTCGTGGTTGGTCTGTTCGTTGATGGCATTGATAAAAAAGTTGGAAAGAATGCTGTCTTTGGAAAATTCCGAAAACAGATGATCCTTTAAAAATTCCTTTGCGATCATAATGCTGATCATAATGTCTTTTTCGCCGAGGGTGGATATGGAATGCGGACAGTCTGTATCAATTAAAAGCACCTGATTCTTTGTCAGGACAATTTCCTGCCCGTTGATGGTCTGCGGGCATTTTCCCGAATACACGTAATTTAATTCAATATAAGCATGAACATGCTCCGGAACAGCATTAAAACGGGAATTACGCCGTATCATAAGAGTATCTTCTCCGGTCATGGTACTGGAGAAAAGCGAAGAGGCAGAGCCTGGATAATGGCCGGTATTTGAGACACAATGGACAGTTCTTCCGTTTATCTGTTTTACCGGAACCTGAGCCCAGAAGTCGGAATGTGTGCCGGAAAGGTATTTCTTTTCGCTTTCTGACAGTTGGAACATACAGTGATCAAGAGCGGAAAGGTTCATATCAGCAGTCCTCCTTTGTGATTTTACAGATCATGCTGCAGTGCAGTTGTCTGGTAGATACCGTCATCATAACAAACAGTGTGGAAATGGTCAATGATTTTATAGGAATCCGTTATTTTGGTTTTGGCAGAAATCAGTATAATAATAGTATAAGGTTTGGACAGACCATTACAAATGTTTTGCAGAACAAAAATCAGAATATGGAGGAAAGAGTTATGGCACAGCCAGATTATGCACAGCTTGCGAAAGAAGTCGTAAAAGCTGTAGGGGGAAAGGAAAACATTGTCAGTGTAAGTAACTGTATGACAAGGTTGCGTTTTGTGTTAAAGGATGATCAGATCCCGGATAAAGATGCTGTATCTGCAATTAAAGGGGTAAAGGGTGTAATGAACCAGGGCGGACAGTACCAGGTCATCATTGGAACAAATGTGAGTGATGTGATTTCTTTTGTGAGAAAAGAAACAGGCATAACAGATTCACAGACTGTGGATAAGGATGCATATAAGGTGGTAAAAGAGGAAAGTCTCTGGAACCGTTTTTTTAAGACGATCGCGGGATGTATCATGCCGATGATCGGACCGCTTGTCGCAAGCGGTATTATCAAAGGACTGCTTGTGATCTTAACGACAGCAGGAGTGCTTTTGAGTGAGGATGGAACTTATCAGATTTTATACGCGGCAGCGGATTCGGTTATGTATTTTATGCCGATTCTTGTTGGATTTACATGTGGAAAAATGTTCCAGTGCAATCCTTATGTGACAGCAGTGATCGGGGCGGCATTTTTGTATCCGGATCTGGTTGCGGCAGTGGAGAGCGGTATTTCATTTTTAACCATTCCGGTTTCCGGTGCTGCTTATTCCAGCACATTTCTGCCGGTGCTTCTGGCAGCATTTCTGGCATCAAAACTGGAAAAGCTTGCAAAGAAGATCATTCCGCAGGTGCTGCAGTTGATTTTTGTTCCGACTTTTGTGCTTGTCATAACGGTGCCGCTCGGATGGCTGGTGATTGGACCGGTGATGAATATCGTTTCGGAGGTATTATCCAAGATTGTTATGGGGATTTTCGGTGCAAGTCCGTTAATCGGAGGTGCGGTGATCGGAGCATGCTGGCAGCTCGTCGTATTGCTTGGACTGCATACAGCATTTATTCCGGTTCTTATCAATAATCTGTTTACCCTCGGTTATGATCCGGTCAATGCGATCATGTGTCTTACCGTGTGGGCGTTTGCCGGCGTAGCATTTGGCTATGCACTCAGGGTAAAGGATAAGGAAAAGAAAAGCATGGGATTTGGAACGATGGCATCTGCGCTGTGCGGAGTAACTGAGCCGGCTATTTATTCCATTGCTTTAACCAACGTTAAATTATTTGTATCGGGAATGATCGGCGGCGGTGTTGCCGGAGCAATTTTTGGAGCACTTGGAGGAAAATTATATGTATGGGCAGGAGGCGGACTTTTCTGTATTCCGTCCATGATAAATCCGGAAGGGCTTGATATCAGTTTTTATGGATTTATCATCTGTGCGATCATTGCACTAGCTGTATCCGCAGTATTGGCTTTTATCTTTGCAGGCAGTGCAAATACAGCTAAAGAGACGGAAATGGCGGCCGGATCAGATGTGCAGCAGAAAAAAGCACTTATGGTATATGCACCGGCAGAGGGAAATGTTATAAGCCGTGATAAAATACCGGATGAAACTTTTTCTTCCGGAGTGCTTGGCGATGGCGTAGGCATTGAGCCATGCGCAGAGATTGTGACGGCTCCGTTTGATGGGGTGGTAAGCTCTGTGACAGAGACGAAACATGCGATCGGAATTACCTCTGTGCAGGGACTTGAACTTTTGATCCATGTCGGAGTAGATACCGTAAAGATGAAGGGACAGGGTTTTGAGGTATTTGTAAAAGAAGGAGACTCTGTAAAACAGGGACAGAAGATATTGCAGTTTGATGCTAAACAGATAAAAAAAGCAGGTTTTTCGGACACGATCGCAGTGATCCTTACGAACAGTGCCGATTATCAGCAGGTGGATTGTGGTACTGGCAGTTGCAGCAGCCGTGACGTGATCATGACGGTAAAATAGTAAATCTGAAAAAGAAAACAAAGAAAAACTGGGAGGAAAATGTGTGAGAAATTCATTATATCCATTTTTCTGGCAGCATGGAGAAAGTCATGATGTGCTTGAAAAATATATGGAAAAGATTGCTGAAAGCGGGATGCGCGGAGCGTGTATTGAGGCACGCCCGCATCCGGAATTTGTAAGAGATGGCTGGTGGAAGGATATGGACTGCATTGTAAAAAAAGCAAAGCAGTTATCGATGAAGCTGTGGATTCTCGATGATTCCCATTTTCCAACCGGTTATGCCAACGGAAAGATCAAGGAATGCTATCCGGAGTACCGGAAAATTTATCTGGATATGCGAAGATACGATATTCAAGGACCGATAGACCGGGCAAGGATCGATCTTTCGCTTTTAAAGGGCAGACCGTGGGACAAGCCGGATCATTCGGAACATATTCTTGGCGTTTATATGGGAGAGCGCTGTCTGCCGTATGAGAGGGAAGATGATGCGGTGGATGCTGCATCCGTTTGTGAGATCACGGAACAGATGGACATGGACAAACGGCTGCTTACTGTGGATATTCCGGATGGTGCATATAGTATTTTTGTCGTATATGAAACAACAAAGGGTGGAGAAGAGGCAACAGAAGATTATCTGAATCCGCTTGTCAAAGAGGCCACCCAGGTGTTGATCGACGAGGTCTACGAGCCGCATTATGCACATTACGCGGCGGAATTTGGAACGACGATTGAAGGATTCTTTTCGGATGAGCCCCGTTTTGGAAACCGGAAAGGAACCGATGCGGTGATCGGGAAAACGGATATGGTGCTTCCGTGGAGAAAAGGACTGGAAAAAGAGCTTGGGATCGCACCGAAGCTTCTTCCGCTTCTCTGGGTGAATGCCGACGGTGTGGAAAAAAATGTCCGTTTTGCGTATATGGATCGGATCACGCAGTTGTATCATGAGAATTTTACAGGTGTGCTTGCAAAGTGGTGCAGGGAGCATGGCGTATGGTATTTAGGACACAACATAGAGGATAATGGTGCCCATGCAAGACTGGGATATGGAACCGGACATTATTTCCGAGGACAGAAAGAAATGGATTTTGCGGGAGTGGATGTGATCGGAGGTCAGATCGTGCCGGGCATGAATTATCACCATGATGCATTTTCCACGGGAGGAAGCAGCGGAGAATTTTATCATTATGCACTGGCAAAGCTGGCATCCTCTGCGGCACATCTGGATTCGGTAAAAGAGGGCAGGGCAATGTGTGAAGCATTCGGTGCATATGGCTGGAATGAGGGCTTAAAGACCATGAAGTGGATCGCAGACAGCCTGATGGCACGAGGTATCAATTACCTTGTTCCGCATGCCTTCAATCCGAAGAAATTTCCGGATTTTGACTGCCCGCCGCATTTTTATGCGCATGGACATAATCCACAGTTTCGGTATTTTTCGAAACTCAGCGATTATATGAACCGTGTGATGGCATTGTTTCAGGGCGGAAACTACCCGGCAAAAGTGGGGCTTTTATATCCGGCAGAACTGGAATGGGCAGGAGTCTGTATGCCGGTAGAGAAACCGGCACGTGTGCTGACACAGAATCAGATTGCATTTGATATTGTGACAAGGGACTATTTAAGGGATGCCGGGATGGAAGCGGGCAGATTTGTGATCCAGGAGACAGCTTTTGAGGTACTTGTTGTTCCTTATGGACAGAATATCCCAAAGGATCTGTATGAAATTCTTGGAAAAATGAAAAAAAGCGGGATTCGGATCGTGTTTGTGGAGGGGACACCGGATCAGGTGCTTCAAACAGCAGAGCGGATGGATCGGCCACTCGAAAAAGCGGTCTTTGATCAGCCGGAGATCGTTTCGCTGCTGCAGCTTGGGACGGCGTTGGAACAATATCGGAGTTTAAAGACCGAAAAAGCGGTTCCGGAGCTTGTACAGGGAGAATATGAAAAGGACGGTGTGCGTTATTACCTGTTTTTCAACGAACATATCGGAAAAGCCATTGACACAGGTGTGTTCTTAGAACAGCAGGGAATACAGTATGATGCATACCGGGATATCAGTGCACCGATCGAGATCTGTGACGGCAGGGCAAAGCTTCATCTCGAGCCTTATGAGACGGTGATCTGGATCATAAAACCGGAGAAAATCGAAAAAACCGATGCGTTATTTGAGTTTGCAGGCGGAGGCAGATGGGAACCAAAAGAGATCACGGGAGAATGGAAGGTGCGTTTTGCAGACAGCTTTTCTTATCCGGATTTTGAAAAAGTCGTTCCAATGAAAGAGATCGGAGAAGTACAGGAGCTTCCTGGCTGGGAAAAAGCCTGCGGAACACTTCGATTTGAAACACAGCTTACCTTTACGAATAAAAAAACACGGGTGATAGATCTTGGAAATGTATACGAGACTGCGGAAGTATTTGTAAACGGACAGTCTGCCGGAGTCCGGCTGGCAAAGCCATACCGGTTTGACATATCAGAACTTTCCGTTTGTGGTCAGAATACGCTTGCGGTTGAGGTAGCGAATACCCTCGGAACTGCGGTGCGCGATCCGATCAGTCATTATCTGCCGATAGAACCGTTCGGCGTGGAAGGCCCCGTGATATTATATGAAAAGCAGGAGGAAGAAAAATGAGTTTTCCGAAAAATTTTTTGTGGGGAGGGGCGACGGCCGCAAACCAATGTGAAGGAGCTTATAAAGAGGGAGGAAGAGGTCTGGCAAATGTGGATGTGATACCGGCAGGCAGTGACCGCTTTTTAGTCTTAAGCGGAGCAAAGAAGATGCTGAAACCGGATACAGACCATTATTATCCGGCAATGGAAGGTATTGATTTTTATCATCATTATAAAGAAGATATTGCAATGTTTGCCCAGATGGGATTTAAAGTATTCCGTTTGTCGATCGCATGGAGCAGGATATTCCCGAAGGGGGATGAGACAGAGCCGAATGAGGAAGGACTGCGGTTTTATGATGCTGTGTTTGCGGAGTGCAGAAGGTATGGCATAGAACCGCTTGTCACGATCACACACTTTGACTGTCCGATGCATCTTGTCACGGAATATGGCGGATGGAAAAACCGGAAACTGGTGGAATTTTATAAACAGTTGGTGACTGTTCTTTTTACGAGATATAAAGGTATCGTAAAATACTGGATTACGTTTAACGAGATCAATATGATCCTGCATCTGCCGTTTATGGCTGCCGGACTTTACTTTGAAGAAGGAGAAAATGAAAAGCAGATCAAGTATCAGGCGGCACATAATGAGCTTCTTGCTTCGGCGGAAGCGGTTCGGATCGGACATACAGTTGATCCCGAAAATCAGATCGGATGTATGCTTGCTGCCGGAAAAACCTATCCGTATTCCTGCGATCCAAACGACGTGTGGAAGGCATATGGAAAGGACAGGGAGAACTATCTGTTTATTGATGTACAGGCGAAAGGTGAATATCCGGCATATGCCGAAAAACTGTTTGAAAAAGAGCATATCACGCTTGCAATGTCATCGGAAGATCAGAAGCTTTTAAAGGAAAATACCGTGGATTTTGTATCATTTTCTTACTATTCCTCACGCTGTGCAAGTGCAGATGCGTCTATCGATACGACGGCTGGAAATGCGTTTGCAACAGTAAAAAATCCGTATCTTGCCGCAAGTGAGTGGGGGTGGCAGATCGATCCGCTCGGACTGCGGATCACGATGAACGAGATTTATGACCGTTACAGAAAACCGCTTTTTATCGTGGAAAATGGTCTGGGTGCAGCGGATACTCCGGATGAAAACGGGTTTGTGGAGGACGAATACCGTATTACCTATTTAAGAGAACATATCCGGGCAATGAAAGCGGCGGTAGAAGAAGACGGAGTGGAACTTTTAGGATATACGGCCTGGGGCTGTATTGATCTTGTCAGTGCGTCTACCGGCCAGATGAAAAAGCGGTATGGGTTTATTTATGTAGATAAGGATGATGAGGGGCATGGTTCTTTGAAACGTACACCGAAAAAATCGTTTGAATGGTATAAAAATGTGATCGCAGCCAATGGTGAAGTTTTATAAATGAAATAAGGAGCATGGCAGAATGAAAAACGGCATAGGCAAAAAAATATTTTTTATGATGATATGTCTTATGGCAATCGTCTGTATCGGCGCATCTGTAATATATGGAATGTTAAGCAAGGTAAGGCAGTCAGGGAGGACGATCTGCAATGATTATCTGCCAATAGAGCAGCATTATGCAGCCGCAGAAAAAGCAACAGAGCGTTGTATGAAATATATCAATATCGCAGTTTTAACTCCTAACAGGGAATTTACAACAGGGATTCTTTCCGAAATGGAGAATGAACATGACAAGGTCTTGACGGAATTAAGTGAGATCGCAGTATTCGTGGAACAGACGGATAATACAGAATTGCGGACAGCATTTGAGGCATATCAAAGTTATATGGATCAGATGTTTCAGGCAGTGTCCGATATGCAAATGATGATCGAAAAAGACAATGTATCTCAGGCAACGGAATATCTGGCATCTGATTTTGTAACAGTCATTACGGAAGGAGAAAATGCACAGCTCGCATTTGAGGATATGGTTTTAAAAGGTGTGACGCAGTCCTCAGATATCTATAATAAGGCGATTAATACAAGTTACCGGGTGACCGCTGCCATGCTGGTGATGTTTGCACTGGGAATCATGATCATTATGCTTTTGGTAGACAGATGGATAAGCAGACCGGCAAGCCGGACAAGTGAAAAATTATCTGTGATTTTAGATAACATACAGCATAGTAATGGAGATCTGACAGAACGTGTTCCGATCACGTCAAAAGATGAGATCGGAATGCTTGCGGCAGGCATCAACAATTTTATAGAAGAACTTCAGCAGATCATAAAAAAGATCAAAGAGCAGACAAACTGCATGAATACGTCATTTGAAAGTATAAATGGCGATCTGATCCGTTCTAATGATGATGTAAACAATGTATCTGCGGTGATGGAAGAGTTATCGGCAAGTATGCAGGAGATCGCATCTTCGGTTGAACAGATATCAGGTGATGCAGACAATGTACTTTATAGTGTCACGCAACTGGAAAAGCAGACAAAAGAGGGGACTTCATTGGTTGAAGATATCAAGCAGAGAGCAAGCCGCGTCAAAGCAAAGATGGAGGCCGGAAAAAAATCCGTCACATCGCTTATGGATGAAAAACAGCAGGAATTAGAGCTAGCGATTGAAGAAAGCAGACGGGTAAAGGATATTAATAACCTTACGGGGGATATACTTGAAATATCATCACAGACGAATCTGTTGGCATTAAATGCTTCGATTGAGGCTGCCCGTGCCGGAGAATCGGGAAAAGGCTTTGCAGTAGTGGCGGAAGAGATACGCACGCTTGCAGATAACAGCAGACTGGCAGCCAATAATATCCAGAAGATCAGTGATAGTGTGATTTTATCAGTGGAGAAGCTGGTACATTATGCAAATGAGATCATTGCGTTTATGAATTCTGCAATATTAAGGGATTATGATGACTTTGTTCAGGTTGCATCGCAGTATTACAGTGATGCGGAGAGTGTGGATGTAATATATCAGCAGTATATAAAAGAAGCAGAGTCATTAAATGGTATTATGAACAATATGGCAGAAGCGGTTTTTGGGATAACGTCTGCTATGGACGAGAATACCAAAGGAACGATCGAGGCAGCGGAAAGTACAAACAGGCTTGCAGGAGCGATCTTTAAGATAAAGGAAGAAGCTGGTCATAGTATGGGCTATGCCAATGAGCTTTTGCAGGAGACAGAACGATTTCAGAAAATATAAGTAATATGTAGAAATCGGTACAGAAAGGGAATATCAGGCGAATAGGATATAAAACATGCTTCGAGAAGATGATGTTTTGTCAGAACCGGAAACGGCTGATACCGTGACAAATGCAGATAAAAATACTGCAGGACTTGGCGTATTCTTTATTAAGAAGAAACAGAATAATTAAGGCATAAAAAGAAGGAAGCCTGCTGATATCATGGCATATTGGCAGGTTTTTCCAATGGCAGGGATCTTGCTGAAACAAAATTTGTGAAAAAAGTCTAAAATTTGCAGATATCTGGTTGAAAATTTTATTTAAAAGGCTTAAAATAGTAATATTATAATATACTTAAAGAGGAAGTGGAACGGACGTTGGGGAGAGATATGGCTGCAAAAAATAAAGGGGAAAAATATTGGAAGCTGGCAAATATAGTCAATGCGATGCTGCTTTGCTCGCATATTTGCCTGCTTGTTCTGTTTGCGATCTTTCAGGTTCATCTCATGGTGATCGTAAATATACTGAGTATTCTTGCATATGTAATGAATTTTTACTGGATAAAAAGGAATCTGCATGTATTTTTCGGGATTGCCTATGTAGAGATCATGCTCCATATGATACTGGCTTTTTTGTGTGTAGGCTGGAACTGTGGTTTTCAGCTCTATACGTTTGCGCTGATCCTGACAGTTTATTACTGTGATTATATCGGTCAGAAGATCAATAAGCCGCCGCTGTATCCGAGGACTGTCAGTATTATAGCCGCAGTAGTCTATCTGGCATTTTATTATATTGCTGCCTGTTTTGATCCGATTTATGATGTCTCAAAGTGGAATGCGGGCAGGATCTTTTTTACGGGCAATACATTGTTTGTGCTGGTCTACATTATTTTCTTTATGGAAAATTATAAAAAAATCGTCACCGGAACGGAAGAGCAGTTGGCAGAAGCAGCAAGTCATGATGAACTGACATGCATGGAGAACCGCAGAAGTATGCAGGAACGTTTTGACAGCCTGGCGTATTCTATAATACCGGATGGTGAAGTAGGGGTTGCGATTCTTGATATTGATGATTTTAAGCAGGTAAATGATACTTATGGACACGATGCGGGAGATATGATCCTGCATGATGTGGCAGAAAAGATTTTATCCATAGAATCGGATCATATTCATACCTGTCGTTGGGGCGGGGAGGAATTTTTGATCCTTTCGGTCGGGAAGACGGCATATCAGGAACTCGTCAGTGCCTTACAGAAGATAATCGGTGATGTGCGGGCGGACAGACATGATTATAATGGAGTCTGTATCAAAGTCACGATCTCTGCGGGGACGGCGAAGCGAATACCGGGAGAAAAGATTGAACATACCATAAGCCGGGCAGACAACTGTCTGTATCAGGCAAAGGAGAATGGAAAGGACCGTATAGAGGTTTCTTAAGTTTTTCGTAAACCGTATGGAAGATGTTCGGGGGACAGCATGTACAGAGCAGATTTTTGTAAAAAATGGCTGGGTCCGCTTCTTGCGATAGCGATGATCCTTATCAGTATCTGTCTGGATTTCGGACAGGCAGATCATATTTTTACGTGTGCAGGCAGGGAAAGTACCGAGGCGGAAGCCTATCTGGTCAAAACACTGGTAGCAGACCGGGAAGCACCCTGTACCACAGAGCAGCTTGGGTTAAAAAGCGTGCAGGCAATGGCGCAGGCCAAAAGACCATCGGAAAACAATGTCCGCATGGTATGGAGTCTGGTTTTTCTGGTGATCGCATGGGAGCTGCATACGTGGGTAAAAAAAGAAAAGAAAAAAAATCCGGAACGGGCACTGGCACGGCACAGGTGTGTCATACGCTATATACACAGGCAGGATGGAGAAAAATGGATTTCTGTGATTTTATCAGTCAGAATAAAATCACAGGAGGAAGATACATATGGCTCAGAATATTGTGGCGGCTGTTCTGCTTATCATCGTAGTATGCGCAGGAATCTGGTGCTGGTGGATGGAAAATGGTAAAAAGTGACAAAAAAGAGACTTGCGTTTTCTTATCTATGGGAGTATATTAAAACCATGTAATTACTAGGTTAAAGAAGAATAAAACAGATGATACGCTTACGGTGTATCATCTGTTTTTGTAAAGGAGAATAATTATGAATACGATCGCAGAAATACAAAAGCAGATTATGGAACTGAAAAAAGAGAAGGATTTCTGTATTCTGGCACACTGCTATCAGTCCCAAGAGATTTTAGAAGTGGCAGATATCGTGGGAGATTCTTATGCGCTGAGCAAAAAAGCAGTCGAAGTGCCGCAGCAGAATGTGTTAATGTGCGGTGTTCGTTTTATGGCGGAGACGACTAAGATCCTTTCCCCGCAGAAAAACGTATATCTCTCCAATCCGACCGCAGGCTGTCCGATGGCAGAACAGCTCGATTATGATATGCTTTCCCAGTTAAAGGAAATGTATCCGGGATATACGGTTGTAGCATATATCAATACAACTGCCAAATTAAAGACACTTTGTGATGTCTGCGTAACGTCTTCTTCTGCAATTAAGATCATCTCTAATATAGAAAACAAAGATATTCTCTTCATCCCGGACTGCAATCTGGGCGATTATATCAAAAAGCAGCTTCCGGATAAAAATATCAAGCTCGTGCATGGTGGATGTCCTACGCATGTACGGATGTCCGTAAAGGATGTAAAGAGCGCGCGTGCCGCCCATCCGGATGCGCTTCTGCTCGTTCATCCGGAATGTCTGCCGGAAGTAGCAGCAGAGGCAGATTATGTTGGCAGTACGACCGGAATCATGGATTTTGCAGAGAAAAGCGAAGCAAAAGAATTTATCATCGGAACGGAAAACAGCATTGTACAGCATTTGCAGTTCTCCTGCCCGGACAAGGCTTTTTATGCGCTTTCAAAGGATTGTGTCTGTCACAATATGAAGGCAACGACACTCGTGGATGTGTTACGTGTTTTAAATGGCACCGGAGGAGAGGAGATTCTTCTAGATGAGGACTTACGCCTGAAAGCAAAACACAGCATTGAAGAAATGGTACGCTTAGGATAGTTATAGGTTTTACCTATAACTGCATACAAGTTTTATGTATTAACACTTTTTTCCGTTTCCCGCTATAATAAGTTTATAAGATAAATCCTACAAAAACGATAGGAGTACAAGGAACGTAAAGAGCGGAAGCGGAGGTGTTATTATGCAGCAGAAAAATTTAGAAAAAATCAATTTTAATATAGTAGTAAATCGAAAAAATACAAATTGTCTGAAATACGATTTCGCAGTGAGACGCGGAAGACCGGAAAATGTGCTTCCGCTCTGGGTAGCAGATATGGATTTTAAGGTTGCACCGGAGATCATACAGGCGATCGAGCAGCGTACCGCGCATGGGATTTTCGGTTACAGCGAGGTCAAAGAAGAGTATTTTTTGGCAGTTGCAGATTGGATGGAACAAAAGCACGGCTGGAAAGTAAACGAGGACTGGCTGGTTAAGACACCGGGGGTAGTATTTGCGCTGGCAATGGCAGTGCAGGCGTTTACAGAGCCGGGAGATGCCGTGATCATCCAGCAGCCGGTCTACTATCCGTTTAGTGAGGTTATTACGGATAACGGGCGTGAGATCGTGAATAGTGCGCTGGAACTGAAAGAGGACGGAAAATACCATATCAATTTTGAAGATTTTGAGCAGAAAGTAAAAGAAAATCATGTAAAACTCTTTTTGCTCTGTTCTCCGCACAATCCGGTGGGGCGTGTGTGGACGAAAGAAGAGCTTTCCCGTATTGCAGGGATCTGCAAAAAATATGATGTGATCGTAGTGAGTGATGAGATCCATCAGGATTTTGTATTCAGTGGAAAACATCAGGTGTTTGCGGATTTGAGCGAGGATGCGAAAAACCGCACGATCACTTGTACAGCACCGAGCAAAACGTTTAATCTGGCGGGACTTCAGGTGTCCAATATCTGGATTGCAAATCCGGTAATCAGAGACAGATTTAAAAAGCAGGTTGCGGCAGCAGGTTACAGCCAGCTCAATACGCTTGGACTTACAGCCTGTGAAGCAGCATACCGTTACGGCGGTGAATGGCACAAAGAGCTGCTCGGTTATTTGAGAAGCAATCTGAACTTCCTGCGGGAGTTTTTGCAGACCAGACTTCCGGAAGTAAAGCTGATCGAGCCGGAAGGAACCTATCTCATATGGCTGGATTTTGGCAGCCTCGGACTGACGGAGGAGGAGAGGGAAGAACTGCTCACGAAAAAGGCGGGAATCTGGCTGGACAGCGGAGCAATCTTTGGAACAGCAGGAGAAGGGTTTGAGCGGATCAACATTGCCTGTCCGCGCAGTATCTTAAAAGATGCACTAAAACGCATGGAACGTGCAGTATGTGTGTATACACAGAAGCAGTAGGATGTCGCCGAAAAGCAGAGACAGAGGATTTGTGAGGGAACGAAAATGAAGCAGATATTGTGTTTTGGAGATTCAAATACCTATGGATATATTCCGGAGAACGGAAAACGTTATGCATATGCTGACCGATGGACAGGAATCCTGTCTGAGCGTCTGAAAAAAGAAGACTGCCGCGTTATCGAAGAAGGACTTTGCGGAAGAACGACAGTGTTTGAGGATGAACTGCGCACTGGCAGACGGGGTGCCGATCTGCTTCCGGTACTTTTGGAAAGTCACAGTCCGGTGCACCGTGTGATCCTGATGCTCGGAACAAATGATTGCAAGACCGTGTACGGTGCGTCAGCAGAGGTGATCGGAAAAGGTATCGAAAAACTGATCCGTCAGATCAAAGAAGCAGATCCGGCAACAAAGATTCTCTTGATCTCTCCGATCTGGCTTGGCGAGGGTGTCTGGGAAGAAGGCTACGACCAGGAGTTTAACGAGAGATCAGTTGAGACATCAAAAAAACTGAAAAAGATTTATGAAAAAATTGCGTCAGAGCATGGCTGCGATTTCCTTGCGGCATCAGATTATGTGAAGCCGAGTGAAGCGGATCGGGAGCACTTAAGTCGGGAATCTCACCGCATTTTGTCCGAAGTGATCTATCAAAAGTTAAAAGAAGAGCGTTTGAGCGCGTAAAGGATATTGTAAAAGACTTTTCAGAAACAGAATATTGTGATAAAGTGAGACAGGCAGCCGCAGGCGAAAGCAACGGCTGCCTGAAGTGATGTCAATATAAAACAGGTAATGAGAGATAGGAAAAGTATCATGAGTAAGAATTACGAAATCACACTGGCGGAGTGGGAAAAACTGGATCAGGAGAATTGTCTTCTGTTGGATGTCCGTGATAATATGGCATATCAGTACGGACATATCGAACATGCCAAAAATCTGCCGCTCGAAGAATTGAAAAAACAGATTGAAGATTCCGAATTATCGGAACAGTTTAAACAAAATAAAAAAATCGTTGTTTACTGCAAGCGCGGAGAAGCGAGTGTGGAAGCGGCAGCTCTTTTGCGTGAGCAGGGGGCTGAAGCCTACAGCCTTGCAGGAGGCTATATGGCATGGCTTCTGGCAGACATGGACAAGGTGGGTGATGCGGCAGGACAAGAGGACAAAAAAGACCGTCTTGCAGATATTGAGCAGAGCATACGCAAAAAATTCCACAAACAGCTTTTTACCCGTTTTGCAAAAGCGTTAAATACCTATGATATGTTACAGGAAGGGGACAAAGTAGCAGTCTGCATTTCCGGCGGTAAGGATTCTATGCTGATGGCAAAGCTGTTTCAGGAATTGAAGCGGCACAATAAGTTTTCATTTGATCTGGTATTTCTTGTGATGGATCCGGGGTATAATGCGGAAAACCGCAGGGTGATCGAGAACAATGCAAAGCTATTGAATATCCCGATCACTGTTTTCGAGACAAATATTTTTGAAGCAGTCTATGAGATCGAGAAATCACCGTGTTATCTCTGTGCGAGGATGCGGAGAGGTTATCTTTACAGCAAGGCGAAGGAACTTGGCTGCAATAAAATTGCGCTGGGGCATCATTATGACGATGTGATCGAGACAATTCTTATGGGAATGCTTTACGGCGGACAGGTTCAGACCATGATGCCGAAGCTGCACAGCACAAATTTTGAGGGAATGGAACTGATCCGTCCGATGTATCTGATCCGTGAGGATGATATTAAACACTGGCGGGATTATAACGGACTGCATTTTATCCAGTGTGCCTGCCGTTTCACGGATACCTGTACGGCCTGCAACAGTGATGGAAGTTCGGATTCTAAGCGTATGGAGGTTAAAAGACTGATTCAGGAGTTGAAAAAGACCAATCCTTATGTGGAAAAAAATATTTTCAGGAGTGTCGAGAACGTAAATTTGAATACGATCGTTGCATATAAAGAGAACGGTGTGACACATAGTTTCCTTGAAAGATATGATGAAAAATAAACTATTAAGGAAAGTGTGGGCAGATCTATCGGTTGAAATAAGAACGGAGGAAAAGAATGAAAAAGCTGACAGCACTGTTGCCTGTAATCTGCTTTCTGACCGTATGTATCGGGTGTGCAGGCAGTAAGGAGACAGAGAGCGGATCGGTAAATGCGGTTAAAAACGAAGCGGAAGAGACAGAATATCGGGATACGGAAGAAGCAAAAGAGACAAAGATCGTCTGCTGGGGAGATAGTCTTACTTATGGAACCGGCGGAGAAGGGGTGACCTATCCGTTAGTGCTGGAAGAAAAGACAGGGCTTACCGTATATAATTACGGTGTGTGCGGAGAAAAGGCAGATCAGATCGCGATCCGCATGGGATTGTATCCGATGACAGTGCCGGCGTTTACGATTCCGGCAAAAAAAGATCCGGTGGCAGTGCGTCTTCTTTGCGAAGGTGAAGATCCGGTGATGCTGCGCCTCGGAGATGCAGGTATGAACCCTTGCGAGATAGCGGGAGTGAAAGGAACTCTGTCTTTTTCGGAGGAGGATTTTAGTTATTATTTTACAAGGCTTGCGGAGGGAGAAGAGGTTTTTGTACCGGATGGAACACCGGTCGTTATGGATGCTGCCGGGAAAGCAGATCCGGATGATATTGTGGTTCTTTTTGCGGGCAGCAATGACCGTCCGACAAAAGAAAATGTAAAGGATCTGATTGAAACGGAAAAAGAAATGATCCGTTATCTTGGTTCTTCAAAATACATTGTGGTCGGTCTGACTTCACAGGAGATGATTCCGGAGGTCGCGGCAGTGAACGAAGAATTACAGGCGGAATTTGGAGAGCATTTTTTGGATATCCGCGCGTATTTGCTTGAGAATGGGCTAAAAGATGCAGGAATCACACCGACAGAACAGGATCTTTTGGATATTGAGGCAGGAGAGATCCCATCAAGTCTGCGGGTGGACATTGTGCATGGAACGCCGGAGTTTTACCGTATCATTGGGGAACAGCTTTACGAAAAAATGAAAGCGGACGGTTATCTTTAGGAGGAATGGCAGATGAACGCACATGAGGTATTGCAGAAAGTAAGATCAGGAGAGATCTCGGTGGAAGAAGCAGAGCAGTTTTTTCGGAGAGAGCCGTTTGAAGAAATGGGATATGCAAAGATCGATACACATAGAAAGCTGCGCTCCGGTTTTGCTGAGGTTATTTTCTGCAGTGGGAAATCAGAGGAACATCTTTTGCGCATTTTCGGAAAAATTTATGAAGAAGAGGGAGAAGTTCTCGGTACCCGTGCGTCCATAGAGCAGGCAGAGTATATACAGCAGTCATATCCGGAAGCGGAATATGATCCCATTTCCCATATTATTAAAATTGAAAAAAAGGGTAAACCACATATTGGTAGTATCGCGATATGCACAGCGGGAACGGCAGATATTCCGGTAGCAGAGGAGGCGGCACAGACAGCGGAGTATTTTGGCAGTAACGTGGAGCGTATTTATGACGTGGGCGTCAGCGGGATTCATCGGCTGCTTGCGAATCTGCAGGAAGTGCAGAATGCAAACTGTATTGTAGCGGTTGCCGGAATGGAAGGAGCACTGGCAAGTGTGATAGGCGGTCTGGTGGACAAACCGGTTATAGCGGTGCCGACTTCGGTAGGATATGGAGCGAATTTTCACGGCCTTTCTGCACTGCTTACCATGATCAATTCCTGTGCGAACGGAATTGCGGTGGTCAATATTGATAACGGATACGGAGCCGGGTATATCGCAACACAGATCAATCAGTTGGGGGTAAAAAATGAAGCATAATACATTATATCTGGAATGTTTTTCCGGTATCAGCGGAGACATGATGGTCGCGGCACTTCTTGATCTTGGCGCAGATATAAACGTTTTAAAAAGGGCGCTGGATAGTCTGGAAATTTTGGGATTTCAGATCAGGATAAGCCGTGTGACGAAAGCGGGGCTGGATGTCTGCGATTTTGATGTCCTCTTGGATGATGCACATGAAAATCATGATCATGATATGGAGTATCTGTTTGGAAAAGCAAAATCGCATCATGCGCATGATGTAAAAAAAGAGCATCATCATGAGCACCGTGGGCTTGCAGAGATCCTTTCGATCATTGACAGGGCGGACATGACAGAGCGGGCGAAGATGACAGCCAAAAAAATTTTTTCGATCCTTGCACAAGCGGAAGCAAAGGCACACGGCACGACCGTGGAAAAAGTGCATTTCCATGAGGTCGGTGCGTTGGATTCAATCGTAGATATTCTCTCGGTCAGCGTCTGTCTGGATGATCTTGGGATCACAAGAGCGGTGATTCCGGTGCTTTATGAGGGAACAGGGCAGATACACTGTGCACACGGGATACTCCCTGTTCCGGTTCCGGCAGTAGCAAATATTGCTGCGGCATATCAGATCCCACTTAAGATCACGGATGTGTCAGGCGAGTTAGTTACTCCTACCGGAGCAGCAATAACAGCGGCAATCCGGACGGATGAAAAGCTTCCGGAACAGTTTACGGTAAAAAGGATCGGTATGGGCGCGGGAAAACGTACCTATGAGCAGCCGAGTATTTTGCGGGCAATGCTGATTGAACCGCAGGCAGCGGAGAAAAACAAAGAAAGTGACGTTATTTACAAATTAGAGAGTAATATTGACGATTGTACCGGAGAAGCACTTGGCTATGTGTCAGACCGTCTGTTTGCTGCGGGTGCGCTGGATGTACATTATATACCGGTTTATATGAAAAAGAACCGTCCGGGTTATCAGCTTGATGTTTTATGCAATCAGGCAGATATTGAAAAGATGGAAGAGATCATTTTTTCAGAGACGACTACGATCGGAATCCGTCACCAGAAAATAGAGCGCAGCATTTTAAAGCGGCAGGTGGAGTCAGTGCAGACGGTTTATGGAGAAATATTATGTAAAGTCTGTGTTTGTCCGGATGGAAGCCGGAGATACTATCCGGAGTATGAAAGTGTGGTCAAGGCATGCAGGGCGCAGGCGCGATCTTTTCAGGAAGTATACCGGGCGGTACTTTCGGCGGCAGGAATGATGGAAGATACGAAAGAAAAATAAGAGTAATAGGATGAGGAAGAATATGCAGAAACTATATTTGATTGACAGTGAAAACGTAAATGACGCATGGGTGGATCTTTTGCCGGTTTTGGAATGCGGGGACGGCATCACGGTATTTTATACGGATAAGAGTCCGCATATGTGTTATCAGCATGTGATCGCATTGCTTGAAAAAGAGGGAGAGATCCGGTTTATCAAATGCTTTGAAGGAAATAATGCGCTTGATTTTCAGTTGGTATCAGAGCTTGGTTATATGCTCTGTGATATGCCGGACTGTGAATACATTATTGTTTCCAATGATACCGGTTTTGACGCGATCGTAAAATACTGGGAGAAGCGTGGAAAGAAAGTAAGCCGCATCAAGGGCAGAGACTGTCGGTTAGAAGCGAAAAAATGCAGTGAAGCGCAGCAGCCGGTTTATGAGGAGACAGAAGGAACCGTTGTGTTTGAAGCGGAAGAAGGTGAGACTCTGCTCGCATCCTGTGATACAGAGTCGGTGAATCTATGTATACCGGGCAAAACATTGAAAGAAACGGAATTTATCTTAAATATGTTAAAAGTCATCAGTTTACATAAAATGTCGCTTTTTCATAATGCACTGACCTGTATGTTTGAGCAAAAGACAGGGGATGAGATCTATGCATATATTAAAGAGCATCGTGCGGATTATATGGCTGCACCGGGGGAATATATTTCAAAGAAAAAAGAACGCGAACGTTATTATATCGGGCTGGCACTTTTAAATAGCGGTCTGCCGCAGGAGAGAGCACAGGAACTGCACAAGATCTTATACAGTATTCCCAAAAAGGAGTTAAAAGCACTGAATAACGCGATCATTAAGAAGTATGGCAGAGAAGAAGGCGCAAAATATTATGCGGTGTTAAAGAAGCATTTGAAAGTGATCGGAAAGCTGTAAGAGCAGATTTGTTAATCGGAATCGTTGGAACGGGTTTGGAAGATACCGTAAATGAAGTTGAGAGCGGCAACAAAGAAAAAGTGTGGGAGGATTACACAGATGAAATTTGGAAATGGATGCTGGTTACAGAAAGAAGGATGCGAGTGCTTTGCACCGCAGCAGGTTTATTTTGTAAAAACAGAGCCGAAGAAAGTGACGTTATGTGCACCGACCGGACGGATCAATCATCGCGGAGATACACTTGGAGGAATCGTGCTGACGATTGAGATCACATCTCCGATGCCGGAAGTGATCCGAGTGAAAACGAGTCATCACCTTGGTGTCCGGAAAAAAGGACCGGATTTTGAATTAGATATAGAAGAAAATGTGGATCTGGATGTGACAGAGGATGATGAAAAGATCCGTATTGCAAGCGGAAGCCTTGCTCTTGTCATCACGAAGGAATATTGGAGCATGACCTATGAGCGCAATGGCGAAGTTCTTACCAAGAGCAGCGGCAGAGATCTTGCGTTTATGAAAACAGACTGGAAAGGTTTTGCTTACGATAAAGGCGGCGCGGATGCCTATATGCGTCAGGAACTCGGACTTTCCGTAGGAGAGCTGGTATACGGCATGGGTGAACGCTTTACGGCGTTTACGAAGAACGGACAGAGTGTGGATATCTGGAATGAAGATGGTGGCACGAGTACCTATCAGTCTTATAAGAATATTCCGTTCTATTTGACAAACCGCGGCTATGGAGTATTTGTAAATCATCCGGAGAAGGTTTCTTTTGAAGTCGGAACCGAACAGGTTTCTAAGGTAGAATTTTCCGTGCCGGGAGAAAATATGGAGTATTTTCTGATCAATGGACCGACGATGAAAGAAGTATTAGAGCGTTACACTTCACTGACCGGAAAACCGTCACTTCCGCCGCAGTGGACATTCGGACTCTGGCTGTCGACTTCCTTTACGACCAATTATGATGAAAAGACAGTTATGAGTTTTATAGATGGCATGGAAGAATGCGGAATTCCGCTTCAGGTATTTCATTTTGACTGCTTTTGGATGAAAGATTTCCATTGGAGCGACTTTGTATGGGATAGCCGGGTATTTCCCGATCCGAAGGGAATGCTTTCCAGAATCAAAGAAAAAGGGTTAAAAGTGTGTGTATGGATCAATTCCTATATCGCACAGGAATCCTGTCTGTTTGCTGAGGGTGTGGAAAAGGGATATTTTGTAAAACGCACCAATGGGGATGTATGGCAGTGGGATATGTGGCAGCCGGGTATGGCACTTGTGGATTTTACAAACCCTGCGGCGTGCAAGTGGTTTCAGGATAAACTGGAAGTCCTGCTTGATATGGGTGTGGACTGCTTTAAGACCGATTTCGGTGAGCGTATTCCGACCGAGGATGTGGTTTACTATGACGGTTCCGATCCGGTAAAAATGCATAACTACTATACATACCTTTACAACAAGACAGTTTACGAACTGTTGCAGCGCAAGAGAGGCAAGGATGACGCAGTGCTGTTTGCAAGATCCGCAACTGCAGGCGGACAGAAGTTCCCGGTACACTGGGGCGGTGACTGTTGGTCAAATTATGAGGCAATGGCAGAGAGTATGCGCGGTGGACTTTCCCTTACGATGTCCGGTTTCGGTTACTGGAGTCATGATATCGGAGGATTTGAAGATACTTCCACGCCGGATGTTTACAAGCGTTGGGCGGCATTCGGACTTTTATCTACACACAGCCGTTTCCACGGAAGCACTTCTTACCGTGTGCCGTGGGCGTATGATGATGAGGCGGTAGATGTTGTTCGTTTCTTTACCAAATTGAAACTGTCCCTGACACCGTATTTATACAGCAGTGCGGTAAGAACTTCCCGCACCGGTGTTCCGATGATGCGCAGTATGGTTCTTGAATTTGAGAATGATCCGGTATGTCAGTATCTCGACAGACAGTATATGCTCGGTGACAGTCTTTTAGCAGCTCCGATCTTCAATGACAGAGGGGAAGCGTATTATTATCTGCCGGAAGGAACCTGGACGAATTACCTGACTGGAGAGATCGCAGAGGGCGGTGTATGGAGAAAAGAGCATCATGATTATATGTCCATTCCGCTTTGGGTGCGTGAAAACACAATACTGCCGGTAAATTATGGGTTAAAGCATGCGGCAGATTCTTATAAAGAAGGACTGGAATTAAAAGTGATCGGTTTAAAAGATCAGGCAGAGACGACCGTATACGAAGATCAGAAAGAAATTTTACAGGTAACTGTTACAAAGGATGCTGGAAAGATTTCGGTTAAGGCAGCCGGCGATCAGGCATTTACGATTCGTTTCGTAAACTGCGTGATAAAGAGTGCGCAGGGAGCAGAACTGATACAAAATGGCGCGGACAGCATGGTCACTGTGACAGATCCATCCAAAGAAGTGATCTGTGATTTGTAAGAAGAAAAGAAGGCAAAGCAAGGAGGAAACGGAATGAAGGAACAGATTGAGATCTTTCATATGTAATATGATTGATTTAACCTAAGATTTTGTTGGAATAAAAAAGAAATTTCTGCTCATACTAGGTTTGAAAACAAATACATCAGATTTATGTGAGGAGAAAGAAATATGGTTTTAACAGAAAAAGAAATGAATGTAATCAGAGATCTGCAGACGCAGGAACAGAGCTGTGTGGAGAAGTATGAAAAATACGGTGCACAGGCAAAAGATCCTGAGTTGAAAAATCTTTTTGGCCGTCTGCAGAAAGAGGAACAAAAACATCTGGATTCTCTGGGACAGGTGTTGAATGGACAGGTTCCGTCCAGTGACTGCAATGACTCTGACGGAAAGGATTATCAGCCAAAGGCATCCTATACACAGCTTGGAAATCCGGAAGACAAAAAGTCTGACTGCTTTCTTGC
Organism: uncultured Roseburia sp.; assembly: GCA_964388945.1. GTDB lineage: Bacteria > Bacillota > Clostridia > Lachnospirales > Lachnospiraceae > Roseburia_D. Next base: position 67,804 of record CAYMCM010000002.1, read on the forward strand.
GACAGACTGTATCGGAACAGAAAAGATGGTATCTTCCGAGTACAACACGAACGTGTTCAACTTCGGAGATTCTGACTTAAGAAAACTTTTGGCAGACATCCAGATCGAGGAGCAGAATCATGCGGAAATGCTTTATAAATACAAACAGGTAAACGGCATGTCATAGGTTACAATTTATTGGGAATGCCCCGGATAGGGTTTTGATTAAAATATCAAAGTGCTGTCTGGGGTATTTTTTATTCTGTCCTGGGAAAAGTGATGGAACAAGTCGGAATAGGTAACTTTCTAATTTGCTGAGACTTTAACGTGTGGAGTATTCCGGGTTAAAAATGCGGAAAGTCAGCGGCTGTTGTTTGTACATCCAGTATATCAGAAGTTTTGCGGGTATCACAATATATATTTATACAGGGGTAGAAATTCATTTTAAATCCAGTGTGTAAATCCGGATAAGAATGTGATATAGTATCTGTAAGCATTTTGACATGAGGGGCGTGCAGATGGATCTTTTACATCAAAAATATCAGACTTTACAAAATTATTTAAAAGAGCTCGGCAGTGTGGCAGTCGCCTTTTCTGGCGGAGTGGACTCGACGCTTCTGTTAAAGGCGGCACTTGATGCGTTAGGCAGTGAACATGTGATCGCAGTCACGGCATCCTCTTGTTCTTTTCCGAAAAGGGAATTGAATGAAGCAAAGGATTTCTGCAAAAAGTGTCATGTCCGGCAGATTATCTGTCAGTCCGGGGAACTGGACATTGTGGGATTTAGGGAAAATCCAAAGAACCGCTGTTATCTCTGTAAGCGTGAGCTGTTCGGGAAGATCTTGCAGATCGCGGCAGAGAATAAGATAAAAGCAGTGGCGGAAGGATCGAATATGGATGACAATGGAGATTATCGTCCGGGACTTGCCGCGGTCAGTGAGCTTGGGATTAAAAGTCCGCTGCGCCATGCGAAGCTCTATAAAGAGGAGATCCGTGAATTGTCAAAGGAACTTGGACTTCCGACATGGGACAAGCAGTCGTTTGCCTGTCTTTCGTCCAGGTTTGTGTATGGAGAGACCATAAGTGAAGAAAAGCTTGGCATGGTGGATGCGGCAGAGCAGCTGCTTTTAGATCTTGGATTTCATCAGGTGCGTGTGCGCATTCACGGAAATGAGAGCGGTCTGATCGCACGCATTGAAATTCTTCCAGAGGAATTTTCCCGGCTGCTCGAAGAAAACCTTCGTACACAGATTTATGATTATCTGAAAAAACTGGGATTTTCCTATATTACGATGGATCTGTTGGGCTATCGCACCGGCAGCATGAATGAGACAATCGATACAAAAACAAAAAACAGGAGTAGATCATGTTAAATCAATTTTCAAGAACCCAGCTTTTACTGGGTAAGGATAATATGGAGCGTTTGGCGCAGGCAAAGGTTGCAATCTTTGGCATCGGCGGAGTCGGTGGATATGTGGCGGAGGCACTGGTAAGAAGCGGTGTTGGTTCTTTCGTTCTCGTGGACGATGATAAGGTCTGCCTTACCAATTTAAACCGCCAGATCATTGCGACACGAAAAACGGTTGGAAAATATAAGGTAGATGTGATGCGTGACCGTATTTTAGAGATCAATCCGGATGCCAAAGTGGAGGTAAGAAAGTGCTTCTATCTGCCGGAAAATGCGGATGAATTTGACTTTACGGAATATTCCTATGTCGTGGATGCAGTAGATACCGTGACCGCAAAGCTTGAGATCATCATGCGTGCGAAAGAGAGCGGGGTTTTGGTTATCAGCAGTATGGGAGCTGGAAACAAGCTTGATCCGACACAGTTTCAGGTAGCTGACATTTATAAAACGAGTATGTGCCCACTGGCGAAAGTCATGCGCCGGGAATTAAAAAAGCGCGGTGTGAAAAAATTAAAAGTGGTTTATTCGACGGAGCAGCCGACCAGACCACTGGATGATATGAGTGTAAGCTGTCGAACAAACTGCATCTGTCCGCCGGGAGCAGAACATAAGTGTACCGAGCGCCGTGATATTCCGGGCAGTGTGGCGTTTGTGCCGTCAGTTGCGGGATTGATACTTGCGGGTGAGGTCGTGAAAGACCTGACGATCAAAAGAAAAACAGAATAAATAGCACTTGAAAAATATATAAACCCTGTGATAAAGTATGTTAGTGGAGGTATGTGTAATATGAAAATATCGACAAAAGGTCGTTACGCAATCCGCGTAATGATAGATCTTGCAGAACACAACACAGGAGAATTTATTCCGCTCATGGATATCGCGGGAAGACAGGAAATATCGGAAAAATATCTGGAATCTATTGTATCGGTTTTAAGCAAAAATGATCTGCTTATTTCCCTGCGTGGAAAGGGCGGCGGATATAAGCTGGCAAGACAGCCGCAGGAATATAAGATTGGAGATATTCTGCGGCTCACAGAAGGTTCGTTTGCTCCGGTCGCGTGTCTGGAGAAAAAGCCGAATCACTGTACACGCGCGGTTGGATGTAAGACGCTTCAGATGTGGGAAGGTTTCCAGAAAGTGATGGAGGATTATTTCGACAATATTACGGTTGCAGATCTAATCAATGATGATCAGGGTGCGGATAACTATGTGATCTAAGGGCGGATGAAACGTATGGATTATAAAATAAGAGTAATGGCACAGAGTGAGATATCCGTTTGAGATGACTTTTTGTATGAAGCCATATTTATTCCGGAAGGAATGGAGTCGTATCATGAATGATTACGGGCATATTGATGACGCGACGCCATCCCTTGCCATTTCTCTGTATAAAGAATACTATGGTATGCAGATTGTAACAGATTAAAAGAAAAAGTACCGGTATTTCATTGCTCCGGCAAGGGAGCAGGAATACCGGTACTTTTTTAGTCTGCTTCCGGGAAAATATCGTTTTCCGTATCTTTTATAGTTTTTACAATAAAAAAGAAATAAATGATATGGCAGATCCAGACGATGGCGAGTGTAATTCGGCCAATCGGAACGGATTTCATCATAAGAAAGCCGATGCCCATAAGCAGTGAGACACTTCCGGTAATCGTAAATTTGGTGCGCAGTGTCATCCCTTTTTTCTGAACAAAGGATTCCAGATGCCTTTGATACATGGAAGTGTGTGTGAACCAGTCATATAGTTTATTGGAACTCCTTGCAAAGCAGAATACCGTCACAAGATAAAACGGAACGGTAGGAAGCATCGGAAGTGCGATTCCGATACTTCCTAGAATCAGGCAAAGAAAACCGAGTGTCAGATAGACTACTTTTCTGATCATAAAAAATCCTCCAAACTTTCTAGTTTTTCCGGGCACGAGGACTGCGCTTATACTGTATCATATGTATCAGGCAGGTAATGACGAGCAAAACGGAAAATCCGGCATGTGCTATTTTTAACGCAGGAACATCTGCGAACGGATGCAGCAGTACGCCAGTGACGAAAGTGACAATGACAGAAATGAAAAGTATGAGAGATATGATTTTGCGTTTGTTGTTGTACATGGAAAATAAAGCTCCTTTATCAAAAATAATTAGTTAGCGCAAACTAACCAGATGATAACAGAAAACGTTAAGAAAGGCAAGAGAAATTTGACTGGAAATTCAGTCCAGATTTTTGTTACAGCACTTATACGAAAGTCTGGGATATATCTGCTAAGCGGTATTCGCGTGGAGTCATGTGATATGCTTTTTTAAAACATTTATAAAAATGTGTGGTATTTGAAAATTGTAGTTGTTCCATGATTTCTGAAATCGAGGAAGTAGAATTACGCAATAAATACGCAGCTTTTTTCATACAAAAAGTTTGACCATACTCAAAAAGACAGAGATTGGTGTATTTTTTGACAATCGTGTTGATGTAATTTCCACTATAATGCAAGGCTTGTTCTAATTCAGAGCGTGTAATTCTTCCATCCGTATCTTCTAATAAATGGGTGATATGTGAGAATAGCAGGAAATCGTTATCACTTTCTATATGAATCTGTGTAAAATGAAAGTTTTTGGAATTAGCAAGATAGCCAAAAAGTTCTAAAAGCATCCCCTTGATTATATAAGTAGAACCTAATTGCGGAAACATAATTGCACGTAAAATATTATCAGTAAGGGTGTGAAGAACCCGATACCAGTCTTTGTTACCGATTGTAGGAAGAAAATCAAGATATTCTTTGGTATCAGTAGTTTCCAAGTTGGCGATCATAAAATTGAGCAGAGGATTTGCACCGGGTTGTTCATATTCCGGAAAATATACTTTTTGTTCGTCTACTGATAACTGTCTCACAAGTTCTTTAGATAATCCGATGCAAAGTACATTTGCACGGGAATGAAAGCTTTCTTTGTGGACAATATTTCGATTCATCAGGCAGCAGCTGCCGCTATGCAAGGTATAATTTGTTTTTTCAATTTGTTGATGAATGTCTCCATCTAAAACGACTAAAAGTTCATAAAAATCATGGAGATGAGGAACTCTTGTGTTGAAATGTGAAATTTCAGCACCGTTTTGAAAATGATAGAAATTATTTTCAAGAGGAGAAACCATGAGAATGTTTGCATAATCTTTTTCGTTAGTGCCGCTACAGGTTTCTAAAGTAAACTGTATAGGTGCTAAAATTCTAAGATAAGAGCTGATTTCACTATTTGAATTTTCCTGCTTGATTATATTTTTTACAGTATAAGATGTATTTTGCTGCATTATTGTACCCTCTGTGAAATTCACGAATATGATAAAAGTTTTTTTGGATTATAACATATTTGACATATCATTGTGAAGTAAAATTTATTACGATAAGAGCATACAGCTGCTTTGTCTATGGGGCAACATGAAAAGCAGAATAACTGTTGAAAAGGAGGTTGCACAAGCAATGAAGGAAAAAGAAACAAAATATTTGAAATGGTACCAAAAAATTGCATATGGTTCAGGGGATCTGGCATCTAATACCAGTTACGGATTAGTATCTAGTTTTGTCTTATTATATCTTTCAGATACAATGGGACTCAGTACAGGAATTATTGGAACACTTATGCTGCTGTCAAAGGTGTTGGACGGAATTTCAGACGTTATATTTGGCAATTTGATCGACCGTACAAAATCAAAACTGGGAAAAGCAAGACCGTGGATGTTATATGCGCAATTAGGAGTTTCATTGTGTCTGATTTTATTATTTTCTATTCCAAAAGGTATAGGTGAGACAGCACAATATGCATATTTCTTTGTATTCTATACAGCGTTGAATGCAGTTTTTTATACAGCGAATGGAATTGCGTATTCTGCATTATCTGCCTTGATCACAAGAAATAAAAATGAACGTGTACAGTTAGGCTCTATTCGTTTTATGTTTGCTGTAGTAACCAATATTGTTATGGGATTTTCTGTAACAAATGGAGTGGCAGCATTTGGTGGTGGTGCAGCAGGATGGCGAATGGTTGCTATTATCTGTGCAGTGATAGGACTTGTGGTAAATACGATAAGTTGTCTCTGTGTAAAAGAGCTTCCGGAAGAAAACGTTGTTGCCGAGAAGGTTGAAAAGCGGGATGATAAGGTAGGATTTGGTCAGTCCATAAAGCTTTTACTTAGCAATAAATATTACATATTGATTGTTGCAATTTATGTTGTTTACTATTTTATGAGCAATCTGACAACAGGTTCAGCAATCTACTTTATGGAAAATGTATTGGGAGATGGTTCATTACTTGGAATGTTTTCTATGATGAAAATGTTTCCGGTTATTATTGCACTTGTTTTTACACCGGTTTTGGTGAAAAAAACCGGAAGCATGCAAAAGGTAAATTTTTGGGGATATTTGATTAGCGATATACTTGGAATTTTCCTGATTTATTTTGCATTGCAAAAGAATTTATCTATGATGCTTTTATTTATGTTTTTAAAAGGTGTATTTGCTGGAACATTAACCGGAACATTGAATGCGCTGATCGCAGAAATTAGTGGTTATACATTGCGTACAAAAGGTGTGCGGATCGATGGTATGATGTTTAGCTGTTCATCTCTTGGAGTAAAAGTTGGAGGTGGTATTGGAACAGCGGCTGTAGGCTGGCTTTTGGAAGCTGGCGGATATGTTGGCAGTGCTGTCGAGCAGACGGAAGGTGCTATAAATATGATCTTTAATCTGTATATTACATTTCCGGTAATTCTTGGGATTGTGATTACTATTTTATTAGCATTTTTGAGTGTAGAAAAAGAAAATAAAAAGATTGATATGGAAAGAGGAAGTAAAAATGCAATGTCGGACATTTAATGAGGGATGGACATTTGAGAAAGCAGATACAGATTCGCAATTAAAGGCTTTTAACGGAGCAAAGGAAGCTTTACAGGTTACTTTACCCTATGATGCCATGATTCGTGAAAAAAGAGAGAAGAATTGTCCGTCCGGAGCACAGAGCGGATTTTATCCGGGTGGAAATTATATTTATGAAAAAGTTTTTTTTGTTTCGAACGATTGGAAAAATCAGGATGTATATTTAGAATTTGAAGGAATTTATGGAAATACCAGGATTTGGATAAATGGAGCACTCGCGGCAACAAACAAAAATGGTTATATTGGATTTTGTGTAGACTTAAAACCATGGCTGTTATATGGGCAGGACAATATAATAAAAATTGACGTGGATAACAGTTGTCAGCCAAATAGTCGTTGGTATACGGGATCGGGAATATACAGAAATGTTAATCTTTTGATTGGAACAGATGTATATGTGCCGAAAGATAAGCTGAGGATTACGACGTTATCTGTCCGGGATGAAGTTGCAGTAGTAGAAGTATGTGCTGAAATGAAAAATATCACCGGGGCAGGAATAGAGGCAGAATGTCTGATTGAGCTTTGCCGAAATGGAAAAGTTGTGTCGAAAGAAAAGCAAAAGGTTGTATTTATGCAAAATCAGGCAGAGACATTGAGATTGCAGATACCGATTTTTAAACCTGAAAAATGGAGTCTGGAATTCCCCAATTTATATGAATGCCGGATTCAGACGAGCATAGAAAATAAACTCTGTGATGTTGCTGTGTCACGATTTGGAATCCGAACTTTAGCCTTAGATACAGTCGGAGGTTTTCAAATTAATGGGAAAACAGTCAAACTTAAAGGTGCCTGCATACATCATGATAATGGAATTATCGGGGCGGAAACATTTTATGAAACAGAATGGTATCGTTGTAAGCGGTTGAAGGAAGCAGGTTTTAATGCGATTAGAAGCGCACACCATCCGATGAGCAGGGCTATGCTGGATGCCTGTGACAGCTTAGGAATGCTGGTTATGGATGAATTGGCTGATATGTGGAACAGACACAAAAATCCATATGACTATGCCGATCTGTTTTGTGAGGAGGCAGAACAATGGATTATACATATGGTGGCTAAGGATTATAATCATCCATCGGTCATTATGTATTCGATAGGAAATGAAATTCAGGAAGCAGGTACAAAACAAGGCTCACAGATAAACCGGTTTTTATGTAATAAAGTTCATGAATTGGATACTACAAGATATACGACTAATGCGTTAAATGGATTAAATTGTGCAGGAAAACGTCTTAAAGTGATCATGAAAGATGTGGCAGAGCATTTCAGTGTGAATACGCAGAGCGGTGGAAGTGGTGGTGGAAGTAATGCCTTGAATAGTTTTATGAGTCTTATGAGTGGGGAAAGGGGCGAATTTTTTGCAAAACATCCGCTTGTGACAGAGGCATTAGAAGAATGTGCTCAAAGCTGTGACATTACGGGGCTTAATTATTTAAGTGGAAGATATCTTCTGGAGCATGAACTGCATCCGGGGAAAACAGTTTTGGGCACGGAAACATATCCTGCGGATATAGAAAATTTGTGGACATTAGTAGAAGTGAACCCTCATGTAATTGGAGATTTTACATGGGCAGGATATGATTATATTGGTGAAGCAGGTGTGGGAATTTTTCACTATGATGGAAAAGAGAATTTTTCAAGTATTTATCCGGAGCGTCTGGGATATATTGGCGATATCGATTTGATCGGAAATCGCAGACCTGTCAGTTTCTTTAGGGAAATCGTATTTGGATTGACGAATCAGCCATTTATCGCAGTAGAGCGGATGGAACATACAGGAAAAAAATCCAGTAAGACGGCATGGATGTTTAAAGATAATATCAGCAGTTGGACATGGCATGGATATGAGAATGAGACTGCAATAGTAGATGTGTATTCGTCAGGAGAGGAAGTGGAACTTTTCCTAAATGGAGCTTCTCTTGGCAAAAAGGCGGCAGGAAAAGAAAATCATTTTACTGCAGTGTATGAAGTGCCATACTTACCGGGAACTCTTTGTGCAGTTGCATATTCTTCTGGAGAAAAGATTGGCGAGTACCAAATCAGCACAGCAAAAGAAGTACGGAAATTACATATGGAAAAGGTTACAGAAAACGAGCGGGATATAGCATATGTGAAAGTACGGTTAGAAGATGAGAGTGGATTACTGAATGCCCAGGAAAAGAAGGAAGTTCATGTCCAGATAACAGGAAATGGGAAACTTGAGGGATTTGGCACGGCAGCACCGTCAAGCGAAGAAGATTATTTTGCAGATACGGTAACTACATATGATGGATACGCAATGGTAGCAGTGCGTCTGAATGCCTTAAATAGAAAAGAGCCTGTATCTGTCAAATGTTGGGCAGATGGCTGTGAAGAAACAGAAATTTTGATTTGAAAAAATAGAAATTGATTGTTGAGTAACATCCGGCTAAAAAACAGTCGGGTGTTATTTTTTATATTTTGCCCCTGTTGTTTGAGCAAAATATTAGGTATAATATAAGGCAACCAAACTATAAGTGCCAGAGAAAAAATACTTAGAGAAATTGGTTATGCAGAAATACTTGTGAAAGTTGGAGCAGCCAGTAATCTGAAATATATGTTGAAGAAGTAGCAATAAAAACAGGATGTATAATGAAAAATTGTGACAGGAGACACAGTATGACAAGAGTGTATTTCGTGCGTCACGCACAGCCGGAACATGATTGGAAAGAAGACAGAACAAGACCTTTGACGGAAGAAGGCAAGGTGGAGAATCTATTGCCATGGTTCAAGGACGTAATATGGAGTGATGGAAGCAGAAATGTATTGCTTATGTGCGTACAAATTGGTATAATATAAATACAAAAAGAGAAACTATCTCTCAGGAAGGAGTGTTTTACTATGGCAGCAAAATCAGCAAATTTGTACGCAAGAATAGAGCCGGAGGTAAAAGAACAGGCAGAAAGTATTTTGTCAGCACTTGGTATTCCGGCATCCAATGCAATCAATATGTTTTACAAGCAGATTATTTTAAATAGAGGACTTCCGTTTGAGGTAAAGATACCTTCGTCAAGACCTGTCAGTGTGGCAGAAATGACACAGGCAGAATTAGACGCAGAACTGGAGAGAGGATTTGAGGATATGGAAGCAGGAAGAACAAAGCCGGCAAGACAGGCATTTGCGGATATTCGTAAGGATTACGGTATATGATTTATGAAGTAATTACGACAAAACAGGCGGACAGCGATTTAAGAGGAATATACGAATATATAGCCTTTGAATTGCTGTCACCGGAAAATGCCGCAGGACAGCTTGCCAGACTTGAGCAGAGTATGCTGAAACTGGAAACATTTCCAGAAAAATTCAGGGTATACGAAAAAGAAACCTGGCATGGCAGAGGATTGAGGGTGATGCCTGTTGACAATTATCTGGTGTTTTATATTCCGGATAAGGATACTAAGATTGTAACCGTTCTTCGTGTTATGTATGCAGGAAGAGATGTTGACAGACAACTGAATGAGAATAAGAAAATACTTCAACCGCCAGCTTCGGTATAATCTTTAGTAGTGTATTTATTTAGCAGCATAATTAATTATACCATGAATAGCAGGTTCTTCGGATCCTGCTTTTCTGTTTTTACGCAAAAAGAGGAGCGATTGCAGTGTGCATGATTGGTGTCCTCACCATCACAAGGCTCAAGTGCCGGATAGGAACGGCAAAAAATTTTGCCCCTGTTTCCGTAGTGAAATATCAGATATAATAGAAAAATAAATTGAAATTTGGTGGGTGAGATTTATGGTGAGAATGGAAATAGCGCTCATTCTTATTATGGCGTTTGTGGCATATATGTATTTTAGTGCGGAGAAGAAGCGTACTATGCTGCATAAGACATTTTCTGTACTTTTGATCGTTGTGATCATACATCTGATTTTTGATGCCGTAACAATTTATACAGTAAATCATTTAGAGACAGTACCAGAGTTATGGAATGATGTTTTCCATCGTATCTTTGTAGGAAGCATGGCATTTGTGCTGTATCTTTTCTATCAATATATTGCGATTTTAGTGGAAGAGGAGACAGGCAAACCGAGAAGAGCGGATCTGGCAGCAAGACTATTCTTTTTTATAGCAGAGATCAGTGTTTTAGTATTACCGATCCATTATACCGAAACAACGATGGGAAATTATTCGGATGGAAGCTATGCATATGTCAGTTATGCAAGCGTTGCGTTTTATCTTCTTTTATGTGCCGGTCTGTTATTTGGAAACTGGAAGCAGATTCACAAAAAAAAGAAATTTGCGATCGGTGCGGCTTTGATATGTGAATTTACCGTCTGTGCATTGCAGGGAATCAATCCAACATGGCTGATCAGCGGCATGGGAATTACACTTATGACCATGGCATTTTATCTTACATTGGAAAATCCGGATATTGTAAGGGCGGAGCTTACCGAACAGAAAATGTCCATGCTCTATCTGAAAAGTCAGGTAAATCCGCATTTTTTGTACAATACTATCGATACGATCCGCATTCAGGCGGAGCTTAACGGAGATAAAAAGGTCGCAGATCTTCTGATGAAGCTGGTAGATTTCTTTCGTCTCAGCGTGAAAGTGAATCAGTCAATGGTAACACTGGATGACGAATTAGAACTTTTGGAAGCATATATGGATCTGATGTGTTATCGTTATCCGAAGCTTGTGTGCAATTACGACATAGATCCGGAACTTGGCGGAGAGAGCGTTCCGAACTTTATTTTACAGCCTCTGGTGGAAAACAGCCTGCTGCATGGACTGAAAAATAAGGGGTATCAGGGAGAGCTTACGATTTCGGTACACAGGACAAACGAAGGAATGGAGATTGGCATTAAAGACAGCGGAAGTGGTTTTGTTGAGGGAAAGAAAACAGAGATCGATGACATGCTTTTGTATTATGACAGACAGGAAGCAAAATTGGAAGGAAACAGCATTGGAATATTAAATGTACAAAAGCGGATTAAACTTTTATGCGGAAGAGAGTATGGTCTGTCATATACGGAAAATGAAAATGGCGGAGTTACGGCGCATTTGACGCTTCCGACAAAGGAGAATGCATAGATGAAGAGATTAAAGGTACTTTTGGTGGATGATGAGATCATGATAAGAGAGGGATTTAAGAAACTCTTCGACTGGGAAAATCATGATTGTGAGGTTGTAGGCGAGGCGGCAGATGGGATGGAGGCACTGACGAAGATTGACGCATTGATACCGGACATTGTGATCATGGATATCAATATTCCAATCATGAATGGACTCAAGGTGATTCAGATGAGCCGGATGAAATATCCGGATATGGCATTTGTGATCGTATCGGGGTATGATGATTTTTCCTATTGCCGCGAGGCACTTAGAATGCAGATCACAGATTATATTTTAAAACCGGTCAATTATGATGAATTTGGATCTTGTATTGATAAGTTAAGGATATCCATGTTTGACAGCAGGATAAAAGGTAAGGCTGAGGTATTGGAGGAACAGCCGATTATGGGAATTGTACGTTTCTTACAGGAACATTTAGAAGAGGAGATCAGCTTAAATGTTCTGGCAGAAAAATTCCACTTAAGCGCACAGTATATCAGTCAGTTATTTAAAAATGAAATAGGTGTAAATTTTCTTGCTTATCTGACCACTATCCGCATGGAACAGGCAAAGAAGCTGCTTATTTCCACATCACTGCCCATTGCGGAAATATCAGAAAAGTCCGGTTATGCAGATTATCGTGTATTCACAAAGGTATTTAAGAAAGCAGAGGGCGTTACACCATCACAGTATAGACGTGATTTTATGGAATAAGAGGAAAGTGAGAGCAAATATATAAAATAGACACATTTTCCTGCAAAACATGACTATTTAAAAACTGTATGAAAAAGTAAAATATAATCAGGATAAAGGTTTCACCAAAATAATAACAGGAAAGAATGAGGATAAATGTCATGAGGGAATTTGTAGCTGCCGCATTGCCCTTAGTCCTTGCAGCTGCCGCAGTTGCAATTATTTGTGCAGGAATGGATAAAAAAGGCTCCACAGAAAAAGAGAAGAAAACGGAGCAGTACATAGCAGCAGGTGCAGGACTGGGGATTTTAGGTGCTCTGGCATTAGATCTTTGCGGGTTATGGAGTAATGCATTTGTTTTTGCAGTATACCCTTTGTGGGGTATGGCATTTGCAACCATGCTCAGCAGCAGGAATGACAAGAAAGCAGAGGAAAAAGGAGAGGATAAGTAAGATGTCAGGAAAAGAAAATGTAATAGAAATAAAGAATCTGAATAAAACCTTTGGTGATGTAAAAGCAGTGGATGATCTTAGTTTTCGAGTGAAGAAGGGTGAATTATTTGCATTTCTGGGGGTAAATGGTGCCGGCAAGAGTACAACCATTTCCATTATCTGCGGGCAGCAGCGGGGAGACGGCGGAAGTGTCCGGGTGAATGGAATAGATGTAGATCGGGAAAAGGGCAGCACCAACAGATTGATCGGTGTTGTATTTCAGGACAGTGTGCTGGATAAACCGCTTACCGTAAAAGAAAATTTAAAAAGCAGAGCTTCGCTGTATGGGATCAATGGTGAGGCGTTTGAAAGAAGACTGCAGGAACTTGTAGAAATCCTGGATTTTAAAGACTTTTTAAATCGTCCGGCAGGAAAGCTTTCAGGCGGTCAGAGAAGAAGGATCGACATAGCAAGGGCACTCATTCACAGACCGGAGATTTTGATACTGGATGAGCCGACGACAGGACTTGATCCACAGACCAGAAAATTAATCTGGAATGTTATTGAGAAGCTGCGGGTAAATGAAAAGATGACAGTATTTCTTACCACCCATTATATGGAAGAAGCTGCATCCGCAGGATATGTGGTAATACTTGATAAAGGAAAAATCGTGGCAGAGGGAACACCATATGAACTGAAAAACGAATATGTGCAGGATTACATATCATTGTACGGAGTTTCAGAAGATGAGATAAAGTCATTAGGAAAAAAATATAAGAAGGTTCGTGATGGTTATCAGATAAAAGTTACAAATACTATGGAGGCAACAAAACTGATTGTAGAGAATCAGGAATTGTTCCGTGATTATGAGGTTGTAAAGGGTGGTATGGATGATGTATTTCTTGCTGTAACAGGAAAGAATCTTGGAGGAGAAAACGAATGAAAACAATAATTGCATTAGTAAACAGAAATAGAAAATTATTTTTCAGGGATAAGGGAATGCTTGTTTCATCCCTGATCACACCAATTATTTTGATCGTATTATATGGGACATTTCTTGCAAACGTGTATAAGGATTCTTTTAAATCCACATTACCGGAATTTTTAAGTGTTTCCGATAAGCTGTTAAATGGAACAGTGGCCGCACAGCTTGCAGCCGCACTTCTTGCAGTGAGCTGTGTAACCGTTACCTTTTGTGTAAACCTGACAATGATACAGGACAAAGCAAACGGAACGATCAAGGATTTTAATGTATCTCCGATTAAAAAGCCGGTATTATACATAGGTTATTTCCTTTCAACGGTACAAAATTCGTTAATGGTAAACGGTCTTGCACTTATCTTATGCCTCGGGTATGTCCGTATGATGGGCTGGTATCTGAATGGAACAGATATTCTTTTGCTGATCTTAGATGTTATCATACTCGTTTTATTTGGCAGTGTACTTTCCAGTATTGTCTGCTATCCGCTGAAAACACAGGGACAAATGTCGGCAGTAGGAACGATCGTCAGTGCAGGTTATGGTTTTATCTGCGGAGCATATATGCCGATTTCAAATTTCGGAGATGGATTGCAGAAGGCACTTTCTTTCCTTCCAAGTACCTATGGAACATCCATGCTGAAAAATCATATGCTCCGTGGAATATTTGAAGAGATGAAAGAAAGCGGATTCCCGGATGAGGTAGTGACAGGAATTGCAGATTCATTGGATTGCAATCCGGTGTTTTGCGGGAATGTAATAAGCAGCAATATGATGATGGCTGTAATGATTGGTTCAGTGGTAGTATTTGGAATGATCTATCTGCTCATGACAGCCATTCCGGAGAGAGCATAAAAATTATTATAATAAAATAATTGACTTTATATAAC
>CAYMCM010000003.1:0-73634 GCA_964388945.1 uncultured Roseburia sp.
TCGGTAATGCCAAGTGAAAGCTTTGAGAGCGTATTTCCGGTACAAGGAACAATGACAAGGGCATCCAAAAGTCCTTTCGGCCCAATCGGCTCTGCCTCCGGAATCGTAAAAATCCCATGTTCTTCCGTGATCTTTTGCACCTGTGCCACAAAATCTTCGGCTTTTCCAAATCGGGTATCCAGACTCTGCGCATGTTCGGAAAATATCGGTATCACGCGCCAACCCCCTTTTTTTAACTCCCACAGTGTTTCTTTCAATTTCTCATAAGTGCAAAAAGATCCGGTGATAGCAACACCGACAGTCCGCTTTTTTATCTCTCCCATCCTCTACACTCCTCTTGCTCTTATTTCCATTTTCTTCTCGATCACATCCGCTAGTATTTCCGCCGCCGCCTTTGGCGCATAGCGCGCCGGAAGCCCCGGACAGCGTTTTGCACAGATCCCGTGCTCTTTGCAGTACAAAAGATCTACACCTCCCGATCCGGATGCCAGATCAAGGATACAGACCTCCCGCCCACACTCCCGCAATATAGTGTCAGTAAAAAGAGGCTTTGGCACTGTATTTACGATCAGCGCATATTCCGCCGGCTTTGCATGGTCTTTCCAGTACGCACCCGCCTCCGCGACCGCCTGCATTTTGTTCCGGTCTTTTTCAAACACATCCACACTGGCTTTACATGCGGTCAATCGGTCTGTGACCACACTGCCGCATCTCCCAAAGCCGCACACCAGACAGCGGCTGCCGCAGAGATTTACTTTCATGATACTAATCGCCTCCGCAAGTATCCCCTCCGCGACCGAGACGGCATTTTTCTCCGCTACACCTTCTTCTTTCATGTAATCCACGAGACAAACCTTCCGGTCTGCCGCCTGCCGTACCATATTCTGTCCGAAATTCGTTCCAAAAACGACCTCTCCCGCTATAAGCTTTTCCGCTATCTGACAAAAATACTTCTCTGTCTCAGGCAGCGGCAGCAGAATGGCATCAAAAAAACCGGCAGAATACTCCTCCGCATTTTTTACGACATGCCCTCTGTTTTCCAGGATCTCTTTCAGACAACACTGTCTTTCGTCTTCTCCATAGACAAGGAAATGATATTGATTCATCTTTCCATCCTCCTGCCTATATCTTATGCGGATTTCTTCTGCCGGTTCCTGCTATTTAATTTTCTTTCCTTACAGATTTTTACTGAATGCCTGTCACTTCATATCCTGCATCTGTAACTGCCGCCTTTAATATCTCTGCAGTCACTGAGTCGTCCGCCTTTACGACCGCGTTTTTGTTTTCCAGGCTTACGGTGACTTCCTTCACACCCGCAATGCCTGCCAGTTTCTTTTCCACGGTTCCTGTGCAGTGGGAGCACATCATTCCTTCAATATTGATCGTTGTTTCTTTCACACCTTTTTCTTCCTTTCTTTCCGGTTCTCTCTCCGGTTTTTTATTTGTCAAAAGCTTCACACCTTTTAAGCGAAGCGCATTACTTACCACACAAATACTGCTAAGGCTCATTGCCGCCGCTCCAAACATCGGATTCAGCTTGATCCCAAACGCCGGATAAAGGACACCTGCCGCAAGCGGGATTCCGATGCTGTTATAGAAAAACGCCCAAAACAGGTTTTCCTTGATGTTGCGGATGACCGCTTTGCTCAAACGGATCGCACGTACTACATCATACAGATCATTTTTCATGAGCACTACATCCGCACTCTCGATCGCCACATCTGTTCCCGCACCGATTGCAATCCCAACATCTGCACGTGCAAGCGCCGGAGCGTCATTGATCCCGTCACCGACCATGGCAACCTTGTGTCCTCCTTCTTTTAACATCGCGACTTTTTCCTCTTTCTGTGCCGGAAGCACACCTGCAATGACCTCATCTGCCCCCACCTCTTTTTGGATGGCACGTGCAGTCACTTCATTGTCTCCGGTCAGCATGATCGTGCAAATTCCCGTCTCCCGCAAAGCTCCGATGGCTTCCCGGCTTGTCGCTTTCACCACATCTGCGACCGCAAGAATACCGATCAGCATATGCTCCTTGGCAAATAAGAGCGGTGTTTTTCCTTCCCCTGCAAATTCCAAAATCTGCGCTTTCTGGTCTTCTGACAACGGAATGCCCGCTTCTTCCATCATTTTTTCATTTCCTGCAAAATACAGGTTTCCGCCAATCTTTCCACGGATTCCTTTTCCGAATACCGCTTCAAACTGATCTGCCGCCTGAATGACAGTTCCTTTTTCCTCACAGTATTTTACCACTGCCTCCGCAAGCGGATGTTCGCTTCCTTTTTCAAGACTTCCAGCTGCTTCTAATAATTCGTCTTCACTTGTTCCCGCAAAGAGCTTTACATCCGTAACAACCGGTCGCCCTTCGGTGATCGTACCCGTCTTGTCAAGCACCACGGTATCTATGAGATGTGCCGTCTCAAGTGCTTCACCGGATTTGATCAGAATACCGTTCTCCGCGCCTTTTCCGGTTCCAACCATGATCGCTACAGGTGTCGCAAGTCCGAGTGCACACGGACAGGAGATAACGAGCACTGCGATCGCGCTTGAAAGTGCCGCTTCCACGCCCATTCCGCACAGCAGCCATACGATTGCTGTAACAACTGCGATCGAGATGACCACCGGAACAAAGATCCCCGCGATCTTATCCGCCAGTCTTGCGATCGGTGCCTTACTTGAAGATGCTTCCTCCACCAGACGGATGATCTGCTCGATCGTCGTATCTTCCCCGACTCTGGTTGCTTTTGCCCGGATAAATCCGGCTTTGTTGATCGATGCGGAAACCAGTTTATCACCAGCTTTTTTTTCTACCGGCATACTTTCTCCGGTAATCGCTGATTCATCAAAGGCGGATTCGCCCTCTAACACAATTCCGTCTACCGCAACCGCCTCTCCCGGACGTATCAAAAAGATATCGCCCGGCATTACATCCGCCGCCGGGATCGTTGTTTCTTTTCCGTCACGCACGACCGTCACGGTCTTTGGGGCAAGGTTCATCAGTTTTGTGATCGCCTCACTGGTCTTTCCCTTGGATTTGGTTTCCAGATATTTTCCAACCGTGATCAGCGTAAGGATGGTTCCTGCCGACTCAAAATACAGATCATGCCGATACTGCATGACCAGCATCATATTTCCGTGTCCAAGTCCATAGCCGATCCGGTAAATAGCGACTATGCCATAGACAATCGCCGCCGTTGCGCCGAGTGCCACGAGCGTATCCATATTCGGAGCTTTCTTTGCCAACGTCTTAAACCCGTTCTTAAAATACTTCTGGTTCGCGATCAAAATCGGCACCAAAAGCAGGATCTGTGTAAATGCATACGTGACCGCATTCTCATTGCCATACAGATAGTTCTGTTCAAACACCGGTCCTGCAATGCCAAGTGCCTCATAGATCATGTGTCCCATCGAGACATACATAAGCGGAATCCAGAACACGATCGAAAAGATCAGACGCTTTTTCATCGCAAGCACCGAATCTTCCTTTGCAGTCTGCTTCTTTGCATTTTTCTCTTTTGCCGCCCCGGATGTTCCATGCTCCTGCTTTACGTTCGCTCCGTAGCCTGCATCTTCAACTGCCTTTATGATCGTTCCCGCATCTGTGATCTTCTCTTCAAATTCTACCTGCATACTGTTCGTCAGCAGGTTGACACTGACTTTCGTGACTCCATCCAGCCTGTTTACACTTTTCTCCACATGCGAAGAACACGCTGAGCAGGACATTCCCGTCACATCAAAATTTTCCTTCATTGTCTCCTCTTTCGCCCTTTCTCTATTTCATCAATTTTTTGAGCAATTCACACAATTCATCCACTGCTTCTTCATTTCCCTGTTTAATATCCTCGGAAACACAGGTTTTTATGTGCCTTGCCAGCAGTTCTTTATTAAAACTGTTTAATGCCGCCTGCACCGCAGATACCTGCGTTAAAATATCCACGCAGTAACGGTCATCCTCCACCATCGCCCGGATGCCGCGCACCTGCCCCTCGATCTTATTCAGGCGGATCATCAGTTTCTTTTTTTCCTGTGTTTCCCGGTGTTTATGCTTTACCATATCCTCCGGTGTTCCACCGCAATGTTCACATGCCATATATTCCCTCCGTTATACCCCCTTGGGGTATGTTTTATATATAAAACAATCCGGGCACTTTGTCAAGTACCCGGATCGTATTCTACAAATTTTATCATTTCCCTATGATTTCTACGCAAATGCTGCTAAGATCTCCCGTGTGATCTCTTCCGCACCCTTTGTATCTGTCGCGACCACAACATCCGCCACTGCAAGATAACGTTCTTTTCGTTTCTCCATCAGTTCACGGATATAGTCTACATTCATATTTCCGTTTAAGATCGGGCGATCCGTACTGTCTTTCACCCGCTCATAGATCGTCTCCGGTGTCGCTGTGAGCAGGACGATCTTTCCGCACTGTTTCATCAGTGCCGCATTCTCATCCCGCATGACCGCACCGCCGCCGCAGGAAATAATGATCCCTTTCTTTTCCGTCAGATCCTTTAAAAGTGCTGTCTCCGCATCCCGGAAATAGTCTTCTCCCTTTTCGGCAAAAATATCAGCAATTGCCATATTTTCGCGTTCCACGATCAGCGCATCCATCTCCGCACGCGGAATATGAAGCTGTTGTTCTAATTCCGCCGCAATGGTGCTCTTTCCGGCACCCATAAAGCCGATCAAAAATATATTTTCTTCCAGTTTTTTCATTGTTCTCTCCTACTCTGCCATATTTTCATGCAAAAGCGTCAGTACCTGTCTTAAATCCTTCGCATCCATCTGACCCGGTGCCGATGCCTTTCCAGCGGTTCCAAACGTCAGCGCAGAACCGAACGTTTCCCCGCAGATACGGCTTATCAGTCCCATTCCTGCCATAGACATGGTAATGATCGGACCATTTATCTTTTCCGCCGCCTTCTCTGTCGCCGCAAGCAGTGTCAGCACATCTGCCCTGCTCTCCGGCATCACGGCGATCTTCTTAATATCCGCTCCGAGTTCTTCCATCCAAAACAGCCGTTTTATGATGGTATCCAATTCCGGTGTCTTATGAAAATCATGGTTTGACGCGATAACCTTCACTCCTTTTGCATGCGCACACGCGATCAGTTCTTTTACCACCGTGTCCCCCAAAAAAAGTTCCACATCCATAAGATCTATACAGCCGCTTTCCACCGCTGTCCGGTTCAGGTGCACATACGCTTCTGTACCAAGCTGCCGTTCGCCGCCTTCTTCCGCCGTCCGGAATGTAAATAAAAGCGGAATCTCTCCAAAGATATTCCGCAGTTTTTTTAAAACCGCGCGCAGTTGTGTTTCATCTTCTACTCCGTCAAACCAGTCCGCTCTCCATTCCACAACATCCGGCTCCGCTTTTTTTACGGTATGCGCCGCCTCTGTGATCTCCTGCGCCGTTGTTCCCACGACCGGCACACAGATCTTTGGTATACCATCTCCTATTTTTAGTCCACGGACTTCCACATAATCTGCCATTTTTTCTTCCTTCCATATTTCAGGATCTAACTGAAATACAATTCCTTTACTTCTTTCACCGGCATATCACATCCGGTATAAAGCTTAAATGCCGCAACACCCTGCCACAGAAGCATGCCTTTTCCACCGATGCAGGTACAGCCCGCTTCTTTTGCCTCTTTTAATAATCTCGTCTCTTCCGGATTGTAAACCGCATCCGCAACGACTAATCCCGGACGAAACGCCGAGAGGTCTTTGACCACGCTCTCATTTTCCATCGGCTTCATGCCAACGATTGTCGCATTGGCAAAAATGTCACTGCTTTTTATTTCTTCTGTCATCTTTGCGGTGTCAGCAATATCATAAACATTGACCACGATACCCGGCACTTCCTTTTTGATCTTTTCCGCCGTCTCTAAAGTTCTTCCGAAAAATTTATCCTTGATATTAAAAATCGTGATCTCCCTTGCTCCGTCTAAGGCACACTGCACCTGAATCGCGGTCGCCGCACCGCCGCCGCCTGCGACTGTGATCTTCTTCCCTTTTATAGCAATGCCATGATCCTTTAAATTATTGACAAAACCTTCTCCGTCCGTGATATAACCAGTCAGCTTTCCATCATCATTTACGATCGTATTGACTGCTCCGATGATACGTGCCGCCGGGGAAAGTGCATCCATATGTTTTGCCGCCTCTGTCTTACAAGGCATCGTCACATTCATGCCGCGCATATGAAACAGCTTCATTGCCCCAAGTGCATCCGCCACTTCTTCTTCTTTAATATCAAAAGCCACATAAGCATAATCCAGTCCCAGCTTTTCAAAGCTATAATTATACATTGCCGGAGAACCCGAATGTCCGACCGGGGAACCGATCAGTGCCAAAAGTCCTGTATGTCCCGAAATTCTTTTTTCCATGCCACATTCCTCCATCTGTAATCTCACTATCTTTTATCATAACCGTCCTTTGCCGGAATGACAAGCGATCCTTTGTATTTTTATGCACGAAACAGGTATTTTTCCATAATGTGTTCCTTCACCCAGGTGATGACCGGACCAAGCGTGAGTGCCATGATCACCGTTACGATACCAAGTGTCGATCCAAGCATAAAACCTATTGCACACGCCGCCACATCCCAACAGATCCGCCGGAATCAGTTTTTCCATAAGCCACGAAAAGAAATCGAAACTGTATCCAACCAGAAACATATTCGCAACTGTTCCCCAGCCGATCTGTTCTCGTGCAAACACAATGACCACGATCAAGAGCAGACAGTTAAATACCGCCTACCAGGTTCCAAGCGTCCACCCGATCGTCTTTGAAATGCCGAGATTCATACAGGTACATGGATCTGTCCCGAATCCCGTGCGGTTTAATAAGGACAGGCAAAATCCCATTACAATGACCGCTAACACCACAAATGCCAGCCGTTTTTTATCCACATGCCAAAATTTCATACTTATTTCTCCTCTTTCTCTTTTATCTTCTGTAACTGTTCCGTCAGCGTTTCGTCCAGATCATCCAACAGATATGTTTTTTGTTTTTCCTGTATCTGTGTCATCTTATGGTTTACATAATTTTCTTTCATCCGTTCACGTGCGGCGGCGATCTCCTCCTTTAATTCTCTTGAAGAGATCAGCCCGCATCCTGCGCCCCTTATGATGATCTGTTCAAGCCCATCTGAAGTTGCCACTGTGACACGATACTTACGTCCATTTTCATGCGCAAATTTTTCAATAAACTGATCTGCCGTCTCCGCCTCTTTCGTAAACACCACATGTATGTTGTGATAGTCACAGATCTCCGTCGGATGCCCCGCGACACGGTAGGCATCAAATACGACGATCAGTTCACAGCCGCAAATCCCCTGATAATCGCACAGGATATCCATAAGTTTTCCTCTTGCGCCGTCCAGATTTTGCTTTGCAAGTTCATGGAGCTCGTCCCATGCAAAAATCACATTGTAGCCATCGACCAAAAGATACTCTTTTTTCTGTGCGCTTTTCGGGGCACTGCGTACCACAGGATCGGCATACACCGGTTTGGCTTTCGGTCTGCCCCACTTTTTTGTATTGGCAGGCTCTTTTTTATTTGCATGATAGGTTCGATCCAAAATCGCATCAATCTCCTCCGGATCAAGCCACTCTTCCTCCAAAGATACAAAATTTCCGGCTCTCTGCTGCTCTTGTAACCGCTCTGCCGCCGTCCTATCCTTCGCACTCTCCACATGCATATAAGCATTCACTTCCTGCCACGGCACTAAAAAGCCTGCACCGTGCGCACAGAACACCGATCCAGCCGGATTCTCCAGATCCGCTTCCGGATCATAGCCGATCTCTTCGATCACGCTCTTGGCATTATGACAGGGACGATACCCTGCCAGGGTGAGAAACAGCTTCCCATGACCTTTCGTATATGCCATCACATCCTTCGCATAGTCCTGCATAGTTGCCACCGGCGCACTACCGCTTAGATATGCCCTTCCATCCGCAGTTTCCGGCGGCTGCATCGTTCCGCACCTGCGGTCAATATCAGTCATGGCACGCCCTATCATCTCCTCCGGAATTTCCAGTTTAAAATCATACCACGGTTCTAACAGAATATTTTCTGCCTGCATCAGTCCCTGTCTGACTGCCCGATATGTCGCCTGCCTGAAATCTCCGCCTTCGGTATGCTTAAGGTGTGCCCTTCCGGCAACCAGTGTGATCTTCATATCCGTGATCACAGATCCGGTTAAAACACCGATATGTTCTTTTTCCCCAAGATGTGTCAGAACTAATCTCTGCCAGTTCTTTGCCAGTACATCCTCACTGCACTCCGCCGCAAATTCCAGTCCGCTTCCGGGTTCTTTCGGCTCCAGCCGCAGATGTACCTCCGCATAATGACGCAGCGGTTCAAAATGCCCGACTCCTTCCACGGTATCTGCAATCGTCTCCCGATAAACAATATGTCCGGTTCCAAAATCGACTTCCACGCCAAATCGCTCCGCGATCAGCGTTTTTAAGACTTCGATCTGCACCTCGCCCATGACTTTTACCAGAATCTCTTTTGCCTTTTCATTCCAGCCGATATGCAATTCCGGTTCTTCTTCCTCAAGCATCTGCAGCTTTTTTAACATCACCGCCGCATCCACATCCTCCGGAAGCATCAGCCGGTAGGTCAGCACCGGCTCAAGCACCGGTATCGTCTGCCCTCTTAAGATTCCGAGTCCCATACCCGGCACAGTCCTTGTCAGCCCCGTAACTGCACAGACCGTTCCCGCTTCTGCCTCATCCGCAGTCTCATAGCGATCTCCGGAATAGATACGGATCTGGTCTGCCTTTTCTTCCAGTTCCGGAAACACCTTCTTCACCGGAAGACTTCCACCAGTCACTTTCAAAAACGTAAGCCGTTTCCCCGTCTCATCACGCATGATCTTAAAAACACGCGCCCCAAACCTTTCCGGATAATCAGGGATTTTTGTATATTCCCTGATGCCGTCTAAAAATTCCTGCACACCTTCTAACTTTAATGCCGAACCGAAAAAACACGGAAACACTTTCCGCTCCGCGATCAATGCGCAGATCTTCTCCTTTTGCACACACCCGGTCGCCAGAAATTCGTCCAGTGCCGCTTCCTCGCACATCGCCACGTTTTCAAAAAAAGTCTCCGCATGATCCCCGGAAAAATCCACGCATCCATCTCCAAAGCAGCTTTTTAATTCTGCCATCCGCGCTTCTTTATCTGTTCCCGGCTGATCCATTTTATTGATAAACAAAAATACCGGTATCCGGTATTTTCGTAACAGCCGCCAGAGTGTCTGTGTATGCCCCTGCACTCCGTCCGCACCGCTGATGACAAGGATCGCATAATCCAGCACCTGCAGGGTACGCTCCATTTCCGCTGAAAAATCAACATGTCCTGGCGTATCCAAAAGTGTGATGGAAAGATCTTCAAACCGGAGTATCGCCTGTTTGGAAAAAATGGTGATCCCACGCTTTTTTTCCAATGCATATGTGTCTAAAAAGGCATCTCCATTGTCCACTCTCCCGAACTTACGGATGCTTCCGCCTGTATAGAGCATGCCTTCTGACAGTGTTGTTTTTCCGGCATCCACATGTGCCAGTATTCCTACGACCAAACGTTTCATCTGTTTCCTTCCCGCCTGTACAGCTTTTGTTCTTGCATTCCCTCTTTAACGGTCATTCCAGTGACGGATCAGGCTTAAAATACCGTGATAGATACTGCGCACCAGCGCAAAAATAAAAAACATCACAAAAAAGCCGACCACGCCAAACACAATATCCGCAAAGTCCATATTTCCGGTATTGGTCACCTTCTGACCAATCTCAATTGCAAATGTAATGACAAGTATCACCGTAAACACGTAGATCCATGCAATGACCATCACATGCCCTGTCCGTGCCAGCCACTTAAATAGTGGATATACAATAAAGATCATGAGCATTCCGACCACGCCGATCACCAGAAAATGAAGCTGTTTATCTGTAAAATTGTATTCATACTGATCATTTAAACCCATAATATAGGTATGTATTTTTGCGATATATTCCACGATCGCATATAAAAATTCTTTCAATCTGTTCTCCTTCCTCTCCATGCGGCAGTCATTACTAAATAGCAGATGCCGCCATAAATCCTCCAAACAGAGAAACCAGCAGAATGCATGCTCCTCCAAGCTCCATCGCCTGCGCAAGCTTCGGATGTTTTACCAGTTCCTCTCTATTATTTTCGATCACTGCTGCGATCGCAACAACGATCATCATATATAAACATAAAAATGTACGTTCTCCTGAGACAAAGATCGTCGGTGAAAATCCCATGATCACACGAGAAGCCAGTCCGATCGCAAGCAGACAAAAATATACAAAAAATTCTTCCCAGGATTTTGCAATCCATACAATGCAAAGTAAAATACACAAGGTGATAAACGCATACAGAATAAACGGAAGATAGGAATATCCCCATACATAATTGTAACCATTTATCAGCTCATTTTTGTCCAGGATTCCTGCAAATTGGGGAAACTGTGTTTCAAAAACATTTGGAAAAAAAGTAAGAACTATCGTCCATGCCACCGGTATGATACTTACCAGACGGGCGGCAGATTCTTTCGTTCGTAAAAACACAAAAACTGCAAGTACAACCGTGAGGATCAAAAACAGAAGGTTTCCGGATGACACAAGATGCTTTAAGGTATCAACAAACCCAAGATCCACTTTATCGATCAAATTGTACGTTCCATAATTTTGCATATAGTCTGCGATTTCATCATGTTTGCGGGCAGCATTGCCGGGACAGGTCATAATAAACAAAAATTCTGCGATACAGATAAACAGAAATGGAAGTAATATTACCCAGTGGTTTCCCTGTTTTTTCGTCACGATCAAATATAAGATAGTGAGGGCTTCCAGTCCCAGCATCACTGCACACATCTGCTCAGCATTTGCGGCATAAAGAAGTGCCGGAATATATAACAGATAAAGCCACCATTGTATTTTTTCTCCCCTGAATACCTTTGCTGTTCCTGAAAACACAAATGTACCGAGCGCAAGCGGCCAGATATAATTTGTTGTCGTAGCGATCCAACCGGCTCCGCCCAGTTCACTTAACGGATAAATCAAAATCAGTCCAACCAAAATCCAGTTTGATCTGTACTTATCTTCTGTCTTTCCAAAGATCACAGAAAGTGATACTGCAAAAAGCATCCACATAAACCAATCTAAGATCTTCCAGAGCACCATACTCTTTGCAACATACACAAGAACTGCCTCGATCAAAATTCTGGATGTCCATACATGATAGCGGATCGTCAGATAATCTTTTAATGTATATGCATCCAACTGATTCCGGAAAAACCACATCGCGTCAGATCCCGGATCTTCACGCATGACACAATGATAAACAAGCTGTATGATCGCCAGAAACCAAAAAGGCCAATACTGCTTTTCCGTCATTTTGGAAATACAAGTCTTTACTTTTTTCATTCTTCTTCCTCCTGCTTCTCTGGATCAACCAGCAGTTTTCTGCCATTGCACTCATACAAAAGCATCCATTTTCCATCATTCGTCTTTAAATTTCTTTTATAGGACGCAGTCTGAAATCCGCAATAATCATAATTGCATCCATCATTTATCTCCTGCGTAATATCTTCTCTTAGCACAGTTTCTGTCGGCAGTTCATAATAAACATCCCTCTTTGCATCATACATCAGCACCTGTATGCACGCTTCGTTTATGTCTTCTCCCGGAATATATGCATAGCCCTTGGTTGAAATATAATTATAAAAAGTTCCTACTTCTTCTATTTTGCATACCACTTCTCCCGTATCTATTTCACAGCCGGAAACATCAATCACCTTCACACGCTGATTCACCAAATACGATAATAGTAAAAAAAGTGCAGCCAACACCAAAAATACTGCTGCTGCCAATGCTGCAACCTTCCTGCTCTCATATTTTTTGAACATCCTTTTCCCTCCTGTTATTTTCCTCTTTATCGCAGAAAACACCGTTATTATAATACCGCTATGTCAGCTCTTTTTCAAGCTTTTCCATATTCTGGTTTCGTCAAAAAAGCCGTCCGCAGGAAACCACAGACGGCTTTATATACTTTATGATTCTTTTTTTTCTTCTCTTTTTCGCAGATCACGCACCGACTGTCCGGCAAGCAGTGTTCCGTCAATGGTCACCCGTTCTATGAACGTTGTCTTCGGATTCTCAACCGCTGTGATCAGGCGTCTCGCAGCTTCTTTTCCGATCTCATCCATATTCTGTGATATAGTCGTGATCCTCGGACGCAATAGCTGTGACATCTGAATCCCATCAAAGCCCGCGATAGAAATATCATCCGGTATCTTTCTGCCGGATTCGATGATGACATTTCTTCCTCCAATCAGCGAAGTATCATCCGGATAAAGAATACAGGTCGGCGGATCCTTCAGTTCCAGAAGCTCTCTGGTCTGAACCGCGGTTCCCTTGGTCTCCAGATATGCGGCAGTCCGCACATATTCCTCCGGAATATCAAGTCCGAGTTCCTCGCATACACAGTAAAAGCTTGCCAGACGATCCTTGGTAACATAAGAAGATGTCTGTCCGTGAATGTAGGCGATCTTCCGGTGTCCTTTTTCGTAAACATAACGGACGAGATCTTCCATCCCCTTTACATTGTTCGAACACACGGCCGTACAGTTATAATGAATATAATCAATCGTCACCTCCGGCAGATTGCTGTCCATAAGCTCCATCACCTGCGGATCACGGTAATCTGCGCACACGATCACAACCCCGTCAAAATTACGGTATTTGCAGTGCTCATAATAAGACATCTTTCTCTTTTCAAAAGCTGTATTGAGAAATGTAATATCATAGCCCTGTGATTCTGCCTGCGTCTTAAAACCGTTTAAGACACCGGAAAAATATTCATGCTTCAGACCGCTGCCCGCTTCTTCTTCAAACAGTACTCCAAGACTGTAGGAACGTTTCGTCTTCAATGCGCGTGCCGCAGAATTGGGGAAATATCCCATCTCTTTCGCCATCTCCCGAATCCGTGTCTTGGTGCCTTCCCCGATATCCTTCTGATCGTTCAGCGCCTTACTCACTGTGGCGGTGGAAACCCCACATTTTTTTGCAATGTCTTTTAGTGATACCATTTTTTCTACCTCTTGTATACAACTCATCACCGGTCTCTTAATCGTTTTCGCTCTTTTAGCATACCTCTTCTAGGTCAATAATGCAATGGTTTTTAGATATTTCCATGATTTTTCGAAAATTTGTTTCGTTTTTTCTATTTTGGCTCTTTCCACAAAAGTTTCTGCTTTTTTTGTGTATTCTGCTAATTTTCCTGTTTTGAATTGCTTTTTTGCTTTTTCTACTATATACTTGGTATCAAGAACAATATTGCTTAATCGTTTTCGTTAATATGCGTTTAAGATTTTATTAATATCAGGAGGATTATAAATCATGAAATTCGGACATTTTGATGACCAAAACAGGGAATATGTCATTACTTCACCGCGTACACCGCTGCCGTGGATCAACTATCTCGGCTGTGAAGATTTCTTTTCCCTGAAATCAAATACCTGCGGAGGATACAGCTTCTACAAAGACGCAAAGCTCCTTCGCCTGACCAGATACCGTTACAACAACGTACCGCTTGACAGCAACGGTCTTTACTACTTTATCAAAGATGGGGATACCGTATGGAATCCGGGCTGGATGCCGACCAAGACTGAGCTTGACAATTACAAATGTCGTCATGGTCTCGGCTACTCCGTTTTTGAAGGAAAAAAGAACGGTATTTCCGCCGTTCTCACCGATTTTGTCCCGATGGGAACAGCCTGTGAAGTAAACAAGCTGACGCTGACCAACGAGTCCGACACCAAAAAAGAATTCACTCTTTTTTCCTATGTAGAATTCTGCTTATGGAACGCCATGGATGACATGACCAATTTCCAACGTAATTTCAGCACCGGAGAGGTTGAGATCCACGGCTCTGCGATCTATCACAAGACCGAATACCGTGAACGCCGCAACCACTACGCAATCTTTTCCGTCAATGCGGATATCGACGGGTTTGACACCGACCGCGACTCCTTCCTCGGCGCATACGGGGAAAACCGCGCTCCAGAGGTTGTCATGACCGGGAAAGCGAAAAACTCCATTGCAAGCGGATGGGCTCCGGTTGGTTCCCACCAGATCAACATCTCCTTAGATCCGGGAGAAAGCAGAAATCTCGTTTTTGTACTCGGCTATGTAGAGAACGAAAAGGATGAAAAATGGGAAGGCTTAAACAAAGTAAACCGCAAACCTGCCGAAGCCATGCTTGCAAAATTCGACACGACCGAGAAGGCAGATCAGGCACTTTTGGACTTAAAGGCTTACTGGAACGGACTTCTCTCCCACTTTACCGTTTCTTCTTCTGAAGAAAAGTTAGACCGTATGGTCAATATCTGGCATCAGTATCAGTGTATGGTCACGTTCAATATGTCACGGTCAGCTTCCTACTTTGAATCCGGTATCGGCAGAGGCATGGGCTTCCGCGATTCCTGTCAGGATCTGCTCGGCTTTGTCCACCTCATCCCGGATCGCGCAAGACAGCGTATTTTAGATATTGCTTCTACTCAGTTTGAGGACGGCAGCGCATATCACCAGTATCAGCCGCTGACCAAAAAAGGCAATGCTGACATCGGAAGCGGTTTCAACGATGACCCGCTGTGGCTCATCGCCGGAACTGCCGCCTACATCAAGGAAACCGGCGACTACTCGATCTTAGATGAGATCACACCGTATGACAATGATGACTCAAAGGCTACGGACTTTATGGAACATTTAAGACGTTCTTTCAACTACACCGTAAACCATCTGGGCCCACACGGACTGCCGCTGATCGGACGCGCGGACTGGAATGACTGTCTGAACTTAAACTGTTTCTCCGAAGAACCGGGTGAATCCTTCCAAACCTTCGGGCCTTCCGAAGGGCCAAACGCTGAATCTGTTTTTATTGCCGGAATGTTCGTAAAATACGGAAAAGATTATGCTGCAATCTGCCGCCACAGAGGACTCGATGCAGAGGCAGCGGAAGCCGAAAAACAGATTGAAAAGATGGAACAGACCGTTCTTACTGCCGGATGGGACGGCGATTGGTATCTGCGTGCTTACGATCATTACAAACACAAGATCGGTTCCAAAGAATGCGAAGAAGGCAAGATCTTTATTGAACCACAAGGCTTTTGTGTCATCGCCGAAATCGGTTTAAAGGACGGCTACTGCTTAAAGGCAATGGAATCCGTAGAAAAGCATCTGGATACCAAATACGGCATTGTATTGTTACAGCCTTGCTATACCAAATATCATGTGGAACTGGGTGAGATCACTTCCTACCCGGGCGGTTACAAAGAAAATGCCGGTATCTTCTGCCACAACAATCCCTGGATCTCTATCGCAGAGACCGTAGTCGGACGCGGAAACCGCGCATGGCAGGTATATACAAGAACCTGTCCTGCCTACATTGAAGACATCAGTGAGATCCACCGCACCGAGCCATATGTATACTCTCAGATGATTGCCGGAAAAGACGCACCAAACTTCGGTGAGGCAAAGAATAGCTGGCTCACCGGAACCGCCGCATGGACTTTCCTCGATGTTTCCCAGTACATCCTCGGCATCCGTCCGGATTATGACGGACTGGTCGTTGATCCATGTATCCCGGCATCCTTAGACGGATTTACGGCAAAACGTGATTTCCGCGGTGTGACCTATCATATCACCGTGAAAAACCCGAACGGCGCAGAGAAAGGCGTTGCTTCCATGATGGTAGATGGTACTCCGGTAAACGGAAATATGATTCCGTTTGACGGCTCCAAAAAAGACGTTTATGTTGAAGTGGTAATGGGTTAATTCCGTATAAAAAGGTGCGCCTAGCGGTGCACCTAAAAAAACCTGCTCCGAATCCGGAACAGGTTTTTTATTATTCTATTTTTATGCCATCCTTCTTAGAGCATCCGATTGATCAGATACAATCCCTTTACAACCATGTTGTCAAGGTGCTTCTGACGATAGATCTTTTTATTGAAGATCAGACTGATCCTTGCCCCAAAACTGGTCTTTGATGCCAAAAGAAGCTGTACCAGCTCGTCCTTCTCTTTATTGCCATGATATTCTTCAGCAAAATTCGCTATCTGCTTTCCAAGCATCCCTCTGGTCTTCTTTAAGAATTTCCACTTGTTTTTTATCATAACAAGCGTACTCCGACTGGAACCAAGCTGATTATCTCCATGCTGGCGGTACAAAATGTATGCACCTTTATCAAAAATGACTGTTCCGAGGTAGGAAGCCACCAGATAACACCACCAGTCATGCCAGATCGCATTTTTCGGCAAATGTCCTTTTACTTCATCGATCAGTGCACGGTTCATCACTGCGGTACATCCGGTACACATACTTTCAATCAATGCGTTGCCAAAGCCCGGAACCGCATCCGGAATCTCGCCCTCCGGCAACCGATTCAGATCCTGATCCACCAAGATCTGGTTACTGCAGTAAAGTGCCGGCTCTTCTAACTCTTCCAGATGTTCCACCGCCACCTCGATCTTATTCTCCAGCCAATAATCATCCTGATCGGAAAATGCAACATAGTCCGCATCACATTTCTGGATCAATTCCAGAAAGCTTCTCGTAAGCCCTTCATTTTTTCCCGGAAACACGTATAAATTATCATGCTTTTTCTGATATTCCTTTAAGATGTCAAGTGTCGCATCCTTGGAACCGTCATCCCGT
Organism: uncultured Roseburia sp.; assembly: GCA_964388945.1. Lineage (GTDB taxonomy): Bacteria > Bacillota > Clostridia > Lachnospirales > Lachnospiraceae > Roseburia_D. The sequence goes on from CAYMCM010000003.1 coordinate 16,750, forward strand.
ACCAACACCTCAATGTTTGTCCAGGTCTGACGGAAAATACTGTCTAACTGTTCTGCAAGATACCGTTCTCCATTATACGTGGACATGAGTATCTGCACTTTTTTATCACTTTGCATATGGCATGATTGCCCTTTCATTTCTATTTATGGATCAGAGTACCGTTTGTCGCATCCATTCCGCTATGCGTTTCATCCAGCTTTGTAATAAACACTTTGCGGATTGCCGAATTACCAATGAAATCAATGGCAGCTTCAATCTTCGGAAGCATCGTGCCTTCCTCAAACTGTCCCTCTTTCATATAACGCTTTGCCTCTTCTACTGACATGGAATCCAGTGGTTTTTCTGACGGTGTGCCATAATTTAAGCATACCTTCTGCACTCCGGTCAGAATGACCAGAGTATCTGCATCCACAAGATCTGCAAGTTTTCCTGCCGCAAGATCCTTTTCAATGACCGCACTGGCTCCCTGTAAATTATTGTCCTGCATAAGAACCGGGATTCCGCCGCCGCCGCATGCAATGACTACCTGATCGGCATCACTCAGTGCACGAACCGCATCGATCTCGACAATATCGATCGGCTTCGGTGCCGCAACAATCCTGCGATAACCGTTTTCTGTCTTTGCAACATGGTTGCCTTTCTTCTCTTCGGCTTCTGCTTCTTCCTCGGTCATAACTCGTCCGATCACCTTAGTCGGATGATAAAATGCCTCATCATAAGGATCCACACATACCTGTGTCAAAACCGTAGCAACTGATTTGTAGATTCCACGGTTCAAAAGCTCGGTACGGATCGCATTCTGCAGATCGTATCCGATATATCCCTGACTCATCGCAGAGCAGACACTCATCGGAGTCGCCGTGTACTCCGGATAGAGACGGCAGAATTCGGACATCGCTGTGTGGATCATCCCAACCTGCGGCCCGTTACTGTGTGAAACAATGATCTGATAATCGTCTTTTATAAAATCAGCGACTGCCTTCGCTGTCTTCTTTGTTGCTTTTTTCTGTTCCGGAAGCGTAGTTCCCAGTGCATCGTGTCCCAATGCGATCACAATCTTCTTTTTTTTCATCAAAGTCGACCTCCCACAAAATATATCTCTATGTTAGCACATTTTCAGATTCTTCACAACCTCTAAACAACAAAAAGACCGGAGAAAGTCTCCGGCCTTCTGCCCTGTTGTTCTTACTTACTGCTGCGGCTTGGTGCCGAGTGTTACCATAACCGTCTGCTCAACATACTGTCCGTTCGCTGGTCTCTGCACTGTGACCTCCACCTGTGTGCCTGGTGCATAATACTCTAAAGTATCTTTCAGATCAGACATGGTCTTTACATCTGTTCCATCAAACTGAGTAATGATATCTCCCTGTAAAATACCGGCCGCATCGGAAGGCGAGCCAGCTACTACCTGTGCGACATAGATACCAATCGGCATTTTATAAGCGGATGCAATCTGTGATGTCACATTGACACCGTTGATACCGATATAAGAAGCGGTATCCGCTGCCTGTCTGGTGATCAGGCGGTCAATGATCGGTGCTGCCTTAGAGATTGGGATGGAATAGCCCATACCCTCTACCTGAGTATCTGAATACTTCATTTCATTGATACCAATAACTTCACCTTTCATATTAAGCAGGGCGCCGCCGCTGTTACCCGGATTGATCGCCGCATCTGTCTGAAGCAGTTCATTTGTGATCTCTTCGCCGGTCGTCTCATCCTGCATGGAAACGGAACGGTTTACCGCACTGATCACACCGGTGGTTACAGACTGTCCATAGCCTAATGCATTTCCGATCGCGATCGCTCCCTCACCGACCTCAAGACTGTCAGAATCACCGAGTGTCGCCACCTTTACCTGCGCAAGCGTTTCCTGCTGCATACTGTTCTTTGCCACCTGAACCACTGCAAGATCACTGGAAGCCGCCGTACCCTTTACTTCCGCCGCTGCTGTCGAATCATCGATAAACTGGACGGTCAGAGTCGTTGCGCCTTCTACCACATGATTGTTGGTTGCGATATATAAATAATTATCGTCCTGACTCACAATAATACCAGAGCCTGCACTCTCGCTCTCTCTGGTTCCGGTCTGCCCGAAGAAATTCTGATACTGCTGCTCACTCATATTTGTGATCGCGACAATGGATGGCATCACTTCGGATACGATGCCGGAAACATCCGCTACGGATGCTGTTTGGGACACATACGTGGTATCCACCGCATCTTTTACCGCGGTTTCTTTTTCTGACTCCCTCAAATGGGAAGTTTCTTCTTTGTCCCCCACATTTGCGGTCTGCGAAGTGTTGCTTCCGGTCAGTCTGCTGACTGCATAATTCGTTCCGGCAAACACACTGCCGCCAACCAGCCCAAATACTAAAGCGATTGCAGCACATTTCACAAGCTTCGCACCAAATCCGCCTCCTTTACGTTCTTTTTTCAGCTGTTTCTGCTTTGGCGCGTTCCCATTCGCGGTATTTGCGCTCCATGAATTCTGCGTATTGCCGGAGCTGCTCCATGTTCCATTTGTATTCTGGTTATCATTGTTGTAATTATACTGATTGTTGTTATATGAAGAACCAGAAAATTGATTGTTCTGATTGTTATCCATAACGATTTCTCCTTTCGTCTTCTCTGATATCAGTTCCTCTTTCTCTTTTGTGACATCAGTCTAATATATAATTGTGACGCTTTTGTGATAACGGATAACAATTTCCTTTTCTTCACAAAAAATCCATAATTATTCAACAGTAACGGATTTCGCAAGGTTTCGCGGCTTATCTACATCACATCCCTTGCCGACTGCCACATAATAAGCAAAAAGCTGAAGCGGAATGATAGCCAGAGAATTGGTAAAATATCTGCTGGTCTGCGGTAAGTAGATCACATAGTCCGCCGCCTTTTCAATCTCAGTATTTTCTTCGTTGGTGATGGCAAGCACAAATGCTCCGCGCGTGCGCACTTCAACAATGTTGCTGATCGTCTTTTTATAAAGATCTTTCTGTGTCACAACTGCCGTGACAAGTGTGCCGTCCTCGATGAGTGAGATCGTGCCGTGCTTTAATTCTCCCGCCGCATACGCTTCGGAATGAATGTAGGAAATCTCTTTTAACTTCAAAGAACCTTCCAGTGAGATCGCATAGTCAATCCCACGTCCGATGAAAAATACATCCTTTGCGGCAATATAACGGTTCGCAAAACGCTGTATCCTTTCCTTATTGTGAAGCAGCATCTCAATCTGATCCGGCAGTTTCTTTAAATCTGTGATCAGCTCTGCCAACTCATTTTCCGTAATCTTTCCACGCACCTGCGCGAACTTGATCGCAAGCAGATAGAGGGCAATAAGCTGGGCACTGTAAGCTTTTGTCGTTGCAACCGCAATCTCCGGTCCTGCCCAGGTATACATGACCTTATCCGCCTCTCTCGCAATAGAACTTCCTACTACATTGACAATGCCGAGTGTCATAATTCCCCGCTCTTTCGCAAGACGCAGTGCGGCAAGTGTATCTGCAGTCTCTCCTGACTGGCTGATGATGACGACCAGCGTACCTTCCTCGAGGATCGGATCACGATAACGAAACTCACTCGCGACATCCACCTCGACCGGGATACGCGCAAGACCTTCAAAAATGTATTTATTGGTTACGCCCGTATGGTATGCAGAACCGCAGGCAACGATATGAATCTTTTTAATGGAAGCGATCTCCTCATCACTCATGCCGAGTTCCTCGATCACGATCTTTCCATCCTTGATCCTCGGACTTAAGGTATCACGCACCGTCTTCGGCTGTTCATACATCTCCTTTAACATGAAATGTTCATAACCGCCTTTTTCCGCCGCATTAATATCCCACTCGATCGTTTTGGATGCCTTATCGATCGTTTCACCATCCACATTAAAGAACTCTATATTGTTTTCCGTAAGTCTTGCGATCTCCTCATTTTCAATAAAATATACATCTCTGGTATACTTTAACACTGCCGGAACATCCGAAGCGATCAGATTGCCCTCTTTTCCCTTTCCTACGATCAGCGGGCTGTCCTTTCGCACAGCATAGACCACATCCGGTTCATCCGAAAACAGAATGCCAAGTGCATAAGATCCCTCTACACGGTGCATGATCTTTGTTACCGCTTCAAGCGGGTTACCGCATTTTTTATAATAGTAATCCAAAAGATGTGCAACGACTTCGGTATCTGTCTCCGAAACAAAGGTGTAACCTTTTTCGGTAAGCTGCTTTCTGAGCTTTAGGTAGTTTTCGATGATTCCATTGTGTACGACTGCGATCGTATGATCCGCATTAAAATGCGGATGGGCATTGACATCCGACGGTTCTCCATGTGTTGCCCAGCGCGTATGTCCGATCCCTGCCGTTCCCGGAAGCAGTTCTCCGCCATGCGTTAGTTCATTTAAGACTTTCAAACGTCCGGTCGCCTTTTTAATATTGATCTGTTCTCCGTCATAAACTGCCATTCCAGCAGAGTCATAGCCGCGGTATTCCAGTTTTTCCAGACCGTCTAACAAAATCGGTGCAGCCTGCTTTTTCCCAATATATCCTACAATTCCACACATAATTTTCCCTCACTTTATCTCTGTTTTCTTTATACAACAAAGGTCTGCCTCTGCAAAAACTGCAGAAGCAGACACTTCCTTTTCTATTACCTACTTTTTATTCTGTTTCCGTTTCTTCTTCACTCTTTGTCTTCGCATGATCTTCCTCCGTCGGATCGGATGTCTTCACCGCACTGTCTGCGGTATATCCCGTCTTGGTCGTGATCTTATCACTGATCGTTTCCACGGTATCAGAAGGTGTGTAATTCTCATCCTCAAACAGATAAGTATGGAGTTCTTCCACATTTGTCTCAAGATCACATGGAATGACACAATCACCCTGCTTTCCTACATTCGCTGTATTCTTATAGAACGGGAATCCACAGGTATCCACAAGTTCATAACTCTGTAAATAAACCGCCATACTGAGCAGGTCTTTATTCGAATAGCTGGTAGAAACTTCTTCCGTCATCTTGTCAACGATCTTGGTCAGCGTCGCAACATCTGCCTTTTTCGCTTTCTCGATCATCTTGGTGATAACCGTCCTCTGGCGGAGTGCACGGCGGTAATCATCACCTGCCGTATAACGGATACGTGCGTAGGCTGTTGCCTGTACACCGTCCAGATTATAAGTTCCGCCACCGTCCAGATAATTTGCTTCTTTTCCGGTCACCTGTGCAACTTCACCGATGTAATCCTGATGTTCCGTCTCTCCATTCATGATCGCTGCTTCTTCATCTGTGATCTCCATCGTGATTCCGCCGAGCAGATCCACGCAGTCCGCAACTGCGTTAAAGTCAACAGAAACGTAATCGGTGATATCCAGATCAAGGTTTTTATTTAACATAGAGATCGCCTGTGTCGGTCCTCCCTTGGAATATGCCGCATTTGCTTTCGCTAAGCTGCCGTCTGTCGTATCCATATCCAGATAGGTATCACGGTAGATGGACACCATTCTTACTTCTTTCGTATCATTGTTGATACTGACAACGATGATACTATCACTTCGTCCGGTATCAAAATCTCCGTTGGATCGGTTATCCAGACCAAAGAGTGCAATATTAGTATATCCGGAAAGCAGAGCCTGCGTCTCACTGTCCAGCTTGTTGATCGTAAGATCTTCCTCTTTGATCGTCCCACGATCGATCTTATTCAACTTTAGCCAGACACCCAGAATCAGAAGCAGGATCAGCAATACAATGATCTCGATCACATAAATGATCACTTTTCTCTTCTTGCGCTGTTTCTTGGTCACTTTCTTTCCAGTCGGTCTGTTTCCATTCGGATTCGGACGGGTATTACCGCTCCGCTGACCTCCCTGCTTAGATGTCCTTCTTCTTTCTCCCTGAGCGGAACGCTGTCCGTTACTGCGCTGCTGCGTTCCCTTGCGTGTACCGCCGGAAGATGATGTATGTGCACCAGATGGTCTGCTTCCAGACGGTCTGTTTCGATTTCCATTCTGTTCGCTCATTGTCCTCTCCATTTCTCTCTATGTAGTATTACGATAAACAACTTATTAACTATATAATAAATCATTTTGAGTGTCAATATTTTCCCTTTTTCTTAAGAATCTTTTTATTTTTAAGATACCGTAACTGCCTCTTTAATGCCCGCAGAAAAACAATACGGTTTTTTATCATGACAAGCAGCGTATTATGGGAAAAATCTGAGTTGTTATGCTCATGTCTCCGGTAATACAGGAGCTTTTCCGGTAAGATACAGGTTCCGTTCCCCTTCAGATCATTAAGTACGCCGATCCACTGGTCATGCATCTGGATCTCCTCCGGTATCGGCAGTATCCACTGCATCACTTCACGGCGAAACGCCATACAGCAGCCCATATAGGTATTTTTAATGATATTGGCAGCAGCTCCTGCTTTGGAGCCGCGGTACGCAAAAAAGGAAGGCATGATCTCTTTTGAATTGTCCTCATTAACTACGACTGCATCATGCATAACGAGTGTAACACCCTGCGTCTCAAATACCGCAAGCACTTTTTTTACTTTATCCTCTGTCCAGACATCATCCTGATCCGCCAGAAAAATATAATCTCCGCTGCAATGCTTCGCCGCATTCTCAAAATTCTTCTTGATCCCGTTTCCCGGTCCCCGCAGGATCTGTACCCGCGCATCGCATTGTGCAAGTCCGGTAAGAAATGCCATCGTTCCATCCGTCGATCCGTCATCTGATATGACAAGCTCGTCCTCTGCTGTCAGATTTTTCAAGATAGATTCTGTCTGCTCCCTGATATAAGGCAGTCCATTATAGGCTGCCATCGCCACGGAAACCCGCGTTTTGTTCTCTTCCATATCGTTGTTCCTGTTTCCTAGTTCTGCTTTAAAAACAGTGTTTCATATTTTTCGATGATAAATGGCCAGCTATAATCACTTCGTATCCGCTCTTTCGCACGATCTCCGAGCTCTTTCCGCTCCCTCTCTGTCATCTCATCCGCCCGTTTAATGAGCCGGCTCAAATTTCCGTTTTCTTTACTCCAGTAAAGTGCTCCATCTCTTGCCACCTCGGAATTAAAACCGACATCCAAAAGCAGATTCAGATCGGTACTTCCAAGTGCTTCAAGCAGCGACGGATTGGTTCCGCCCACCTCATGTCCATGCAGATAACCATAGGCATGTTTCCGGATCATCGAAAGCAGCGCCGCATCATAGACGGTTCCCACGAATTTGATCCGTTTATCCTGCAAAAAACCAGTCTCCTGCAGCAACTTTTCATAAAACTTGTTATGCTCCACATTCGTGATCAGCACAAAATCCTTATCGGTCTGTGCTGCCATAAATTCCCGCAGCATAGTCTCATAATTGTTCTCCGGCACAAAACGTCCGACCACCAGATAGTATTCCCTGTTTTTTATGCCGTGCTTTTTATACCATGCAGCAAGCTTATCCGCTGTTTTTTCCGTTTCCTGTTCCGCCTCACCCGCACCATATGCGATATAAGTCGTTGCAGGATGATATTTTGCATAGGATCTGCGGATATAACTTTCAATATTTTTTGAATCACAGACCAGAAGATCTGCATGCTTCACCATGAGCTTTTCGGAAAATTTCCAGTATCTGCGTATGAAACGATTCCACTTTGCACGCTTCCACTCATGTCCGTCCGGGTTTACATAAAGTTTTGCTCCCTGCGCCTCAAGCCGTTTCTTCCATGTTCCGATAAACGGTCCGATCCTGCATGCGAGCACGTAAACCACCGCATCCTTGATCTTATTCTTTTTAATATCATTAAGACACCATGCGATTGCTTTCAGATCATACCAGACTGCCTTTGCCGGTCCTATGGAAGGCACTGCAAGGTGAAAACACTCCGCCCGGTTGTAATGCACGATCTTTTCTTTATCATCCATGCATGCGACATGATATGCGATCTCTTCCGACTGCCGTCCCGCCGTCAGATGCTCCACAAAGGTCTCAAAACCGCCGTAATTGGCAGGAATCCCCTTAGAACCTATAATATATACATGTTTCATTTTATTCTGATCCTCGTCCGGTCAACACGACCTTGATTGTTTTTAACAGGATTTTGATGTCAAGTCCGAGATCCCAGTGTGCGATATAATAAGTATCAAGTCCGACCACTTCCTCAAAATCTTTGATGTCACTTCGCCCGCTGACCTGCCACATACCAGTGAGTCCCGGCTTGATACCGAGTCTTGCCTTATGCTTCAAATCATAATTTTCAAATTCCTCAACCGTTGGCGGTCTCGTCCCGACCAGGCTCATATCGCCTTTTAAGATATTCCAGAACTGCGGCAGTTCATCGATGGAATATTTACGCATAAATTTCCCGATCGGAAAGATTCTCGGATCATTTGCCATCTTGAACATATGCCCGTCCATCTCGTTTTGCTCCATCAGTTCTTTTTTCTGTTCCTCCGCATTCACGTTCATCGAGCGGAATTTGTAAAATTTAAACTGCCGTCCGTTCTTGCCCACACGCACCTGTGAAAAGAAAACCGGCCCCGGTGACTGTTTTTTTATGATCGGCGCAAAAATAACAAACGCGATCCCGGTCAGTGTAAGTCCGATCAGACTTCCTGCAATGTCCATACAACGCTTTAAAAACAACTCCCGCGGTGACGCGATCTTCATGCTTGAAGTGAGCACAAGATATCTGCCGCACTGCTCGATCACACGGTTCGGCATCATCTGGGATTCCTCGACCAGACTGAAATGCACGATAATCCCCATCTCAAGCAGGTCATTTGCAAGTGCCTCGCTGCTCTCTCTGGTATTTCCGTTGATAAACACCTCGTCCACCACATTGGTACGCACATACTCAAAGAAATCATCCGCATTCGCCACCACCGGCACTCCGCGGATCGACTCTCCTTTCATCTGCTCGTCCACAACAACCACGCCATCCACTGAAAACTCGGTATATTCCATATTTTCAAAGTTCATAAGACATTCTTCCACATATTCCTTCGTGGTCACAATGATCATCGTGGAACGGTGACGGCTGCTTAAGATCCTCCTGCGGATGTAGCGCTTCAACACCACTCTTCCGACAAATTCAAATATGATTGAAAAGAACAGGTATACAAACAGCATCTGTCTGGAATAAATCGCAGATTGCTTTGTCGCATACATATAAACTAGCAGTCCCACGAAGATCACGGAACAGTGGATAATGACTGCCTTTAATTCCTGATATTTATTTCTGCGCAGAATCCCTTTATAAGCCTCTGCAAAAAAGACAACACAAATGTCAATCATGACTAAAATCACAGCCAGACGCTGATACTGCTCATTCCAGTATGGAAGAGAGATCCCCAGTCTCAGGAAATAGGAAAGCAAAAACGCAAGCTGGAGACACGCAATGTCAAGCAGTGTAAAATCCAGATGTTTTGCCCAACTTTTATTTTCTTTTTTATACATTTCTTTTTGCCTCATTACAATTTCTGGTTTATTTGTAATATTTTTGTAATATCTGATTCCTATTTTACAATACAAATATCATTTGAACAACCGAAAATTATATTAAAAGTTTCTTAACTCTGTTTATCGCTCCTGTGAATATACTGCCAGCTCTGTGCATAGTCCTCCCGCTCCTGCGGTGTCATATACGCATACTTTTCATATGTCAGCTTTACCGGCACCATCTGCTTCTCTCCGCATTTAAAACATTCGACTTCTTTTCTGCGCGACACTTCGCGCAGCCATCCGCATTTCGGACAAATAAATATCTTGATCATAGCTTTCCCATTTTCCTCCCACTCTATCACCGTTTTCGGTCATAATGTAAATGTCCTGCCAGTTTCTGCAAAATTCGGATTGTAACATGCATCATAGAAAATTTCGTCCTGCTCCATGTATTTTCGCAGGTGTTCCTTCGCCTCCGGGACAGACAGACACCCGGATCGGTCTGCTTTTCCACAGATCTCGTAATAATCCGGCTCTTTTTCCACAACCGCTTCCACGGCAGATGCCTGCACCACCGCATAACCGGCTTTCCGCAGACGCATACAAAAATCCATTTCCTGATACGGATGCGGAAGCTTTGTATCCACACCACCGACACGATCAAAAGCTTCTTTTTTTATCACGGCAAACGCAAAGGATACCGCCCCCACCTCCTGGGTGAGCACCGCACGTCTGCAATAGCCTTTGTATTTTTCCGGCAATCCTGCAAACAGCGTCCTTACCTCGCCGTCTCTTTCACAAATATATCCGTTCTGCCGCACTTTTTTGTTTTTTCCGATTGTCTTTCCACCGACGATACCGACACGATCCTGCATACAATAAGAAAGCAGTTCTTCTTTCCAAGCCGGATCAAGCGGCTTCACACCGTCCGGCAAAAGCAGGATATAATCTTCTTCCCGCGCCCCCGGCTTTTTCGCATAGCTTATCTGAAAACAGCCGACCTCAATACGCTTTTTCACTTCCGCCGCAATCCCAAGCCGCGCAAAATGCGACTCCAATGCCCGCTTTCCCGCATCAAAGGTGTATTCCTTACTGTCACTGTCACCCGCTGTTGACGCCGCATGCATCCGCCAGTGATATAGGGTCTTCGGAATATGACAGATCCTTTTTGCTTTTTCTGTCGCACGCAGAACGAAATCATAATCCTGAGAACCGTCAAACTCCTTCCTAAATCCTCCGATCTCTGCAAGCAGCGGGCGTGACACCACAAGAAAATGACAGATATAATTGTTATCCCGCAAAAGCTCCAGGTTGAAATCCGGCTTAAAATGTGGCTGTGTATGATGTTTCAGGTCATATGACACCTTATCCTCATCCGAATAGATCACATCTGCATCCGGAAAAGTATTTAACATCTTTACCACTTCATACAGCGCATTTTTTTCCAGTACATCATCATGATCCATAAAACCGACATAGCTTCCGGTCACAAGTTTTAAACCTTCATTTGTATTTTCTGAAATCCCGTTATTTTCCTTTAAACGCTCATAGCGTATCCGATAACGATGCCCCGATTCCTTGTAACGCTCCTCACGCTCCCGGATGATACGCTCCACCCGATCCGTACTGCTCCCGTCCGCAATGCAGAGTTCCCAATTATCGTAGCTCTGTGCTTCGAGCGATTCTAAAAGCTGGTTTAAGAACAGTTCATTCGTCTCATACGCAGGTACCACGATACTGATAGACGGTTCCACTAAAAAACGGTGTTCCCGCTGCATATGCAGTTCTTCTTCGGTCGGCAGAAATTCCGCTACCCGCCGTCCATAATCCCGCATGGGAGAGCTTATCTTTTCATTCAGTTTGGTACAAAACCCTTTTAAGCCGTATCTTTTGTATACACCGATTGTTTTACTTACAATTCCCATTCATTTTCCTCACTTTACGCACGATCAGGAATAACTGAATCGCGATCTGGATGATCAGTGTTCCCACAAAGGCAAGGACCGTTCCATCCAAAGACCACGCTTTTACTACTGTCACAGATAAAAGAAATGCAGACACGATCCCCGCAAGTCCGACCGCATACTGGCTTCTTATCTCACGGAGCAGTGTACAGACCGAAAAAAGGCTTGCATTTACCGCGATCAGCACCGCAATAAAGAATACCGGTATGAACAGATCCGTATATGGTGCTATTTCCGCTCCATATAAGATACCCAGTGCCCAATCCGCCAAAAATACAGAAAGTACCACGCCAAGCACCGTTCCTGCAAAGATCAGTCCGAAAAATTTGAGCAGAATCTTTTTAAATTCCTTCTCATTTCTTTCCTGATACTGCCTGGTCAGAACCGGAACCAGCGGCGCAAACAGCGTCGTTGCCGCAAGCTGTACCACGATCGTCGGCGATGATACCGAGGAATAGATCCCGAAAACAGCCTCCCCATAATACCGCTCTAAATAAATCTTCGGTATCGTGAGCGAAAGATTGTTGAAAAACGCTACAATTGCAAGCGGAAGACAGGTAAGAAGCAGGCTTTTGATCTGAGAAGTTTCTGCCGCTTTCCGTGTTCCGGTCAGTCGGTTTACAACCTTTCTGTCATAAAAAAATACGACTGCAAAAGAAAAGATTGACATAAATAAAATGCACAGGAACAGATTTTTCGTCCAGAGAAATACCGCACAGAATAGTACCAGTGAACCAAGTCCGCGCATCGTTAAGGAAATCCCTGCATAGTCAAGACGTTCTTTTTTCTGGTCAATGCCATAATAGACATCCGCCGCTCCCTCTGCCATCTTAAAGCACATGAACATCAAAATCACTGCTGCTTTATCCCATGTATAGCCATTGAAAAAGACGACAAAAAGACAGACCGCAAAGGAGATCAGATTGGTATATACACGCGAGCGGATATAGACCGAATCCGAATATTGTCCCTTTAAGTCTGACACCTGATAGCTTCTGATATTGAACAGTCCGACGATCGCCGGTGCTGCCGTAACGCTCATTGCAAGTGACAGGATGCCCGCATCTTCAAAGCCTGACATCCTGACGATAAGCACTGTCATGACCCACTGGCAGAAATAATATACCAGTGAGCCGACTGTATTATAAATCATGTTCTGCTGAACCGATTTTTCCTGTCTGTTTTCCATGTTCACACCTAATTTTTATTTACCTTTGCCACAAAACCAATCTCGTTTTCAAATACTCTTTCCATGGAATCAAAATATTCCTGATTGTCCACATAGATTCGGCTGTCAATCATCACACTGACATAATCACAATTTGCTTCTAGATTATTCTTAAATGTGTCATAATCGGACTTCCAGTACATATAATCTGAGAGGCGCTGATTTGTCACTCCCTCATACCAGTAAAACTGGTCATCATTATAAGCACACGGAACCAGATTATCTGTCATTCCGGTTTCAAGCAGTTCTTCGTAGACATAATGCGCCATTGCCATACGCGGCTCTGCATACGGCGGCTCTTTCATAGTATTTAAATTAAAGCAGACAAGATCATTGTACTGCGGTCCTTTGATGCTGTCCATAAACAGATTGTTGTTGCTGTAGATCCGGTTTTCCAGTCCGGATACGAACATAACAAGTACAAACGCCCATGTTCCGATATAGCATGCCGTAACTGTCCGTGCTTCTTTCGTCATCCTAAACACGCCGTAAAACGCGAGCACACACACGATGAGCCACAGCATATAGTAATCTTTATATAAATAATAAGTCGATACCGAACGGTTGTGGTACGCAAGTGCAAACATTCCAAGCGTAAACGCCGCAAAAAACGGAGCGAACCAGCTTATCATCTTGTTCTTCCTGCTCTGGATCAGCTTTGCAAATCCATAGACTGCAAGCGGCAGAAACGGCAGGAAATTCGAATACAGATCACGGTAGATCGCGCCCTCCGCCGAAATTGCAGAACCTACGGATACGTCGTCTTTTACAAATACATCCATATAGGTATACCACAATCCCGAAATACACGGAAACAAAAATACCGCAAGACAGGTGAGTACCGTATCTTTTGAAACCAGTATCTTTTTGCGGTACTGTTTTAAAAAAATCGCAAAGATGATCGCAAGATAAGTCACCGGCATAAACAGTGCATAGCACTGGAACATCGCATGACATCCGAGCATCAGCAGAAAGATATTAAATCCCTTCGCCAGCTTTTCTTCCATAAAAAGATCGGTCACAACAAACAGCATCGCCGCCATCGTAAGGCTCATGCCAAGATAGGTAAATCCGTAGATCGTACTGTTTAACGGATAACCCAGTAAAAAGATCAGGGAAGCAAGTATGCCTGCCACAGCCAGAAATTTTCCTTTGATATATTTGCGGATCACACCGAAGAACATCACGCCGGACACCAGAAGCTGTACCACATCACTCAAAACATAAAAGCGGTAATAATAATCCACCCGTTCAAACGGCGCAAGCAGTTCGATCATCGTTCCATTGACCACCTGCGCATAAAACATACGGCTGATGGACTGATCATTGACAAAATCCATTGCCTCACGGAAACGCGGTGCCGGATCGACGGTCTTATAGTTGATGCTTAACTGGAATCCGTAATAACGGTTTCTTGCAAACCATGCAACTGCTGCGATCGCAAGGAGCAGAAATACGATATCCACGATACCGTAAATATATTTCTGTGTCTCTTTCTTTTTATAGACCGGAAGCCAGAAATAGACCGCTGCCGCCAGGTCAAAAATACCGAATGTCACGAGGTTGACCGGTACGTGGATGACATTGATCACCGCCGCGACAAAAACATGATAACACTGTATCATGACAAAGATCAGTGCCAGCCAGGTGATCCCATAAAACTTCTCGTCGGACTTTTTCTGAAAATAGAAACCGCCTGCCAATGCCAGATACGATACCACAAAAAAAATTGATGCTGCCAGTGAAACCATAATACTCTCCTACTTATTTCTCCATTTTTTCTTCTTTACTATCATTGATGTGCTGCAATTCCATCTCAAAATCCTGACGGTTTTTCTGACTGATCGTCTGTAAGATCATACCGGAGAAAAACGACTGGATCGCTGCAAGCATCACAAAGCCGCAGACAAACAGTGTCGGAAAATTCGGCACCAGATGTGTCTGGGAATATTTTACCAGAATCGGAATTAAGAATCCGATCGACAAAGCTGCAAGAACCGCCGCAACTACACCGTAAAAATTCATCGGTTTATAAGTACGGTACAGTCTTGCGATCGTGCGGAGCACACGGAAACCGTCAGAATAAGTATTCAGCTTAGACACACTGCCTTCCGGACGGTCACGGTATTCAATGATCACATTCTCTACGAACATATTCTTATCCGCCGCATGGATACTCATCTCAGTCTCAATCTCAAATCCTTTGGAAAGCACCGGGAAGGACTTTACAAACTGATAGCTGAACGCACGGTAGCCGGTCATGATATCCTTGATATCCGTGTTAAACAAAAGATTGATCGATTTGCGTACCAAAGAATTTCCGAAGTTGTGGAATGGACGCTTGTTCTCCGTAAAATAAGTCGAAGACAGACGGTCGCCTACAACCATGTCCACCTTCCGCTCAAGCACTTTTTGAATCATCTCCGGGGCAGACTCTGCCGGATACGTATCGTCTCCGTCCGTCATGATATAACATTCTGCGTCGATCTCCCGGAACATTCTGCGGATAACATTTCCCTTTCCCTGACGATGTTCATAGCGTACAACCGCTCCGGCTTTGCGCGCGATCTCATCCGTGTGGTCTGTAGAATTATTGTCATAGACATAAATCACTGCTTCCGGCAGCACACGCTTAAAATCTGTCACTACTTTTTCAATCGTCTTGCTCTCATTATAGCAAGGTATCAATACTGCAATCTTGTCCATCTTTTTCTCCTAAAATTATATTCTATGTTTTTTCAGATTTTCCAGTTCATGATAATGACACCGATAATGATCAGTGCCGCACCGATTCCCGCGTTTATGGAAAAATGCTCTTTAAATACGAAGAACGCAACGATCAGTGTTACGATCTGTACCACACCGCTTAAGATCGGTGAGATATAACCGAGTTCAAACTTACTGATGATGACCGTATAAAGCAAAAAGCTGATCCCGTAACACATATAACCCACCAACGAAAGCCCCGTAATACGAAGATTCACGATCGGCACGATAAATCCCTTTAAATGCTCTGCCATACTGCCGAGCTTCATAAAGGTAACTCCTGATATTGTAAAAACAACATATATCGCACATAAAAGATACTGCATTGATTCGTTTCCTCCATTTCTGCGCCTACATTCTGTTCGCTCTATTGTATCAGATGACGCACGTTTATGCAAATTTAGTAATCCATGGAATAATCCGCACGGTGAAGTGTCTGATTCTTGTTGTAGTATGGATCTCCTGCCTCAAGCTCTTTTTCCCACTTAGACTGGAAATACGCGATCTCACGGTTAAAGCGTTCCTGCTTCTCCGGCGTATTTTCAAAGCCGCGGGATTTGGATTCATAGTGATGCAGTGTCGCATATGGATTGAACATAATGAGTTCCCCGCTCTTTCTGACTTTCATACAGATATCCACATCGTTGAGTGCCACTACCAGTTTTTCATCAAATCCGCCCACTTTCTGGAAAACGGATTTTTTCATCATAAGGCACGCCGCAGTACAAGCAGTAAATTCACGTGCCGTCACAGAATATGGATAATAGCGTTCATCACGGTCCTTAAGACTCCAGAGCGCGTTTGCCGCAAATCCACCGATCTTTATCACAACGCCGCCGTGCTGGATCGTATCATCTTCATAATAGAGCATAGCTCCTGCCGCACCTACACCCGGACGATAACAGTAGCTGATCATTTCCGTCAGGCTGTCCGCACTGATCAGTTCAGTATCGTTATTTAAGAATAACAGCAGTTCTCCTGCCGCAAATTCCGCCGCAAAATTATTGATCGCAGAATAATTAAATTCCTTTTTCCAGTAGACAATATTGATCCGGTTATCCTCTTTTTTGATCTTTTCATAATAATCAAAAGTCTCTTGTTCGGTACTGTTGTTTTCCGCAATGATGATCTCAAAATTCTGATAGCTGTTATTGTGCAAAATGGACTGGATGCACTGATCCAAAATATCAATGTGATCCTTATTCGGAATAATGATACTGAGCAGCGGATTTCCCTTGATCTGATATTTCACATGGAAAAATCCAGGTACCTCACTGTTTTCCACCACTGCATCCACGCCGGTTCTTTTTAAGTGACGTTCAATGTAACGCTTCTGTCCGCGGTCCTCACTGCGTCCGAAACGTGTGGTGTCCGCCGCACGTTTCGCAAAAAGTACCTCCGGAATATGTGCGATCTTCTCTGTATGTTCAAAGCAATAGAATAAAAGGTCGTACCATCCGTTTCCAAACACTTCTACATCTGCACCGCGAAACTGCTCTAAAAGTTCCCTGCGCACCGCAAACATGCCGCCCACATACTGAAAATTGCAAAGCAGTTCCAGACTCATATCCGGTTTAAAATACGGTCTTACATAACGTTTTCCATCCGGTGTGACGCAGTCTTCATCCGTGTATACAAAAAGCGGGCGAAATGTATCGTCCTTCCCCTCTCCCGCATACAGAAGCTTTACATCTTCATTCATCGCTTTTACGCAGTCATATATATACTGATTCCGCGGTTTTGTTCCTGCCGCCGCAAATACAAACACCTCCGCGTCTTCTTCACTCAAAAGATGATCCAGTGACATCTGCTCTAATGCAATGCGAATCTTTGCCGCACGGTATGACTGCTTTTTAAATGCCGATCTGGTAAATCCGGCATCAGCCGCCTGCTCCCCGCAGCCCTCCACATATACCGCCACCTTCGGCATGAACGGGAACGTTTCTCTGCTTTGGAGTTCCAGTTCCTTGGTACTGCACTGCTGTCTGCGCACCCAGGTCATGTATTCCGAATCCTCGTCCACCTTAAATCCAAGTTTTTTCATCGCCCGGCGCATCGTATAATGAACGCCGTACTCTCTGAGATAATATACGGTTTTCTGCGCTTTGTTCATATTCACTGTATCAAAATCGTTCATATTTTTTCTCACTTTCCAATTTTACATAAAAATACGAGTATATTCTACCATACTTTCACAAAAATGCAAATAAAGACAGAACCGGAAATTCCGATTCTGTCTCTGTTTTCAGCAAAACCTAAATTCTTTTATTCTTTAGAGAACAATTCCATTTTGTTTAAGCAAATCCCTTGCTGTATCCATAGAATCCACACCATGTAAATTTTTAATCGGCGCAAATTCCTTTTCTCTTACCACTTCATAAGGAATACAATCATTCATCATATGAACCATATCCAGTACCAGTGTCTCAAATTTGTATCCATTTGGTTTCTCCGGTTTTACTTTATTTCCCATCTCATCCATATAGGGAATCTTTTTTTCCACCACATGGATCGGCATATGGTGGTCTGCAATCTCCTCAAGCTTATCTTCCCGGAACAGATAGTTTAATATAACGCCAAATCCATACAAAAGATCACCATTTTCTTTTCTTGCTGTTGCCATTTCTTCGGTCATCTCATAATACTCCGCAATCGATGGCTTGCCGTCCTCTGTGCAGAGCACACCAACGCGCTCATCCGGCGCCGCCTTGCGCACTACTTTCGCACCGCTCTCGCAACCAGAAGAAATTGTTGCGCCAATAAACATCGGATCTGCGATCTGCTGCAATACATTATCCACAGCAAATACATTGATCCACTCAATGCCGCATTTATGTACATCTTCTAACATTCCTTCCACAAGCATAGACGAAAACCATCCGCCATTTCCATTCGGTGCCATTGCCAGTTCTGTCTCAGACGCCATCAGAACTCTGCCCTCATAATCTACTGTCGGCACCATCTCCTGTCTGAAAAATTTCACATATGAACTGTCATAACCAAAGTAATTGTTTCTTTCAAAAAAATCTATTGTATCCTGATTATTATGTACA
This sequence comes from uncultured Roseburia sp., assembly GCA_964388945.1. GTDB lineage: Bacteria > Bacillota > Clostridia > Lachnospirales > Lachnospiraceae > Roseburia_D. The sequence goes on from CAYMCM010000003.1 coordinate 35,193, forward strand.
CTTGTCATAATATAAAGTGGTATATAAGTTCCAGCCTCATCTGTTACCTTGATCAGATTTTTCATCAGACATTCAAAAATATAAATATCTCTGGTTATTCCGATATTAACAGTTCCTTTGGGCTGATCAAACCCGAGTCTCGTACCCTGACCTCCCGCCAAAAGAACAGCACCTATCTTTCCTGCACGAATTGCTTCGAGTCCTATCTTTTTAAATTCTGCCGCACGCGCAGAAATCTCATCCACCTCAACCGCATCAAGCGGTGCAAACACACCTCGCTCCGTGATGGTCTCCCGGCGCTCCACCGCATCCAAAATCGACCAGTCTATCTCATCTATTCTTTTCTGTAATGCCTCTTTTTCTTTTCCATGCAGTTTTTTAAGCTGCTTATCTACATAATAAAACTTATCTGACATACTCTCAAACATCCTTTTTATACTATTATCCGCAAAACAACTATAACCATCTTAACAGTTTTATCCTCAAAAAGCAACTGTTCCCATACCGGTGTTTAAGAAAAGCCGATACGGGAACAGTTCGTCAAGTATTAAATTTATAGGCAAATGAGCCATCTGTGGCAAAGTTTCTATTGTAGTAAGGATCTCCAAGCTTTAACACCGTTGCCCACCTACGTTGCATATACGCCAAATCCTTTTCTTTTTTGTTATTAGTAAAAGCATTGCCGTATATCGTATTTAAAACATACGGTTCAAGAACAATCTGAAGTTTTTTCTCACGCTGTTTTAAGGAATAATCAATGCCCATATAATAACTGTCCGTCAGATTCTGGTCAAACCCTCCTTCCGCAAGGAACGCACTTCTCTCTACCATCATACCCCACAGGGAAAGCGCACTAACATTATGTGTATAATACATTCCTCCCATATAGCCCAATGTACTGTAAGTGTTCTTATGTTCCACCGGAATCGCAATTCCATCTGTACCAATCCCAAGCAGATATCCTGCCTCTTCCAACATACCGCAAGAATCAATCCATCTTCCGCCTACTGCTGCAATATCCTCCTGCATACAATACATGACCAGACGATTCAGCCATCTTACATCTGTAATCTCCATATCCGATTCCAAAAATACAAGATATTTGCCGTCCGCTTTTTCTGCAAGTGTTAAAAATGCCGCCGCAAGACCAACATCTGTTCCAAATCTTTTTACGGAAATGTATGTTTCCTGTTCTGCTGCTGTAAGAAGCTGTACCGTTTCCGCATCCTGATTATTAAAATCTGCAATACAAATCTCATAATTTTCATATTCCGTCCGTTTGATCACGGAATCCAAAAGCCTGCCCAATGCTTTTGCATTCGCTTTGTGCGCGATCAATATAGAAACCTTTGGTTTCTGCGGCAGTTCATATTCTAACCGATAATGTGTCGCACAAATACAGGAAGAGTATACCTCTGTCCTTCTGCCAAGACGTGCCTCATTGTCACGCACCGCTTGTTTTCCCGCATCGATAGCATAACTCTTTGCACTGATATCCATCGATACTGACTGCGGATGTACCCGCCAAAAATACAGTACCTCTGGTATATGGGATACATGCTTTGCGGCCGTTGTAAGTTTCAAGATCATATCATGATCCTGGCTTCCGTCATAAGCATCATCAAACAATCCAGTCTGCTCCAATAAAGTTCTTCTAAACACAGACAAATGGCAGATATAATTGACGCCTTTTAGATTCTGCGGAGAGAAGTCCGGCTTAAAATGAAGTGTCACAATATTTTCCAGTGAATCATTCTGAAACGTCATCTCATCCGTATAGATAAAATCAGCATTTTTCGCTTCAATCTCCTGCATACACCGGAATAACGCTGCTGGATGCAGAACATCATCATGATCAAACAGCGCAATATAATCACCGGTTGACATCCTGATGCATTCATTGGTATTTTCCGAAATCCCTTCATTCTTCAGAAGCCTTTTATAACGAATTCGTGAATCCCCCTTCGCATATTCCATGCAGACTCTTCCCACCTCTGGGTGATCTGCATCACTTCCATCTGCAAGACAAAGCTCCCATTTTCCATATGTCTGTTTTTGCACAGATTCGATCATATCCCTCAGAAAGTTCTCCGGTGTATTGTACAGCGGCACTAAAACGCTAAATGTTACTGCGCCCACAAACTTCGTATTTCGTTGTTCTTCTAATTCTGCCTCGCTCAGTGTGATTTTCTTTAATAATGCCCGATTTCTTCTGCGAATCACCGACTTTCTGTTCTTAAACCTGTGCAAAACCTTATTCACCAGTTTCTTGCACACACTTTTGCAAATCCTTTGTATATCTGTTCCAACATTCTTTCTCGCACTTTCTTCCCGGATAAGCAAAATAGTACGCACCTTTATATTCGCATAAAGGCGGTAGAACGGATTAATGAATTTCCAGATTTTTTTCTTTTTCAATGCCTTGATCCGCTCACTCTGTCCGGCATACACCGGATCTCTGGCATCGCGTTCTTCCTGACTCTCCTGCGGAATGATCTCCCACTCATTTGCGATTAAGCGCACATTTTCTTCCAGTTTACTATCTGCTTCAACCTCTGCTCCATGCGCAGAGAGCCAACTTTTCAACTGTTCATTCTCAGCTTTTTTCATTGTCTCGTCCTTTTCCTGTTTTCTTATAATTGGAAGCATCCGACACAGTGTCCATCAGTCGGCTCCATATAATAATAGTAAGGTGCCACATAGATCAAGCCCTTTGCTACTTTTCCTTCACTCTGGAAATATACCACTCTCCCCCACAAATCATAAGAAAAAGTATCTGTAACCAGTGTACCATCCCAGTTTGCGAATCCGAGGTCCTGGCCATTATCAAACCAAAACCAGCCACTTTGCTTCAGCCTTCCGGTTCCATCCATATAGTATTTGCGTCCATTATAAGTTACAACTTTATCAAAACTTGCATGTCCGATCTCATCAAAAAAGCAGACATACCCTACATTATCGCAATAACGGAAGCTGTTATAAAGCTGATGCCCCCATTCATCCAAATACATCAGATTCGTTCCATCCGAATCATAAGTCATCACATCCCGCATCGGCGTTCCGTCTTCTTTTATATAATACTTATAAACTCCATCGCAAATATAAGCATTCGTCATCAGAGAACCATCCACCTGATAAAAATGCTTAACACCATATATATCCTTCTTCCAGTATCCTGATGTACGCTGTATTTTATTTAAAAACATTGATGTGATCACATTTGTCGCAATCTTGTCCATTCCATTTTCGTTTGGATGAAGGTAATCCGGCGCTGCCATATTTTCTTCCCCTATCACTCCTGCAAAACGCAAATCCACATACGCAAGATTAAATTCTTTGCAGATATTTATGATTCCATCCGCAAAACTATCTACTAGCGATGTATTAACTGCCCATGTATTGTAGGGAATAATACACACAATATCTGCATTTGGATAGTAGAATTTCAGCTTCATAATCGTTGTATAATAAGCATTTACAAAATCATCCACTTTTCCATAAGTCAATTGATAACTATACTGACCTGCTGATACATTTCCATTCTGAAAAATATCATTGATTCCACCAAAAAATAGAATCTCATCCGGAGTTCCATTGATCCCAAGCCGTCTGATTCGCTCATCGCAGGACATTGCCGACTCCGGCGACATACCATCCCCCACACAAGAAGTCACTCTGGAACCTCCTATTGCTTCATTATAACCAAGCTGTAACCCAAATGCATTGATATACTGCATCCACCATGTTCTGTTTCTATTCATATGTTCCGGCGAATAATAAGAATAATATGCCCGGCCACTGCCGTCATTATAAGTAGAAATACTGTCACCCAGTATCGAGACCTTATGAGTTTTTAATTGTTCCGGCGCAGTGTAACCAGCCACTTCAATGCTAGTTCCCTCCACATGCTGTCCTGATCCATCCAAAAATCCAAGTTCAGCTCCAATCTGAAAAGATCCCGCTCTGCGTACGTCATTCATATCAAAGATTGCAACCCAGTTTCCTGAAACATCTTTTCTTGCATAATAACCGACCAGTTTTTCCTTATTCTGACTTACTATAAACCGAACCGCTGCCACATCCTCTGTGCACCCTTCCAAAGTCAGCATATATGCTGTCTGCGAGCCATTATCCTCTACATGGAGTACCGGATTGCAACGCCCGACTGTTTCTTCTGACATTTCTGCAATCTGCATTTCCGGCTGGCGCGCTAAAACGCCCACCGGAAATGCAGTTATAAGCATCGTCAACGCCGCTGCAGCGGCAATCACTCTACATTTTAATTTCATATTCCCTCTACATCCAATTTCCTAATTACCTAACAATTGTTTCATATAGGTATTGCGAATACTATAACCATAGTTCTTTGCTGTTGCCCAGCCCTTTCCATACGGATTTTCCGAAATTCCAAGCCATTCAACATATGGTGCACATCCTCTGGTCACACGAGAAAAACGCTTGTCCACACAAGGATTCACCAGGGAATCCTTTGATGCATACGCTTTTAAGTGTTGTACCTGGGCACGCACACCCTCACGCACACTGGCGAAACTGTCTCCGCATGCTCCTCCGCCAACTGCACCAAGTCCTGCAAAATTATACTGTTCAATCTTGACATCGCCCTTATATTTCAAAAAGCCTGTTTCTTTCATTGCCTGTGAAAAAGCTACTTCTGTCTTTACGCCTTCCGCCTGGCATTCCTCTAAATAAATCTGGCAAAATGCCTGTATGGTCGGTGCATCTGAAACTGCATAGACCGAAGGGTATGATGCATGTTTATTATAGTAACTCACCATCTGATCCACAGTCACATTGCTTGCTCCCATGATCGTATAAAGTGTATCACTGTCCGCAACGGTAAAACTACCATCAGCAATCTTGACTCTTGTCCCATCACGCATCACTGCATAAGCACCATATCCATAAGTTCCTGTCTTATATGCATAATTGGACAAACCAATGGTGGACATCCATCTGCCATAAGAATCAATAAAAGTTCCATACCACTGCAAATCGCTCAGCCCATCATGCCATACACCAAACTGTACTCCGGCAATACATCCGTTATACGGAACATTAGTTGCTGACAAGAAGTATGCTGATCCATCTCCCGCACTGCAGCTCTGAATGTCAGCCTGTGGCATTTCGAGGTTAACGCAGTTAAGTACCGGATTTGCAACAACTCCATTCTTACCATATATATATCCGCTAATTGCATATACTCCATAATGATAAGCATGATTTGCCACATTAATCTGTGCAACATAGACACCATCAACCTGCTTATACGCATCATACCAGTACAGATCACTCAGATCCGCCGCCGTCCATGCTGCAATCCTTACATGATCCACGCCAGCCGGAGCTGTTGCATTTGCAACAACTACATCAAAAGTTCCCGCAATCTGATTAAACTGATACGGCGCAATGTAATCTGCTGTTGGTTCTGGTACAAAAAATATCTGATTGCCCAGTCTCAAGCTGGTTCCATCCGCATAATCCACATAGGCATCCGCCATAAACATTCCAGAACGTCCATAATCCATAACATTAATAAATGAAAGCCATCTTGCACCATCACGCATAGTTCCGAACCATTTCATATCACTTAATCCGTCATGCCATACCGCAAAACGAACTCCTGTTGCATTACCTGCATTCGGTATATTCTGCGCAGAAAGCACAAATGATGTTCCATCTCCAAGACTTACCGCCCCAAGCTGTACATCTGCTGCATAATCAGCTGCATCAAATATTGCACGCCCGACCTGATAATAACTGCCATTTTGACGAACCACATACGCATCCGCATAATAGGTTCCTGCTGTACCAAAATCAGATATATTAAAAGTTGCTACCCAGTTATCACCACTCTTAGCTCCATAATACCACTTTACATCACTTTTACCATTGTAAACAGCAAAAAACATATTATTTGCTTTTGGAATATTTTCAGCGACCATAGTGTAAGTAACATTATTCACCGACCAGCCTGCACTGGTAGGATAACCAGAATTAACGGTCACCTTTGCCGCATCACTTGCATAAGTTATTTCTTTTGTAAGTCCATAACATGCAGCAATTCCTTTTGCATCAGCAACTCCAAGTGCTTTTAACTTCTCATCAGAACTCAGATAATTTTGTGCATCTGAAGCATTATTAATAAAGGCATGCTCCACAATAATTCCTGGAAAGCCAAGAAGTTTACACCAGCTGTTGATTCCATAATAATCCGATTTGGAACCATCCGGATATTTATCATCACTGGCATTGCGTATCTTTGCCCCACGGTTAGTAAGCCCCAGTGCCGTAAGCTGCTGCAGAATGCTGTTTGCAAGTGTCTCTCCATACTGTCCTACCTGTGCATTGTAATTGCTGTTTGGATAATAGACTTCCGCTCCGTTGGCAGAAGTCAGGCTTCCTTTACTGCCTGCCTGATTGATATGTATGCTGACCAGCACATCTGCTTTTTGGGAAGCTGCAAAGCGTGCTCGCGCCTCTCTGTCCATGCATGCACTTATATTATCCGTTCTTGTAAGATATACTTCAACACCGCTATACTGCTCCAGTTCTTCTTTACAATACTGTGCGATCTTCAGACAAATATCACGTTCTACATAAACAACACCATTTACCGTTGCTGTTGTTCCGGAATCTGTACCACCATGCCCCGGATCGATCACAACTACAAGATTTCCATTACCACTCTTTCCGGTCAAAGCTTCATCTTCTTCACCGGCCTGTACGAGCGCATTTTTAAAATCATCACCAGATATCGCATGTCCGTCCGCATCACTGATCGTAACGTCAGCTGCTCCTGTTCCATTATCTCCGACTACTGTATCTTCTTCGTCATCAGATACTACCGCATCCGGATTACTGTCTGCCTCAACATTTACACCGAATACTGCCTGTATTCCAGTCGCATCCATATCAATATTGAAACTTTGTCCCTCAATCGTGTAATCCAGTCCGGTCACTTTATAACGACCATCAGGCTGTTCGCCCGAAAATAAGATTTGGAATACTGCCGTATCTGCACTAACAGAAGATGCGTTCACAGAAAAGACTGCTCCCGTATCTACATTTGCATAAGAAAGTACCATAGCAGATGGTGTGCTTCGGTTTGCATCCAGACCAACCAAAACCGTCTGGGTATCCGGAGTCGTAACCTCACCCTTGCCAACCACCAGATAATTAATCAGCTGTTCTACAACCTTATCTTCCTCTTCTGTTGCTGCCGCCTGCTCATTTTCATATGCATCTGCTCTTTCCTGCATCTGTGCGGCTGCTTCATCATCCAAAGCTGCATTGGACATCTCTGAACTCTGCTGCTCCTCTGTGTTTTCCTCTGGCAATAACGCCTCTGACACTTCCTCCGGTGTCTCCGTCTCCTGCTCGTCTTTCTGACTATTCTCCGAAAGAACGCCTGTCGCATCCACAAAACCGTTTTCTGTACTGACAGGCGCACTTACCTCTGCCGCCTGAGTAGAAAAAGCACTTCCGGAAAACATCAGGCTGACTGCCAGAAACAGTGCCAGACCTTTTCGCAATTTTTTCATTCACCTTTCCTCTTTTCTTCAAATCTGATATGAATACACATTCTGTATTATAATAATATAAGCGTACCATTTTTACAACCTAAATCCCTGATCTAAATCTTAATTTTCCTAAAAAAATTTGCTTAGTTTTTCCATATATGCTAGAATCGAAACATATGGGTTTTTAATATAAGGAAAAACTCTGAAAGAACAAAATGAAAAACCAGAAAGGAACAGGAAGCACTTTTATGAAAAAGAAAATAATTACTTCTATTCTGGCTCTCGCAGTTACTTTAAGCAGTACGGGAGTCACGGTCTGGGCCAGTGAGATTCCGGCAGCAGAGCCGACAACCGAAGTCGTTGAACAGGAAACGGAACAGTCCACAGAACAAACTACTGAAACAGAAGAACAGTCTTCTGAACAATCCACAGAGATACCGGAAGCAGCTACTGAACAGTCCACGGAATCCGATACCGAAACCGATTGGGCGGCACTGGATGCTGAAGCCGCAGCCATAAATGCTGACAAAGCCGATGCCATGAGTTCCGAGGAATCCGATGATTCTGAAATACTGACTGGTGCAGATTTCGGTGGTGAAGTTCTAGGCTACGCTTACGGCGTTGCCGTTATGAAATACGACACCCGCATTGCCGGTGGTTCCATCATCTTAGGTGAAGACGGTGATATCCGCTATATTTTGCCAAACGGCACCATGGCAAAGAACTGCTATCTTTATGACGGCACCGACACTTTTTATCTGGGATACAACGGTGCTCCTTACAAAAACACCACCTGCTATTCTATGGATGGTCATATGATTTATTTTGATTCTTATGCGCGTCAGGTACATAACAATTTTATTGGTTGTGAAGACGTTGGATTTGCCGCATATTTCGATGAAAACGGCTATGCTCTTTTGAATCAGACGATTACCTTTAACGGCAGACTTTATTATCTGAATGCCTACGGACAGTTAGAGCAGCATGGATGGTTTTGGTATGCCAACGGACAGGATCTTGGTTTTGCAAACTGGGACGGTACACTGATCACCGACTGCTTTTCCTATGATTTATGGGGCAGAATGGTACATTTCAAATCTGACGGCACACTGACTCGTGGCGAGCTTCTGACCGACGGAACCTGGTTCTATGACATGGATGCCACAGACGGACATTGCAAAGGTTCTTTCAAGCTTCCATACAATTATTTTGCTATTGGTAATTCCATTACTATGCATCCGGTTGTTCCGGACTTATGGTGGGGCAGTTGGGGAATGGCAGCAAGTTCCTATTCTTCTGATTATGTAAATCGTGTTTCTTCCGTAATCAGTGAACATTATCAGGTAAACACCAGAAAGACCTACTATACGACATGGGAACGTGCAGCCGACCGCAGCAGTACTTTGTCTCAGCTTGATCCATATCTGACCTCCGACCTTGATCTTGTTACAATTCAGCTCGGAGACAATATTACCAGCGGCTATGATACACTGGTAAGTGATTATCAGAATCTGATCAATTATGTGCGTGCAAAAGCTCCAAATGCTAAGATTATGGTCATCGACGAATTCTGTTGGCCAAACGGTACAATTCAGTCTGCACAGCGTCAGGTATGTAATGCAAATGGTATCGCATACATTGATCTTTCAGCAATTAATCATGGCGGATATACCGCAGGTCTTGGAACTACCGTACTTGGTAATGATGGTTCTTCTCATGTGATTTCAAATCCTGCAGTTGCTGCACATCCGGGTGATGCTGCAATGGAATATATTGCAAACCAGATTCTCACTCTTTTATGTAGTGGATACTAAATAGTAAAAAGGGGCTGTAAAAAAACAACCATAAAGAAAAGCTACGGTGACGCCGAAAGGTAACACCGTAGCTTTTCTACTTTTATAAATCATTTTTATACAAAAGTAGCATCACTTATTAAGCCTATCCTAAAATAGGCTTTCAGAAGTCCATATTTGCAGTATTCTATGCTGCGACGTTGGCAAAACGTTTCTTTTTGTTGTGGTATTTATAGAGGTTATAACCGCAGGAAATCAGGGTCAACTCCAAAATAACACTTTCTATCCCTCTCCGGAAGAGTCTTTTATAGGCTCTGTCCCATTTGATAATACCAAAGGTTCCCTCTGACTGGATGCTCCGGTTCATACATAAGAGATATCCGTGAATACATTCCAGATTTGAAATAACTTCTTCATGGAATCCAGTAAGCTCACGGTTTACTCTCACAGTACGGTTTCCTTTTGCTGATTTACAGCATTCGGATTTATGCGGGCAGCCTTCACAGGTTTCGCATTCGTATATTTCTTCAGTTCTTCCGTACTTGTTCCCCTTTATATGTTTATTGTACTTAAAGACAAATTTTCTGCCGTCCGGGCAAAGCAGATTTCCTTTTGTATCGCGTTTGAAATTTATTGCACGATAAGGATTTGAGTGATATTTTTCGTTTTTAGTTTCTTTCTCAAACATGGTAAATTTCATGTATTTTTCCATATCATGTTCTTCGCAGTATATGTAATTATTGTAGGATCCATATCCTGCATCAGCTACCGGATATTTCGGATAGTGTCCGTAAATTTTCTTAAACTTTTCCATGAGCGGAACAAAGCAGTCCTGGTCAGATGCGTATGGTTTCGCATCAATTACCGCGATGTATTCGTCGCAGATGGCAGCCTGTACATTGTAAGCCGGAAGAAGCTGTTCGTTTCCCATGTAATCCCTTTTGATACGCATAAATGTAGCATCATGGTCGGTTTTGGCATAACTGTTTCTGTTTTCACCACAGATTTCTATGTGCTTTGCATAGTTTTTCAGCCGTTCCAGATATCCTTCCATCTCCTGGTACTGCCTCTGATAAAGTGTTTTGCGATGTCCGCGTCCGGTAACAAACTTAGTGATATCAAGGTTGGTTGCAGTGCGATACTGCAAAAGAAGTTCCTCCACATAATCAACCGCATAAACTTCTCTTTTTTCAAACTTAATTCCCTGATAGCCCAGCACTTCTTCATTTATCTTATCAATAAGCATAGACAGCTTTTCGAATACCTTATCCCTGTTTCTGATACAGGATTTTTTCCATACCCAGGTGTAGCGGTTGGCATTAGCTTCTATTTTCGTGCCGTCAATGTAAGTATGCTCCAAATCAACCTGTTCTTTTTCGAAAATATAATGATTGATTTCTTTAAAAATTTCTTCAACTGATGCAGTAAGTTCATTACGGATAAAGTTTCCAAAGGTTGCAAAAGACGGAGCTTTCATTCCGTCAAGAAGGTACAGAAAACGGATATCATTTCTGCAGAGCTTTTCAATATCTCTCAGGGAACTAATCCCCTACTCCATAAATGCAAAAAGTATTACTTTAAGCAGTTTCTGTGCATCACATTTAGGGCGACCTGTTTTGTAGTCCTTATCATCTACAAAGTATTGTGTTAGGTCAATGTGTTCCATAACGTCACAAAAAGTATATACCGGATCAGCAATGTCAATTAATTTTTCGATTTCCAATGGCAATTTCAGCTGACGAATGATATAATTACCACTGGTAGAATTATTTAGTAGCATAATTAATTATACCAAAAAATCGCTGAAGTCTCACGACCTCAGCGATTTTCTTTTCTTTTTTCTTTTAGGGGAGTTTTTTACAGCCCCTTTTTTTACTGACTCACATTAATATTAAATTTTTCATTCAACAACGATTTTGCCTGATATACCAATACAATATCATAGTCATCATTCAAAAGCGTTTTTGTCAAATAATCATTTCCGTTAAAATATCTTGGATCTGCTATTGTTAATTCTCCCATTGTCAATGACATATACGCAAAGCTCCTATAACCCATAGAATCTGTAATCACCAACACTTTTGCACCATCCGGATTCAAATTGTTCCTAATCTGATAAGCCGGAGATCCATATCTTAAATAATCCGTGATCCAATACGTTTCAAGATCTGGATCATCATCCTCGTAATGATTCATCAACACTGAACTGAAATCCCCCTCATGAACTGAACCATCCCCCCAATCGGTCACTGTAAAATTTGTTTCAAATGCAGGGTAATAGATATCAAACATATCTGGTGACTCATAGAGCCTTCCAACACTCCGTGAAAGATTTCCAAAAAACGGATAACTCTTCTTTTCATAATTGCCCATGTCCGTAAGCAAATCCTGATTTTCAAATACAATACCGTAGTTCTCTGTCAGATAATCTTCCATACTGGCTGCCAGCCAGAGTTCCGAATCTGTCTGCATATGAAAATCTGTCCTAAAAAACAGTTCATCCAACGATCCCGTATAATCCGAAGCCACACGATCACGCATGTCCAATATCGGTATACTTTTATCTTCCATGCGCTTCATCGCGCCTGCTACAATCTCATTTTCATAACTAAATGTCGCCATATCCGGATCAATGTTATAAAACTCCTTGTTCGGTGCCTGCACATACAGTAACGGTATGCCGCGCTTATCCAGTACATCCTTAAGCGTTGCCATCTCAGCAGCAAAGCCTTTTCCATCATAAGTATAATATTCAGTTGAATGAAAGATTCCTTTTTTATCCACCATGAAACTAAAGTTATCAAAAATACTTTTATTCAATCCATGTTGTACTACACCATACAGATCAATAAATTCTTTTCGCCCAATAAACCCGGTCTGATACTGCGATTCCACCTCCGAAAGCTGAGTTGCAAGATTTTCGTTACTCCAACTGATGTCAACGGATGCCATATCTTCTTTAAAATTGTTAAAGTTGATAATAGCAAACACAAACACAAGTGCCAGCGCAATTACTGTAATAACCTTATTAACTTTTTCCCGCATTGTTTCACCTTCCTTATCCGACTAGAAATTAAAATAAATAAAAGGATTATAAGATCCATTCAGGCAATAGCTGATGCTGACTGCAAACAACAACAGCAAAAAAACACCTCTGCAAATCTCAAACACCTTATCATATCTGCTTTTCTCTGCTTTTGTTTCCAGCCAACCAGCAACCGGAAAACAAAGGATACCTGCAAGGATCAATGTCACAAATACGTCCTTAAATGTAATCCACAGCTTCGGATCACTGAGTGGATTCCCATGTAATCCAAACATACACAGTACATAATGGATCGCACCTTTGAGTCCGTTTGCACGGAATAACACCCATCCAAAATTCACCGCAAGAAAAGTAAGTATCCGATAGATCACCTTTCCCCAGACTGACTTAATCCGATCCGGAAAACCAAACTGCTTTTCAAATATGAGCAAAACAAAATAAAACATGCCCCATGCTATAAAATTCCAACTAGCTCCATGCCACACGCCAGTCAAAAGCCAAACTGCGAAAATGTTCCGATAGGTCTTCACCTTTGAAACTCTTGATCCGCCAAGCGGTATGTAAACATAGTCCCGAAACCAGGTAGACAATGAAATATGCCATCTGCGCCAAAAATCTGTAATGGATTTTGCTGTATATGGATAATTGAAATTTTCCATGAAATGAAATCCAAACATTCTTCCCAGCCCGATTGCCATATCTGAATAACCAGAAAAATCAAAAAATATCTGTAACGTATAACAAATGGAACCAAGCCATGCGTAGCCAACGCTCAAATCCGTAAAAGGTGTGATGCGGTAAGCACGATCCGCCACCATTGCAACTGAATTGGCAATGGTGACCTTCTTTCCAAGACCAATAATAAATCTTGACATTCCTGCTGAAAAATCAGCAAAAGTTTCTTGCCTGTCGTTGATTTCCTTCGCAACCGTCTCGTAACGGACAATCGGACCTGCAACCAGCTGAGGAAAAAATGCAATATAAAGAGCCACATTCAATGGGTTTTTCTGTACTTCGCCGTTCTTGCGATATACATCAAACACATAGGACATTGCCTGAAAAGTAAAAAATGATATTCCAATCGGCAGTGCAATGTTTGGAATCGTAAATTCCGTTGAAAGTAAACGATTCACATTCGTCACCGCAAAGTTCAGATACTTGAACACGAAAAATATTGCTAAGTTCGACAACACCATCAATGTCAGTATCAATTTTGCAAGCGCTTTATTATCCCGATAACGATCCACCAAAAGTGCATATACATAATTCAGGAAAATAGAGCCAAGCAGGACAACAATAAATTTGGGTTCTCCCCATGCATAAAATGCAAGAGACATAATCAACAAAAAGATATTTCTGTATTTTTGATCCAGCAGATAATATCCAATCAGAGCTATTGGCAAAAACACAAAAATGAAAATCGAAGATGAAAAAACCATACCTAATTCTTTATCCTTTCTCTATTTTTCATTTTTTAATAAAACATTTCTTATTATATCATAATCTTTCTCAAAAGCAACTTTCTGACTTTACAAACGAAACATGCCAAGGCAGTGCCCATCTGTCAAATCCATATTATAATACCATGTACCGTCCGTAATCAGTCCTCTTGCCAGTTTTCCATCTCCCTGAAAATAGACCAGTCTCCCCCACATATCGTAGGAAAATCGATTCGTAATCAATGTTCCATCCCAATTCGCAAAGCCTAGATCCTGTCCGTTCGCAAACCAGAACCAGCCACTTTGCTGCATCTGTCCGCCCGCATTCAGATAATATGCATTGCCTCCCGCAAATGTAATCTGATCCTGGTAAGCATATCCGTTACAATCAAAGTATGCGACAAATCCAGCATTCTCACAATAAATAAACTGATTAAACACCTGACGTGCATAATCATCAAAATAGATCATATGACCGTCCATAGAGTACGTCAAAATATTCTTATACGGTTTTCCATCGTACCCCAAATAGAATGTATTCACTCCATCATACAGATAACAATTCTTTGCAACCTGCCCATCACGAAGTATATAACGAATATCTCCATCATCAGCAAGAATAATATTTCCACCATCTCTTCTAGTATCATACCGCATGACTGCAACACCATATGCATAGCCAAGCACATCTCCACCATTACCTATATCTGTATTGCCGGAAACCGCTGACGTAAATGCCTTAATTCGAATATTACTTCCTTCACGAACGCCATAATCCAACCAGCTACTGCCCTGTTTATAAAAACTCTGTCCTGCCGCAGCTCCTGCCGTAGCGACAACCGCTGCATTGGAACTACTGTTTTCTGCCGCCACTCCTGCTTTTCCGCCAGTTCTTGAAACGAACTGAACCACCACCGCCATGGAATTTCCCTTATGCACAGTCACTGGTGTATCCAAAACTACCGTATAATAACCGGCAAACTGAGTTTCTCCTTGCGTTTCTGAAACTAAAATTCCGCTTTCAGGATTACTGGCATCTGTAAGATTTTGATAAATTTTCACATCATAATCCAACTGCGATGTAGTGCCTGTATCAAAAGAAACTGCCTTCAGTTTCTGGGCAGCCGCATCTCCTGACACCGTATATATATTTGCTGCCGTAAAACTGTCTGTCTTGTATATCGTCTTAGAAAGCACTGAGCCGTCATACTGATAATTGTAATCGTAATTATCTGCGCCTTCCACTTCCATCACATAAGTATTTACAGCGATCGAAGGATCTTCATAAGACATCCAAAAATATCCGTTTCTCTCATAGCCAGAACCTCCCCAACTGTTCCTTACAAGCCACGCACCATTGGAGGACGGCCTGTTGTTAAAGTGCTCAGCCGGGAAACTATCATCCCATCCAACCAACACGACTGCATGGTTTTCTGTAATATCACCAGATGCACAGTAGGAATTGTAGGTACTGTTATAGTTCCCTCCGGTTGTATCATCATAATAACTAATCCCAACTGCACCCTTTGATAGAATAGCCTCCTTTATCTCTGCCTGATTACTCTGATAATTGATCTTATAGACATTTTTCAGATGGTATCTATCCTTGCTGTATGCGTAATCATCGGAAAGTCCAGAATTCTGCACTCCGGATGCATTCCCGTATGGGACAGCATCTTCTGCCACTATGCCTCTCCACGCTGCCAGCGTCTGATATGCCATTGCATAGTTACCACCCATAGACAGCCAGTTTGAATATTTCGGTTGTACGCTGTCCTGACTTAAATTATTCAAAGGATCTGTGACCAGATGCGTAGTATAATATGCAAGCTGGAGTTCAGAAAGATTCACATCTCCATTTCCATCATTTTTTAATTTGATCTCCGACAGACCAAGCGAAGAAAATGCCCAACAAGTCTCATAGTTTCCCTGCGCACGTACCGCTGGAAGTGAATTCAAATCCGGTACATATTGTGATGGTACATTCCCATTTCCTGCAAGTGCCTCTGTTCCGTCCAGGACAATACCCGGAACTTCTTCTTCCTCTGGAACATAACCTGTTCCACTTGGTACATTTTCGGCTCTGACTATAGCTGGTGCTGCAAAACCCAGAACCCCTAACAAACATACTGCTGCGATTATCTTTTTTTTCATCTTTTTTCCTCTTTACTTTTTCAAATCAAAACAGCTCCTTTCCGACCCGGCGAAATTTCAAGCATAGCCAAAAAGGAGCTGCTGTTCTCTTTTCTTTTTAAACATTACTGCCAATTTGTAACTGTATAATAGCCCGGAACGAGATCTGTCCAGTTCTGCACTCCGATAACCGGAAGATAACGATCTGTATAACTATTGCCATTTGGCGTATCCATATATTTGAATACATCATAAGCTTCTCTCGGATTTCCATTGGAATCCTTCAGCCCAAGATCAAAAATACCATCATTGGGATCAGTCTGGTAAGACCGGAAAATCACTGCATCAACCATATTATTAAACTCAGCCGCATAAAACGTATATGCAAGTGCTGCCGCCTGATACTGAGTTCCCTCTTTACAGTCAAATCCCTGCTCAGATAAAATAACTCGCGTATTCATACCATAATGGCTCATTACAAAATCCGTCAACACATTTAAATTCACCGCGCTAATAAACTGCGCATTTTCATTATCAGGTGTATAACGTTTATATTTTTTCAGCCACATCTGCGAACTTGTCATGATAGGCGTGTACAGGTGATATGCCACATTCCATTTTGCATTCGGATTAATTGCCTGCATCATCTGCCCGAAAGAAATCAGATAGGTTTTTCCTGCAATTCCTCGTCCCTCATCATTATGTGTCCAGCTATGATCCAATGAAATATAGGCTCTCGCGTTCGGATTATAGGTCTGCAGCGCTGTGGAAAGTATGTTCATCGTACCAGCATAATTATATGTGTTCGTTGTAAGATCCAATGTTCCGGTATAATTATAGGTATTCGGCATATTTACTTCATTGCCGAGTATCCAATTATCCACATGGCAGTCACTCTTACTGTAATGCTGCGCCATATAATGGAACAATGCCCATACACGCGGACTATACGGATCCAACTCATAGAAATCATGTATGCCACCATCTCTTGCTCCCGGATAGATCATATCCTGATGTGCCTCATCCCATGGCATCAAAAGCACAAATGTTACGGTAATCCCCATCTCATTTGCCTTTTTTACATAATCATCCACTGCTGTATGATTTTTAAAATAATATCTCGTTCCGCCATAGTCATAATAACACTCTGTCGGTTCATCCGAGATCCACTGACTCAGATAAAGATTTAACAGTGAATGACTGATTCCAAGATCTGTGTCGGAAAGTACACCTTCTGTTCCCTGCATACCTTTTTTCGACTTTGCAACTCCGTTGCTGCGATTTGCAGCCGTAACCTCAAACTGCCCCAACAGATGACCATCAGTGATATCCATATTATAATACCATGCTCCATCTGTAATGAGCCCTCTTGCCAGTTTTCCATTACTCTGAAAATACACAGTACGTCCCCACATATCACAAGAAAACCGGTCTGTGATCAGAGTACCGTCCCAGTTTGCAAATCCAAGATCCTGTCCGTTTGCATACCAGAACCACCCATGCTGCTCTAATTGTCCATATGCATTCAAGTAATACTCATGCCCATTCCAACTCAGCGTCTGATCCAGATATGCATAACCACTCTCATCAAAGTAACTCACAATTCCAGAATCTTCACAATAGATAAAGTTATTACGCACCTGACGTGCAAAAGCATCAAAATAGATCATATGCCCATCAGGTGAATAAGACGTCGTATTCTTATATGGTGCTCCGTTATATCCGAGATAATATGTATAATCATCGTCATACAGATAACAATTCACTGCCATCTGCCCATTAGCAAGAATAAAACGAATATCTCCATCCTCTGCGATGATCAGATGACCTCCGGATGTATAAGAATTATAGCGTTTGATCGGCACTCCATATGCATATCCTATAATCTCTCCGCCATCACCACTATCCGTTGCAACAACCACATTTGATATATCGTCCTCTTCCTGTTCGATTTCTGACTGTATCGGCATCAATTCCTGTCTACTCAGATCCTGCTGTGCATCCGCATAATTTATCTCTGCATCCTGCAAAACCGTTTCCTGCGGTACTATTTCCTCCGCTTTTACGATAATCCCTTCTCCTCCCAGAGAAACAAGCATGGATAATGTCAGACATAATGCAGATACTTTCTTGATCCAGACATGCAGACCTTTTCTTTTGTTCACCCTCAAGCCTTTCATCCAATTCCTCCTTTTGCGTTCTATTATAGCCCATTGACTATTTCATTTCAATACGCTTCTCCCCAATTCTCGCCATATTTCCCGTGTGTTCCATACAAAAAACGACAAAAAAATATCCCTCGCAATGGAGGGATATTTTCCTATAATCCTTATTTTAATATGCATTTTTAAAACTGTAGCAATCCTCATCAATAAGATTTCCATTCGCATCATAAACACGGAATAATGTCCAGTAGTAACCATACTGAGGCTGCCAGATTACCCAGAAATTATTTCCAGGAACCTTCTGCTGACCAGAAGAATAAATCCAAGGTGCCGGATCTCCCGCAGCTAACTTGGTACAATCAAGTACAAGCAGTTCATAAGAGTAGGAATTATTCGGATTATCATAAGACTCAAGTCCGATCAGATAACCGCCGCCTTCGCCTTCATACGGCATCTGGCATTTTCCCTTGATCACACTGTGCAGTGTGATTCCTGTGCACTGTGCAATAGCAGAAGCCTGATTTCCCGCAACTCTGACTTCACCTTGAAGGAGGAAATCCCCAGATTCTTTCGGATACCATACCAGCCATTCATTATTCAACGTCCAATCACTGACAACACTCCAAACGCCTTTGCTAATGTTATATGCAAGCCAGCGATACTCAAGATCTGTCGACTCTGAAGTTGCTGTTGTCATACCAATCATAACCCGATTGTTCGAATAATCTGCCAGATAAAGGCTGGCTGATGTCAATACTGCATTTGTTGCAGGTGGTGTCCAAATGATATTATCCGTCCAGTTTGAAATACCCAGTACCGTTAAATAGTAGTTTGTCTGTTGCGCTGCCACATAGCCATTCGCATTATTCATGTATTTAAATACATTATATGCAAGTCTCTGATTTCCATTTCCATCTCTCAAGCCCATCAGGCGTCCCATAAACTGCGGTTCATTAGAATCCTGCCAGGTTGTAAAAATTGCTGCATCTACCATATCATTACGTGCCGCTGCATAATAGGTATAAGCCAACATTGCCGCCTGCATTGCTTCTCCGGACTTGGAATCAAATCCCTGCTCAGACAGGATGATCCTATGGTCTGATCCATAAGTATTCTTTATATAATCGGTCAGCACTTCCAGATTAGCACCGCACACATACTTGCTTCCGATATCATGTCTCAGCCACTCTGCGCTCTTTTTACTAGTTACGCTCTCATCCAGATTCGGCTGATATGCATGAAAGGCAACATTCCAGTTCTTTCCCTTTTCTTTTGCTGCAAATGCATCAATGAAATCTTTCGTCGGAATACCCGTTCCATTATTGTCAGATGTCCAGTGATGTGTCATGGAAATATACGCTTTTGCATTCGGATTGTTATCCTGTAACGCTCCATATAACAGATCAAAGGATTTTGCACAAATATCTACATTGATATCCTTGTCCACTGTTCCAGTATAATTATACTCCGTTGGCATATTTGCTTCGTTGCCAATGATCCAGTTCTGAACAAATGTATCAGACGCACCAAAGACCTCTGCCAGATAATGGAATGTTGCATCCAGCAACTTCTTAGCATTCGCATCATATACATTCAGTCCATAATAGTAATGTGTGCCATCATTGACTCTTCCACCCGGATAAATAAGATTCTGAAGTGTCGGATCATCACTCCAATCCATCAGAACAACAAAAGTAAGTGCCTTTCCCTCTGCGCGAAGCTCTCTTGCACGCCATTCAAACACCTTTACATAATTATCATAGTTAAAATGGTATGTTGTTCCGTTATAATTATAAGCCACACCAGAACCGTCTGTACTAATTACATTACTCAAATGCACATTTAGCAATACATGATTGATATCCAGAGAATTCGGATCTGCATCTTTTTGAGATCCGTAACCATATTCCGTACCTTGAATACCCTTTTTGTTATTGCTGTTCGGCTGTAACACATCTGCTGCAGTCGCCCTCGCTCCCATAACAGCTTCGATTTCTTCTTCCTCTGTCAGCACTAATTCTTCTTCCTGCACCTCCTGTGCATCCTGCGCGTCCAGATCACTCTGTACTGTCAGATCTGCATCATCTAAGACAGGCTCCGTCTCATCTTCTGCTTTGATCTCTGTCTCTGATTCAGTCACTACTTCTACCGGAACATCCGAATTCACCTCTGCCGCAAAAAGGCTGCCATCGGTACACGGTGCCCACGCAAGCATCAGCATTGCCAGAAATAATGCCACACCCTGTTTTGCTCTTTTCATACAGCTTCCTCCTTGAATGTAATATTTATAACTAATTATACCATTTTCACAGAATTTTCACAATATCAACCATTCTTTTTCCGCGTTTTTCATCTTTATGTCAGGAACCGTGTACTTTCAACAAAATCCCTTTTCCCGCGAACGAGCCATCCGAAACAATCTGCACAATATGATCGTTCAGATTTCCCTGTGCCCGGAAATGTACATGTCCAGCCAAGACTGCGGCAACCGGACTGTCATCCGCATATACCATATCAAGCAGTTTCTGTGATATTTCGTTCAGCTCAATCCCATTCTCTCCAAGCACGATTGGATTTCCCCATACTTCCTTTGCCTGCTCTGCCAGATTCTCATTATAAAGCGGCACATGCATTAACAGAATCACCGTTTTTCCCTTCTGCATCACACTCTCAACACCGGAAATCGCATCCTCATTTACCTGATCCGTACTGTCATCCACCGCCGCAATGACCAAATCTGAAAATTCCAGCTTAGAAAACGTCGTGTTCCCTACGACTTCGGAAAGAAGCGGCAGATATTCTTCTTTTCCATTCTCCGTCATATAATCCCACGGATAAGTCCAGTCATGATTCCCCAATGTAAACAGATACGGCATCCGAAGCGTGGACAGTTCTCTCTTTAAAAATGCCAGATTAGACTCCGATGGCGAATCAATAATATCCCCACCCAGAAGAACTGCATCCACCTGATACTCATTTGCCAATTCCATCCAACTTGGAAACTGTTCCCTGGAAGTGACTCCATTCGCATTGACAAATCCAACATTTCGCTCCTTTGCATATTCCTCAACCTGCTCGGTGTTCTCCTCACTTTCCGTCTCAATATGTGTATCTGATAAAAACAGAAACGTATACTCTCCGGTCACTCCCGGAATTGAAAGTTCCACCGTCTCAAGCTGCAGATCACTCTGTTCCCGCTGCGCTTTCAGTTCTGCTGCTACATCGCGATCGTAATAATATACACTGTACTCTCCAATCTCACCAATTTTGCTGCAGGCTGCTCCCGCCAGATAAGTGTCCATCTCATAATCTTTCCGTATGACCAGATAATCAATATCCAAAGCAGACAATGCCTCTCTTAATTCTGTTGCGCTGGTCTTTTCCCCATCCTGCACTGCCTTTATTACTACCGCCTCTATCTGATAGTCCTGTCCGTCATATTCTTTATCTGTGATCGCAATCCATGCCTCTCTCGACACCCCCCACAAAAATGTCGCATCATATGTCCGAAGTGGAAGCTGAATCTGCGTGTCCGCCACAACTACTGGCTGTTCACTCTTACCATCTGCTCGAATCATATCGCAAACACCGATCACTTCGTTCGGTATGTTATAGCGATTCTCCGGCAGTTGAAAACACCCCATCGAAAGGTAACTGTTTCCTCCAAACGCCACAATAACAACTAGAAGAAATACCACAACAATCCTTTTTGCAAGTTCCTTTACTCGAAAAATCAGATCCACAATGCAATAAGAAAGCATTGGCAAAATCGGGATCATCCAAAGAAACCGGTAATATGTCTCAAGATCCGTAAATTTTGAGATCAGATAACGTACCCCATCATTATAAATGCAAACGATACATAAAATCATAATACAGATCAACATCTTCTTCTTTTCTCGATCCAACGTATAAAAGCAGTAGATCACACACAGAAGAAATAGGCTGATATAACAGGTATATCCGCCATATGCAGTTATCGTATCTAAAATTGAAGAAACATTATACATTTTTACACCCTTATAACCAAAATTCCTACCGTTGAAAGATAATATGCGAGCAGATAGACCATGTTTGGCAGCATACAAATCATGCCACGATAAATGCTGCAAACGTTTCGATGCAATATCAGATCCGCCAGCATCAGGATACCAATCATAACCGGTACAATCAATATGGATGACATGGAAACAGGCACACTTGCGAAAGCAATCAAAAACAGGACTCGCCAGTACATCTTCTCCGAACTATCCTTTAATAATAAAAGGCTCACACAAAACAATGCCATGATCACAATATTTCCACAGTACGCCTTTGCCTCATAGGCACGCATCAATAAAAACTGTGATGTCGTAAAATCTGACTGAAAAAAGAAATTCATCAAAATTCCCAGCATAATAAACACCATACACTTTGTTTCATTATTATAAAACAGCAGTTTCCCCATTTTATACAAAAGCATCGCATATAGTATGATACACAGGGAACCCATTACGTACTGCTGCACCATCATTGCCGGCAAATGAAAAATTTTGCACATCACCGCCGTATGCATATAGAACGCTGACATGGCATACCGGAACGGAATTACATCTTCCGGCTGCCCTGTCGTTCCATTATACTGATACATGGTATCCGTTGTAAGCGAAGTATTTATCGTACCGATGTAATACGCCGTATCCCATCCCATCGTATACCTTACTGCTGCATACCACACCAGTACAAACACCAACGCTATCGTAAGCCATTCCCAGATACCTGGACGTTTTATTTTTTTCCCCCATTTTCCTCTTCCATACATCTTGTACCGCCTTCGCTGCTGAAATAATGCTCCCTCCAGAATCACAATCAACACTGCAATCCACAACACCATCAGCATAGTCAGCGGCTTTTTTAGGAAAATAAGCGGCAATGCTGCAATCTGAAAAACTCCGAAGTAAAAGAAAAAGCCAATCAGAAATGTGGCCAGCACATCCTCTTTCACACGAAAAATCCGCTCCGCCAGTTCTCCAAACCGATAGAATAAAGCGAAATATATTCCAAGCAGCAATATGCATTCCAAAATCTGAAGCATATCATTCCCCTTTCCTTAATTATTACATCTGGTTTGTTTTTAACACCAGAACGTATTCATAATAAAAAGCGCCAAAAAGATCGCAAGCACCTGATTGGTTCTTGCAATCCTTCCGCACTTCATACATATCAGACTCCTCCGGCAAAAAATCTGTTTCCTTCTATCCTCCACAATTATACTTTCTACCGTGTTATTACAAACGCTCCTATCAATATCAATATCGTTCCTATTACTTTTTTATTAGTTATTCCTTCTTTTAAAACGATTTTCGATAATATTAGCGTCCACACATAAGTAAGCGATGTCATTGGCAATACAATTGAATATTCCATGTATCGGAGTACTACAATATTAAGTAGTGCAGAAATACAATACAGTCCTCCGCCTATGTAAATGTTCGCATTTTGAATATATTCACCAATATTCTCACAGGTTGATGATTTTTTCAAAAATAACGATGCAGCTGAACCTACCATTGTCATTACAATGATTATAAAAATATAAATCATCCCTCATCGCCTCCTGCTATAAAAATCACTCCCAGTATAATAATAACTACACCCAGTATTTTGTACACACTTATCTTTTCCTGCAATACAAAATACCCCAAAACCATACTTAAAATGTAGTTGCAACTCAAAACCGGCTGAAGAATCGATAATTTTCCATAACGATATGCAACTATCATAACCAATGCGCCTATCCCATATAGAAAAAATCCTATAAACAAATATTCTACTCCCTGTTCAGCTCCTATTTTCCATAGGAGCTGTCCAAGGCACGCACATATAGCAGATATTAACATTAATATAATTCCAACTCTATTTTTTCGAAAAGAATCTATCATAACTTCACCTTACTGCGTAACAGCTTCTTTTATAATTTTTGCCATATAATCAATCTTTTCATCTGTCATTCCCGGATATACGCCTACCCAGAATGTATGGGTCATTATATAATCCGTATTTTTAAGATCACCTACAACACGATATGCATCTGTTCCCCTAATTTGGTCAAAACATGGGTGCTTGATCAAATTACCACTAAAAAGCAAACGAGTTTGTATATTATGTTCCTCTATATAACGGGTCACTTTATTCCGATCTAACCCGCTCTCATCTCTGACACTGATCAAAAATCCAAACCAAGACGGTTCACTTCCAGCAGCCGGTTCCGGGAGCACAATCTTATCCTGCACTTCTTCAAGATTTTTATGAAGTCGTTCCCAATTGTGTCGACGCCGTTCAATAAAACCAGGGAATTTCTTCAGCTGTTCCACACCTACTGCTGCTTGCATATCTGTCACTTTTAAATTATAGCCAAAATGACTATATACATACTTATGATCATATCCCTGTGGTAACTCTCCATACTGTCCATCAAATCTGTGTCCACAGAAATTGTCCTGCCCAGATGGACAGATACAATCACGCCCCCAATCACGGAATGAAAGAATCAATCTATGAAGAAGTGGATCACTTGTATATACACATCCTCCTTCTCCCATCGTCATGTGATGTGGCGGATAAAAACTGCTTGTTCCTATATCACCCCATGTTCCTGAAAATTTTGTTTCTCCTTTAATTGTATACTTAGTTCCTAACGCATCACAGTTATCTTCTACAAGCCATAAATTATGCTTATTGCAAAATTCTCTAACAGCCTTTAAGTCAAACGGATTTCCCAACGTATGTGCAATCATAACTGCTTTCGTTTTCGGTGAAAGAGCAGCTTCCAATTGCGTTACATCAATGTTATACTGCGGAACTGTCATATCCACAAATACTGGTACCGCTCCATACTGAATAGCAGGTGTAATCGTTGTCGGGAATCCACATGCAACCGTAATAATCTCATCACCTTTTTTTATCTGCCTATCGCCAAGTTCCGGTGCTGTAAGTGCCATAAAAGCAATTAAATTAGCCGATGACCCACTATTTACCAAATGTGCCCATTTAACACCAATCCAATCTGCAAATTCCCGCTCAAACTGTTCGGAAAAGCGTCCGGTAGTAAGCCAAAAATCCAACGCTGCATCTACTAAACTACACATTTCCTTTTCATCATAAATCCGAGAAGCATATGAAAGTCTGTCTCCTGGTTTAAACTTTTTATCCTGTTCTGGTTTTTTAAACTCACGATAATAATCGGCAACCAAATTCTTAATCTGTTCTCTTGCCTCTGTTTCACTATTCCAATTTTTCATCCTATTATTCCTCCTAGTGCTTATAAAACTCCTCAATCTGAGTATTCATACAATCTACTACATTCCCATTTTCTAAATATACTTTTGACCATTCAACCGTCTTCTCAATCGCTTGTTCGACGCTCCACCGAGGTTTCCAACCAAAAACCTTTTTTATCTTTGAACAATCAAGTTTCAGGAAATTTGCCTCATGAGGACTATTGGCTTCTGATTTATTGATCCATTTAATTGGTTTAGAATTAGTATTCGCTGTCTGATTCCATTTGTCAACAAATATATCTACCAATTGTCCTGTCGTTATACAATCTCTATCATCTGGTCCAACATTATAAAAACCAGCAACCTCATTATCTTCATACTGCGCTTTCGCTATCATTAAATATACTTTCAAAGGCTCTAACACATGCTGATATGGTCTGGTCGAGTAAGGATTTCTCACAATAATATCCTGCTTCTTTTCCACTGCTCTGACACAATCAGGTATGATTCGATTATTGGCAAAATCACCACCACCAATTACATTTCCTGCCCGTGCTGTTGATACAGCTACATCCATGTCTTTATAAAAAGAATTTATATAGCTATGCGTTACAAGTTCTGAACATGATTTGCTGTTTGAATAAGGATCATATCCATCTAATGGCTCATTTTCTCTATATCCCCATTCCCACTCATTATTTTTGTATACCTTATCTGTTGTAACATTTAAGAATGACTTGACACATGGATTGAGTCTCACACATTCACATATATTAACCGTTCCCATTACATTCGTCTCATAAGTATACACTGGATTTTTATAAGAATCTAATACAATTGGTTGTGCTGCTAAATGAAACACTATTTCCGGCTTTGAAACTTCAAATACCTTCATTACATTATCTCTATCTCTAATATCACCAATAACATGACGGATATGTTTCTTTACATCTGCCACCTCAAACAAATTTGGATCTGTCGGTGGGTCCAATGAATATCCAGTTATTTCTGCTCCAGCTTCAATCAAAATTCTACATAACCATGAACCTTTAAATCCCGTATGTCCTGTAATTAAGATTCTTTTCCCTTTATAAAACTCTAACATTGTTTTCTCCTTTAGACTATTTACATTTTTCTTTCCTCTTCAATTACAATTGGTCTATGCATACTTCTGATATTGATATTGGAAATATATTCTCCCAATATTCCCAAAAAGATCAACTGTACTCCGCCTAAGAAAAATACTCCAAACAAGGTTGCTGCACTTCCAATCGGATAAGCAATCACCCCTGTCAATTTCAAAATAAGCGTTACTAAAGAAACCACAAAGCTGATTCCTGCAATTGCTATTCCTACAAACATAGATATTCTCATAAGTGCCTTAGAATATGAGGTTAATCCCAGCATTGCAACATCATATAATTTAATAAAATTAAAAGATGTTTTCCCATGCTCCCTTCGTTTCTGTTCATAGTATACTTTTTTTACATCCGGTGCAAGTTCTGCAACTATACCTCGTAAATATGGCAATGGATCATCCAATTCTTTAAACACCTGTACCACTGATTTATCATACAATCCAAATCCAGTAAATTGTTCTATATGATCTATCTCTGTCACTTTATTAACAAATTTGTAATAGCACTTTCGTATAAAATACATTGCTGCATTTTCCTGGCTTTTGTTTTTTATTCCAACAACAACCTTGCATCCCTTTTTCCACTCCGAAACAAAGTCTATAATTAACTCTGGTGGATCCTGCATGTCCGCAAACAATAATACTGTACAATCTCCCACCGATTGCGTTAATCCATAAAAAGTAGATCTTGAAAAGCCGAAGTTTTTCATATTAAAAATATATTGAACTTTATCATTTTTCTCAGCCAATTCTTTTATCCTGATTCTAGACTGATCTGTCGAACAATTATCAATATACAATATTCTATAATCATAATCGAGTAACTGCTTTTCAAATATTTTTTTCACTCTTTCATATATAAGTGGGATATTTTCTTCTTCATTATAAGTTGGTATCACAACTGATACAATCTGCATCTTTTAATATCCTCCTAACGCCCTCATCTATGTCCACTTGCGGTTCCCATCCGAGTTTAACAAGTTCCGCATTATCTGCGACAGAATGAAGTAATTCTTTTGTGTTCATCGTTCTTTTACCAAAAGCAAGTTCCGTTTTTGCTCCGCTTTGTTCCTTCATCTTTAAACAGAAGTCCCTCAATGTAGTTTCTTTTCCTGTTCCAACTTCGAACTCATAAAAATGATAAGGTTCAAAATCTTTACTTTTTTTAATTACTGTTATATATGCACTTACGACATCATCCACATATGTCCAATCTCTTCCCTGCAACCCTTCCGTCAACTCTACTTCAGCGACATTATTTTTTAAATTGTGAGTCAAAAATCCAACAAATTTTCCCGCTGCATCATTACCTCCATAAACATGCTGCAACTCCATATTAACAAACGCCACATTAATATTGTCAATATTGTCCCTTACACTTTCCCTAAAAATATACTTTGTTTTCGTATACGAATCCATATATACTTTCTGATTAACTTTCCAGGCTCCTTCCAGCTCTCTCGTAAAAAAACTATCTGTATTGATAAAGAACTTTGCTTTATGGACACATGCCTTTTTCAATAACATAAGCGGAAAAGTAACATTCGCTTCCATTACAGGAAAGAACTCATCACCTTTCCTCCCATATGTCGTTGCACAATGTATTACTCCTTCAATGTCATTCTCCTGAAACGCCGATTCAATATCTGATTCCAAATTACCAACCCATTTTATCTGATCATATACCATATCAACTCTGGAAAAATCCGAGTTATTCCGGCACACACATGCTACTTTATATCCTTGTGCAAGCATTCCTTTTACAAGTCTGCTCCCTATAAAACCTGTTCCACCTGTCACTAATATCATGTACTCTTACTCCCACTTTTTCCATGGTGCCTGATTGTTATCCCACATTTCATTCAGCATATCCATTTCACGTTTTGTATCCATACATTGCCAATAACCATCAAATAAATAAGCAGATAGTTTTCCTTCCTTTGCCAATGTTTCTAACGGATATTTTTCAAATACAGTACTATCCCCTTCAATATAATCAAAAACTTCTGGTTCAAGCACCATATAACCCGCATTTATCCTAGAACCATCATCCATATTCTTTTCACGAAAAGCTCTAATTTTTTTATCCTCATTTATATCCAGCACTCCAAACCTCTGTCCGACCGCTGCTGCTGTGATAGTAGCAATACTATCATTCGCTTCATGAAACTTAACTAATTCATTTATGTCAATATCACATACTCCGTCCCCATATGTAAGCATAAACGCTTCATCACCAATATATTTCTGAATTCTTTTTACTCTACCACCAGTCATCGTATTTAATCCTGTGTCAACTATTGTAACTTTCCACGGCTCTGAATAATTTGTATGCGTTTCTATTTCTCCGCCTTTCGAAAAGTCAATCGTAATATCACTATTGTGTATTGCATAATTAGCAAACCATTCCTTAATAATATGTTGCTTATAACCAGCACAGATGACAAAATCATTAAAGCCATAATGCGAATACTCTTTCATTATATGCCAGATAATAGGCTTCCCCCCTATCTCCAACATTGGCTTAGGCTTAAGATGGCTTTCTTCTGATATTCTGGTCCCGAACCCACCTGCTAAAATTACAACTTTCATTTTTCTTCCTCCCGTCTCTTAAATAAACGCTCTTTGAATACTAAAACTATACTCCATACTGCCAAAAATGCACTACCTGCTGTCGCCAAATAAAAGGCTATGATGCCCAATGTATTTTCATATACAACCTCTACCGTATGTTCTCCTTTTTCCAAACGAATTATAGCCTGCATATCTTCTATTTCAACTTCCTGTTCTATTCCATCTACATAATAATGATAAAAACGATTTGGATACGGTAAAAACACTAAAACAGAAGATTTATCTGCTTTTACAGACATCTTATAATATGAATTCTGGTTTGTTTCAAACTTAGCAATATCGGAATTGCTCAAATCATGTGAATAAAAATATCCATTATCCAATGAATTTCTATCCTCATAAACATACGAAGTACCACATATTACAGACGGAATAAAGTGATGCAATTTTACCATAATCCTTCCATTTCCAAAATCTCCAACACCTTTATCCCAATCAATCAGCCTGTCAAACAATTCTCTATCGTTTTCTATCGTTACATAATCAGTCATAAAATAGTCTGCTCTTGTATTCACCAGATATTCCCAATCATATGAATTAAACCATGGATTCTTCTGTGCATATTCACGCGGTGTAGATAAATGCATCTCATAACCACTATAATTGCAGATATCATATGTAGATTGATTATACCATTCATAATTTGCCAACAAATACATCTGTACATTTTCAATCGAATCATATCCAACTATTCTATATTCTTCTTTTCCCTTATCCCCCGTTGTTGCTATAAAATCATCAAATTGCTTTCGTGCCTGCTCATTATATACAAGACTTGTC
Source organism: uncultured Roseburia sp. (assembly GCA_964388945.1). GTDB lineage: Bacteria > Bacillota > Clostridia > Lachnospirales > Lachnospiraceae > Roseburia_D. The sequence goes on from CAYMCM010000003.1 coordinate 65,121, forward strand.
TTCTGTAATTCATCTCTTCTCACATATGCTGTATTCTGATCATTTAAATACGTCGACCCTGAAAGCACTAACGTAAATACCCATATTATGCATGCCCATTTTTTACTTTTTTCCTCATCACTTCCTCTATACATTAAAACTGTAAAAAGTATCACCAAAAATAGCTCCAGAATGAAACGATTTGTAGATATAAAGTCCAATGTCACTCCATCTTTAATCACAAGCACATATAACACCAGTACTCCCATCTCCACAATCGAAATGTTTCGAAGAGACTTTTTATACTTTTCCCATCGCACTTCCTTTGCCATAATTCCTATCGAGACATATAAAAACGGAGAAATAACCATTAAAAATCTGTTTGGAATATGCATTCCTCCTAATACCGGCAGTAATGCGTACATCCATCCTGTTAATGCTGTTTCCGATTCCATGGACCATATCAAAATAAAAATCCATGTTGCAAAATTCACCATCACAAACATACGCATTTTAGCATCAAGCCGCTTCCATGCTGTATCAACGATAGCGTACCCCAAAACCAGGCATGTAATCATTCCAAGTGAAATAGCCGCAATCCCTTCTGTATTACTAGAAGGTATAAAAGAAAATCCTGACAATATGGATAACACATCATCTAAGTTCAACTTATAATAGACTGCATCTGCCAAAGTTGTTTCACTTTGAACCACATTTTTGACATACGAAAACACTTCCAGCAGGTACGGAAGCGCTGCCATTCCTCCTAAAATATACGGCATTGTAAATCTAAAAATCGACCCTATCTTCCTATTTTCTTTTTCTCCACAAATAAATATAATAGCAAATATATATACACCTGCTATCATGAACGCGGACACTGTCACATAACCAGTCGTAACCGCGAATATGACTGCACAGGCTAACATACAAAACTTAGCTGCTGATTTTTTATAAAAAAAATCTAACGATAAATAAAATAATATGATTGACCATGCTGTAATCAAATAAAAGCTCAAATACCAAGCCTCAACGCAAAGTAAATAGGCATACATTCCCGCAACAACCATGGTCATTCTACTTTTTAAGCCAAAATATTCCTTACACAATTTCTGCATCAGATATAAGGCAACCAACATATGTGCTGCAAAAAACAATATATACATTCCCCTTGCCGGCAACACCGTTGCAATAGCGGCAAATATATAAAATGGCAGATAAGCTCCTGGAAGATTGGGCCGCAAGAAAAACTCTGTCGATGCATTGAAAGTCCCACTATCTACCCCCACAAATTTTTCATGATTTATTATCATCTCACGAATTTTTAAGAATGCTGCATAACACAATTTATCCTGATCTCCAGATGCTGCAAAGGTCACCACATCTGAATACAATGCTTGTCCAATAAAAACAGAAAAAACAAGAATTGTAATCACCATTGCAAATATAAAATTTATTCCATTTTCATTCTGTATCTTTTTAATTAATCTACACAATTTTTAATTCCTCTTAACATCTAGACATTTTTCTTAATATTCATATTACACTCTGCTAAATATGCCTTATAACGATACCATGCAATAATAGCTGAAGCATGTTCTATTTCTTCTGCATTTATTTTTGTTTCAAATTCTTCCACACACATAACTTCATTTAATATTTCCTCTGCCCGGTCAAGCTTTGGCATCTCTTTCTTATCGCACATTGCAGCAAACAAAAAAACTTTCTCATCAGTTGCTCCAAAAGACGGATAATGAAACCCTAAAGGAATCATACTTGCTGCCTTATATCCAGTCTCTTCTTCTAATTCCCTAATTGCTGCCTCTTCCGGCTGTTCGTTTGCTTCAATAACTCCTCCCGGCAATTCCAAAGTCCACTTTTTAATAGGATAGCGGTATTGCCTTATCGCTACTATATTCTCAGAATTCACAACAGGTAAAACTGTAACACCATCCTTGATAGAAACATACGAAAAATCTTCCACACTTTCATTTACTTTTATTTTATCTAAATGTACAACAAATCTTCCAATTTTTTCTTCTTTTTGCCAAACACACTGACAACACTTTTTCATCCCATCTCCCATATATTGCCCTTCATATCATTCAGCTTTAATACTATTTTACATTTTAATTTAGGACATAATTTTTCTGTGCCTTAGAAAACAATGCTGGAATTTCTATAAATCTGTATCCAGCATTGTCTCCTAAGTCACTTTCGCATTCAAAAGCCCTGCATATATTTTTTACTTCCACAAAATCAGAACATAATTCTCTTACAACTCGTTATACGCAATCTCCTTTTTCACCAGCTCCAAGTCATTCTTCACCATACGTTCTACCAATTCTTTAAAATCAATTTCTCTACTCCAACCAAGTGCTTTTTCTGCCTTTTCCGGATTTCCTAACAGGATATCTACTTCTGCCGGACGGAAAAATGCCTTATTAATCTTTACTACCACCTTTCCGGTTTCTTTATCTTTACCGACTTCATCGACTCCTTTGCCTTCCCATACAACATCAATTCCCGCAACTTTAAATGCAGTCTCTACAAATTCACGTACTGTTCTTGTCTCATTGGTTGCAATCACATAATCATCCGGTTTTTCCTGCTGAAGCATCAGCCACATTGCTTTTACATAATCTTTGGAATGTCCCCAGTCGCGCTTAGAATCCAGATTTCCTAACTCTACATATTCCTGAACACCTAATTTAATTCGTGCAACTGCCTGTGTGATCTTTCTTGTAACAAATTCTTTTCCACGACGTTCGCTCTCATGATTAAATAAAATACCACTACATGCAAATAAATCAAAGCTCTCCCGATAGTTTTTTGTGATCCAGTGTCCATACAGCTTTGCTACTCCATATGGACTTCTTGGGTAAAACGGCGTTTTTTCCGTCTGCGGGATTTCCTGCACCAATCCGAACATTTCACTGGTAGATGCCTGATAAAAATGTGCATCCGGTTTTACTATCTTAATTGCTTCAAGCATATTGGTAACACCAATTGCATTGATATCTGCAGTTGCCAACGGCTGATCCCAGCTCGGTGCCACAAAAGACTGTGCTGCCAGATTATAAACTTCATCCGGCTGTGCAATACTCACTGCTTTTACCAAAGATGCCATATCTGTCATATCAGCATATATAAAGTGAATCTTATCTTTAATATGGTCTACATTTCCATAATCAACCACACTCTTTCTTCTCATGATTCCATATACATTGTAACCTTTTTCCAATAATAACTCTGATAAATAAGAACCATCCTGTCCTGTAACTCCTGTAATTAATGCGTTTTTCATGTCTTTTCTCCTTTTCAATTAAATATACTCACTACGATTGCATACTTTCAAATTCTCAATCACTCGTTTAATGTCTGATGTATTGCTCTTTGAACAAATCAGTATCGCATCATCTGTATCAACTATAATCATATCCCGAAGGCCAACGGTCGCAATCAGCTTTTCCTTCCCTTCGATCGTACAGCGCTTACTATCCACTGTTATGACGTTCCCGGATACAATATTGCCATATTCATCAGTCTTGCGTATCCGTTCAATTGCAAGCCAAGATCCCACGTCATCCCATCCAAAAGTACTCGGTATGATATAGATATCTGATGCTTTTTCCATTATTCCATAATCGATTGATTCACTCCGAAATGCAAAGAATTCTTTTTCAAGTATCCGCTCTGCATCCTGCGTTCCAATCGAATTCTTAATATTCATCAAGCCAGCATAAATGTCCGGCATAAACTTTTCTATATTCTTTAGAATTGATGATGATTTCCAGACAAACATTCCGCTGTTCCACAAATACTGCTCTGTTTCCAAATACAATTTCGCAGTCTCAAGATCCGGTTTTTCCACAATCTGTTTTACAGAAAATGCTCGTTTATATGGCTTATCCGCATCAAACTGGATATACCCATAACCTGTTTCCGGATAGTCAGGTGTGATGCCAAGCGTCACCAGATTGTCATCCTCCTCTGCTATCTCGCATGCATCCTTTAACGTGCTGACAAACATACTGTTATATTTGATCAGATGATCCGATGGCAACACGATCATAATTGCATCCTCGTACTTATGCGCAACATTTACTGCTCCAAGCCCGATACAAGGTGCAGTATTTCTACCGATCGGCTCATAAAGGATATTTTCTTTTGGGATATCCGGCAACTGTTCTTCCACCAACTTACTGTATTCCTTATTTGTAGATATATAGATGTCTTCTTTCTGAACCAGCGGTAAAATACGTTCTACCGTCAACTGGATCATCGTTTTCCCATCATCTGTCAATGCCAAAAACTGTTTTGGCAACTTTTTTCTGCTACGGGGCCAGAACCGTTCTCCACGCCCACCCGCCATAATAAGCGCTGTTTTTTTCAACTCGTCTCCTCCTTCGACATTTTATTTTATCATACCCTATATTTCCTATGTACGCAAGCTATATTCGTTTGACCAATCTGTCTCAAAACGACATACTCCAAGATCCATTTTTCCTGAAACCATATGGAAAATGACCACTCTCTGAATTTCATCCAAAACTCTTTCATTCTCATCAAAGAGTGCAACATTTAACATATATTTTCCTGGAAGCAGATTGCATTTTTTTAATACAATCCGCGTTTCCGTCTGTTTTTGCGCTTCCATATACTGCATGTTTTCGAGCGAAGCATTCGTGGAGTAACACAATACTCCATCCATTCTCGTAATCGCAAAACTGATATTGCACAGTTGCTCATCCAGCTTATGATAATGTTGCATCACGATCACAATGTCATCATTGGTATTGAATTCATTGACCGCATTCCCTTGGATATTTTCAAGAAAAACATTCAAGAAACCGCTATTTGCATCATAATGATTCCGAATCGTCAGATCATTTCCAAATGTCAGCTCTTCCACATGTTCTTTGTTCTTCTGCCGAACCTGCTCTAGGCGCTTTTTCTCCATTGCATCATTATAATGTTCATGAATCAGTTTCGGTTCTCCTTGCTCTCGTATTTTTCCGTTTTCAATCCAGATCGACTCGTCACAGAGTTCTTCAATCTGACCAAGTGAATGTGAAACGATCACAATGGTTGTCCCACTCTTCTTGATTTCCTTGATTTTCTCAAAGCATTTTTTTTGAAAATTCACATCTCCGACTGCAAGTATCTCATCAATCAAAAGAACTTCTGCATCCACATTAATGGCAACAGAAAATGCCAGTCTCATATACATTCCTGAAGAATAGGTACGAACAGGATTATCAATAAATTCTTCTAATTCTGAAAATTCAATGATCTGATTCATTCGCGCATCTATCTCACGTTTACTCAAACCGAAAATAGATGCATTCGTATAAATATTTTCTCGCCCACTCATATCAGGATGAAATCCTGCTCCTAACTCAATCAGACTTGACACCCTACCATTGATCTGAATGCTTCCTTGATCCGGCGCATATATTTTTGTTAGCAATTTTAATGTTGTACTTTTTCCGCAGCCATTTTTTCCAATCAAACCGATTGCTTTTCCTTTTTCTACCTTAAACGAAATCCCTCGCAATACCTGACGACTTTCATATTTATGCTTTCCAAGAAGAATACTGTCTTTTAAACTGTTACTCTTTTCATAATATATTTTAAATTTTTTATAAATGTTATCTACTTCAATTGCATATTCCATCTTATATTTCCTCTGCAAAACGCTTTTCTAATATACCAAACGTTACATTCCCTGCAACCAAGAATATGATCCCGATAATCAGTGCCTGTCCTAATACACTAAGATCCGGTATCTGCTTATAATACAAAATGTCCCTATATATCTTTATGATGGCAGTCATCGGATTCAAGTTAAAAAGCACCCTGTATTTTTCCGGCACCATATCATCCGGATACATTACCGGTGTCATATACATCCATGCCATACTGATAATACCCAGAATATATTCCAAATCTCTAAAATATACGGTAAATGCCGAAAAGAACATTGCTATTCCCATGGAAAAAATATACTCAACTATCATAACCGCCGGCAAATACAGTAATGCATATCCATTTACTCCAATCCCCGAAAAGAATAATGCTCCAAAAACCACCACAAAACCAAGAAGCATATTTACAAATGCACTGGTTACATAAGAAATCGGAATTACTCTGCGTGGAAAATAGATTTTCTTTACTAAATCTTTATTCATCAAGATACACGATGAGCCGCCCGTCAGTGAAGCACTGAAAAACAGCCAGGGAATCAGTGCCACAAAAAGAAACATCGCATAGTGTTCTATTCCGCTCCGCATAATATTGGAAAATACAATCGTATATACGACCAGCTGCAAAAGCGGATTGATAAATGTCCATAAAAAGCCAAGTACAGATCCTTTATATCTGCTTCTTAAATTCTGCCGTACTAGACTAAATACCATCTCCCGGTACTGAAATAATTCTTTGATAACACTCATGCTACACCACCTTAAAACTGTAATTTCAATTCTGATAACTGAAGAACCTTCTTTATTTTTTGATTATCCAACAGGGTGCAGCCGGCTCTCTTTTCCGTAAAAATCTTGTCATCATTACATATCTTGATCGGTATAACCAAATTTTCATCCAATCCCTTTGCTCTGGCGATTCGAAGTCCAATATCATATTTAGACAATACTTCATCTCCTGCTACATTCATTATCTTCGGCATATCTTCCATATAGTTTTCACACAGTTCCACGATCACGCCTGCTGCCGTGTCAAAATGCAACGCACTTTTCAAGGCATCTTCAAACATTTCAATCGACTGATGATTCTCCAGCGTTTCTATGATATAATCATAGAAATGCTTCTTTTTTGATAAGATACTAGGACCTATCATAAACGGTAGTCTCAATACGTTATAACCAAATCCTGTAATAATTGCCTCTGCAACTTTTTTTTGCTTGCCATATATGTTTACCGGATTTAATGCATCTTCTTCTTTAAAAAGATGATTCCTATCGCCCTCACCATAAACCATTTCTGTTGATATATAAAAAAGGCATTTTATATTTTCTACACGATTGAGAAAATAAGACAACGACGTAATGTTAATATCCCATGCAAGTTTTGGATTTTCTTTCACTTTATCCGGCAAATGATACGCGGATAAATACACCACCTTAACCTGTTCTTCCATCGTACCTATATATTCCGCCGCCTCATCCACTTCCTCACGGCAGGAAACATCACAGTGTTTCCATTTTACTCTCTTTTCATTTTCCCACAGATCAAAATGTCTTGCCAGTGCAAGTACATTTTCGTTTGTCTTCTCTAATATATTCTTTACGACATATGATCCTAAATAACCATTTGCACCTACTACTACATACATGTTCTCATCTCCTGCACTACAAAATAGAATTGATACCCTCACTAAACTCTTTTATGCGTTTTTCATATTTATCCGCAATTTTCTTTCCTTTTTTTGTCTTCAGTTCTGCATGATCCCACTTACGCTGGGCGATACGGAGTTTTAACCAAGATTTCAGCGGTATTCTCATCCACATTTTTGCCATATCTGCCGCTGAGATACCCCCTGCTGCCCGATTGTCATTTCCAATTCCGCCTTCCGGAAGATCATACTTTACCATACCTCGGATATACTTAATCTGCATATCCTTTGATAAAACACTCATTTCTTTGCATTTCATCTCGTACAAATAGCGGCAGGTCATCCGTTTTGAAAAAGCAAACTTCTTATGCTCTTTAAAATACAAAAGACTAAGATACAGACTATGTTCCATGCCATCAATACAGTTCAGTACAAATTCCGGTATATATGCAAAACATTCTCGCTTAAACATGAACTGCCCCGGTGTAACAATACCGTCATTCCAGCCATTGTAATAAATATCTGAAGCTCCAATCTTTTTGAATGCTGCTGTAACCTTAAATCCATCCTTCTGCTCAAATGCCACTCCAGAATATGCACATACAATGTCATCCTGTTCTTCAAACATACGCACCAACGTTGTAATATGATCATAAAACCATACTTCATTTTCTTTCACACGAATATAGTAATCATAAGATTCGTTCATCTGAATAACATGCAGTGCCTGTCCATCTGTCACTTTTCTGGAACCTTTTTCATCAAACAGTTTCTGCGCAGATACGCGGATACGACAATCCTTCTTTTCCACATAATTCTGCAATCTTTTTGCAATCGTCTCGTCACAGGCAAGTACCAACGAAAGATTTCTATAGTACTGTTTTTGCATATTTCTAATCAGACTATCCGCAATCTCACAGGCCTCTTCCTCATTCTGCGTATTTATCACTCCGGCAATCAACACAGACTTTTCTTCTTTCTGTACAAACAGATCTTTGCTGATTGTTTCAAAACGTTTGCCATGATTTTCTATCACCTTCAGCAACTGATGATCCATCGTAAAATTTTCTAAAAATATCTTTTGAGAACGCTTTGCCATCTCTAATGCTTCTGCCGGATGTTCCACGATCCACTGATATTTTTCCATGATCTGATCAAACGTATCTTGCGGATTATTC
>CAYMCM010000004.1:0-73193 GCA_964388945.1 uncultured Roseburia sp.
GGATAATATTTGCTTTGTCCAATCTGTACTCAATCTTACCAGCTTTGATGTCGTTAATTGCTTTTGTCACATCCATGGTAACTGTTCCGGCTTTCGGGTTCGGCATTAAGCCCTTAGGTCCAAGGACACGTCCGAGACGTCCAACAACACCCATCATATCAGGAGTAGCAACAACTACGTCGAAATCCAACCATCCTTCATTCTGGATCTTCGGAATCAATTCTTCGCCGCCAACGTAATCTGCGCCTGCTGCCTGAGCCTCATCAACTTTGGTTCCTTTCGCGAAAACCAAAACTTTAACTGTCTTACCTGTTCCATGCGGTAAAACAACAGCTCCACGAATCTGCTGTTCTGCATGACGTCCATCACAACCGGTTCTGATATGAACTTCGATTGTCTCGTCAAATTTAGCTACTGCCGCTTTCTTTGCAAGGCTGATAGCTTCTTCTGTATCATATAAAGTTGCACGGTCGATTGCCTTTGCAGCTTCAAGATATTTTTTTCCTCTTTTCATTAAAAATTACCTCCTGTGGTAGTATCGGGAGAGATCCCTCCCACTGTTTTTCGATAGCTTTTTGTTTTTGGCTTACTGTTCTACTTCTACGCCCATACTTCTTGCAGTTCCTGCAATCATGCTCATAGCCGCTTCTAAGGATGCTGCATTTAAGTCCGGCATTTTTGTCTCAGCAATTTCTTTTAATTTGTCTTTAGAAAGTGTTGCAACTTTTGTCTTGTTCGGAGTTGCAGATGCAGTCTTCAGATTGCATGCTTTCTTGATCATAACTGCTGCAGGCGGAGTCTTTGTAATGAAGCTGAAGCTTCTGTCTGCATATACAGTGATGACTACAGGTACGACTGTATCGCCCATATCTGCTGTCTTAGCGTTGAACTGTTTTGTGAATTCAACAATGTTTACACCATGCTGTCCTAAAGCCGGTCCAACAGGTGGTGCTGGTGTAGCTTTTCCGGCAGCGATCTGTAATTTGATATATCCTTCTACTTTCTTTGCCATTTGAGGTTGCCTCCTTTTAAACTGTTTACATCTTCTTTACTTCTGCGAAACTTATTTCTACCGGCGTTTCGCGGCCGAATAAGTCAACGTTAATGGTAACGATCTGTTTTCCATGATTGATCGTCTGGATCGCACCGACTGTGTCCTTCCACACACCGCCGGTCACAACGACCATATCACCTTCTTCAAAATCAACTACCACATTGTCTGATTTGATTCCCAGCGTATTCATCTCAGCATCGGTAAGCGGTACCGGCTTAGATCCCGGTCCGACAAATCCGGTCACTCCTCTGGTATTTCTGACCACATACCATGTGTCGTCATTCATCACCATATTGATCAGTACGTAGCCCGGGAACATTTTCTTCTGAACCTGCTTTTTCGCACCATTCTTCAGTTCAACAACGTCCTGCATTGGAACACGGACCTCTAAAATCTGATCCTCCAGATGTCTGTTTTCAATTGTCTTATCAATGTTCGCTTTTACCTTATTCTCATATCCCGAATAAGTATGCGCTACATACCAGTGTGCCTCTGCCATAACTAACCTCTGCCTCCATTATAATTTCACCAGGATATCAACGCCATGCTGAATAAAGAAATCCAGCACCGCAATGATCAAACCTACAACTACTGACACAATAACGACTGCTGTCGTCTGCTTGGCAAGTGAATCTTTTGCAGGCCAAATAATTTTTCCAAATTCAGCCTTGAGGCCGGCAAACCAGTTTTCCTTTGGAGCTTTGCTTGTTTTCTCGGTTTCTCCCATAATCTCACTTCCTTACTTGCTCAATCTGAATTATTTGGTTTCCTTGTGTAAAGTATGAGTTCTGCAGAATCTGCAATACTTTTTGGTCTCCATTCTGTCCGGATGAGCTTTCTTGTCCTTGGTCATGTTATAGTTACGCTGCTTACACTCTGTGCATGCTAATGTAATCTTTGTTCGCACAACTTCCACCTCCGTTTTAATTCTTTTGCTTGTGGTCTAATTTTAAGCATAAAAAAAAGACCTGTTACAATCGCTAGTCTAATATATCACAATCTCATATCTGCGTCAACACTTTTCTGCCGCCATTTTTATTAGGTTATGATACCATTATATATAATGGAAATCAAGTCCGAGTTTGGAAATTTTTTTCATATTTTTTTACTTTTTACTAAATATTTTTCACTTTCTGCCGAAATAAGTTAATAACAGCTATTGTGTCCTGCGGAAACTATTTTTTCCGCGCTCACAGCTAATTCGTGACAAACGTAAAGTTTCGTATTATAATAAGGTTATCTGAAAATGGATTTTTGATTTATCCCGGTGCACGATACAGCACTCATTTCAAGGAAGAAAGGAGGGGATAACATGGCAAGGATCGACTCTGCCTATTCTTACTATCTGAATACTTACGGCAGTTCATCTGTCTCTCGTTATGACACACATAAAAAGAGCGAACTGCGAAACACCTGTAATCGTATTGTAAAACTAAACAAAGAATCTCCTCTGTATAAGATTTCTTCTTCCAGGGATGTCAAAAAATTTGCAATCGATATCAAAGAAAACACAAGACGCATTCAAAACGTTGTATCTTCTCTTTCGGAAGGTGACGACGGTCTATGGAGCAATTTCCAGAAAAAGATTGCGGTTTCGAGCAACGAGGATTTAGTTACCGCAGAATATGTCGGAACCGGAAACGGTTCTGAGAACACAGACAGTTTTTCCCTTGAGGTAAAACAGCTTGCCGGTCCACAGGTCAATTACGGAAATTATCTGGAAAACGATGTGCTCGATATTGCCCCGGGAAGTTACTCTTTTGATTTGAATACGATTTCCAATTCTTATGAATTTCAATTTAATGTAAACGAAGATGACACAAACCGCAGTGTTTTAGCCAAACTTGCAAAGCTCATTAACGGTGCCGATATCGGGCTCAATGCAAAGCTCGTAATGGATGACCGCAATATGAGTGCCTTAAAGATAGAATCTGTCCAAACCGGTCTCGAAGAAGGATGCAAGGCTCTTTTTTCCATTTATCCGGGAACAGAAAATGCTTCTATTCAGGCAATGGATACGCTTGGAATCGACAACACCGTCTCGCAGGCATCCAATTCTTCTTTCTTACTAAATGGTCAGGAACATTCTTCCCTGTCCAATACTTTTATGGTCAACAACACCTTTGAAGTGACCCTGCACGGGATCAGCAATGACGACGAACCGACCACAATCGGCTTTAAGACCAACGCAGATGCTATCGCAGATAATGTGGAAGAACTGGTCAGCTCCTACAACGGGATCATCGAAACTGCCCATAATTATTCCACAACACAGCCGGAAAGCCACAAACTTTATTCTGACATGTCAAACGTTGCCTATCGTTTTTACAGCGAATTCGAATCCATGGGACTGGATATTGCGGATGACGGCATCATCCATATTGACCGGGATACTTTAACGGATGCGGTTACAAAAGAAGATTCTTCTGCTTATTTTTCTGCTTTAAACCACTTCAAGGACACGCTAAAGGAAAAAGCTTCTCAGGCTTCGTTAAATCCGATGGCCTATGTAAACAAGGTCATCATCGCTTATAAAAATCCGGGACACAATCTGACTGCTCCATATGTCACGAGTATTTACTCCGGCATGATGTTAGACCGGTTCTGTTAGAAAATAGCTTATGAATAAAACCGCTGTTCAAAAGTCTCCTCCCAATACGGCTTTTAAACAGCGGTTCATTTTTTACTTCTGATCCTCACCAAAAACCACATCCAGCATCTGCTGCAGGCGTGTCCTGTAAGAATGCAGTTTTTTCACTTTTTCATATCCATGCATGGCGATTGCCCGCCGTTCTTTTTCATGTTCCAGATAATACAAGCTCTTCTCTACCAGATCTTTCTCACCGTCAAAACAGACAAAGTCGCGATCTTCTACAAATATTTCCGGAAGTTCTGCCTGAAAATTTGTCATCAGAAACCCGCCCGCTCCCATGATATCCCACATACGAAGCGGCAGCCCGGTCTTGATATTTGGAATCGTAAAATTTAGATTGATCCGGCTCATGCGAAATACTTTCGGCATCTGTGTCCAATAATCCACCGACCCGCGGTAATTCACACGTATCAGCTCCCTGGTGTTGCTGTTGGTATATATCGTAACCGGAACCCGTTTAGACAACGCGATCAGTCCTTTCTTCCGCTGCATGGCAGCAATTTTAAACCCAAGCACCGTTGTTGAAAAAATAAGTCCGAGATCCGAAAAAGAATCCTCTGATTTTTCCAGTTTAAAATACTGCTGCAGTTGCTCCAATATATCCGGCGTCAGCATTTCTTCTATGATATTTGCACCGCTGACACTCATCTGCGCCTGCATTACAGCTTCCAGATAGCCTCTCAGATAATCCGGCAGCACGACTTTTAATTTATCGTAAGTATTACGTTCATACAGACTGCCCACAAACGCAACCTCATTGCGGTATGCATCCAGATCCCCCGCCCCGTCTATGATCGCATCCAGCCGGTCTGTGTCTACCGCAAGCGGGAGGTAGTACATATGCTTTACGCCCATCCCCTGAAATTCCAGACAGTTGCTCTTATCAAAATTAAAAATATAATTGCAGTCATTAAATACCGATCTGTGGTACATACTGATCAGTGGATTATCACACGACCACGAAAGATATCTGACCCTGCATTTTTCACAGACAATGGAAACCACCGCAAAATAGTTCACTGTAAAAACAAAATCATATTTCTTTTTTCTAAGAAGGCCTTCAAGTCTGCGCTCAAACACTTCATCTCTGTCATAGCTTTGCAGCTCCTGCTCAATGACATCCACTTCATGTCCCATCGCCAGAAACGTTTCTTTGATATCCCGGTAATTATATGCTTTCCATTTATAGATTAAAATCTGCACCTTATCCCTCCAGCATGGAACATATTTCTTTCACGCGGCTCTTCCATGTATGTCCTTCGTATGCCGTTTCATATCCTGCATCCGCAATCTGATGCATCTTTTCCGGATGATCCAGCATATCCCATACCAGCTCCGGCAAACGCGCAATCTCCTCCAATCGAAAACGAACCATCGCCTGTTTCGTTTCAAATTCCTGCTGCAGATACTTTGAATCATCACTCACCACACATGCTCCTGACAGCATTCCATTAAAAATGCGGTCATGTGCTCCTGCTTTGTACCAGGTCATCGTATTTAAAACAATCTTCGCATCACACATCAGCGGCAGGATCTCCGGTGCCAATACTTTTCCTCCGTAATGTAAATGCGGATTCCTGCTCCACTCACATTCATTCCATCCGGTTCCATAAGCCGTCACATCTATCCCGCTCTCCACCAAAAGCTTCACTGCCTGTTCACGGAAAAAGGATGTCGCATAAGAATCCAGAAATCGCATTTTTACAATGCTTTCAAACAGCTCCTGGTCACTCAGCATGATCTTTCGTTCTTTCAAATAATGCTCAATCGCATTTTCCGTCGGAACAGACGGATCTTTGATCAGATCTTCCAATACCTGCCTTGACATATCGATTGCATCAAACTGTGTCACCGCAGACAGATCCGGTACCAGCATTCCTGCAGTAAAAAAAGGCAGCGATCCTGCGTACAGCACATGTATCTTTCGCTCCTTTATCTTCTTTTTCTCTCCCGGCAGCCCGACCCCTGCATGCGGCAGAAATCCTACCCGTTCGATCTGCGGATAAAAACGATGTAAAAAATCCACATGATTCTGATCCGTACAAAGCACCCACGCCGTCTTTGGCATATGCGCCAGTGCTTTTGTATAATGGAACGGATGATCCATCAGAATATTCACATATGGGATTTCAAACTGTTCCCAGATATTTTTTCCTTCCGGCAGTTCCAGATTATAGCCGAGATTGTTAAAGGTAATCACCGCCGTAACTGGCGTCATCGCAAAAAGCGCAAATTCTTTGAGACTGTCTTCCATGTGATTTGCATCTAAAACCAAACATTCATAGTCCATTTGTTCTAATGCACTTTTTATCTCATTTGTAAACAGATCGATCGTATCGTAAACACCCTCGATCAACACAATTTTTTTCTTCATCTCTTATCTCTATTTTTTAACCCTATTTGCTGTAATCGTTCTCTGGCTTTTGCATAATCCCCGCACTTTTGGTAAAAAGCCGTTGCCTCTTCCTTCTGTTCCAGACATTCATAGATCACACCGACATTATACCACGCCAGATAAGAATTCGTGCCAACCGTCTTTGCACTCTGCTTTTTTGTCGCGCGCAAAAACTCCCGTATCGCTTCCTCAAACCTCACATTTTTCATGTAGATCAGTCCCATTAGGAACAAAAAATCCGCGCTATAAGAAAACGCATCATAAATACCCTCAAATCCAAGTGCCTGCACCTGTTTTCCGCTGTTTAGAAGCGCATAACCGTAACTTTCAACCATATCTCTCACATATTCCGAACGCGGGTCCAGATCAAATCCCAGTCCCTTATCAAAATATGTACAGGCTTCCTCATAAGATTCCATCAAAAAGAAACTCTTGCCCAGCTGATAATACAGATACGGAAGTTGTTTTTGCCGCTCATCTGCCGCAGCATCTTCTGCCGTTTCCCTATTCGCAGACATTTTCTCCCGTTCCAACACATCCAGTTCCTTTTGCAGCAGCTTAATATTCCGCTTTGCTTTCTCTTTCTTCTGCTCCGGCGAAAGATCATATCCGCTGTGTGTGATCGTAAGCTCTGTCAGATATGTCTCATACGGTGCGTGGTCGAATGCCTTCACCTGTTCATGAATACATCCTTCATAATGAAATCGACTTTTAGAAAACACACGGTTGATCCATTCCACGCTCTCACGCCGCTCTCCGCACTCCAAAAAAAAGTTCCGTCTTTTGATACGGCCAACTTTCTGCGGATTCTCCGCTGCCATCTTCAAAAAATCCGTAATATCTCTTTCCTTCATCGGCTCAAGATACTCATCACTGTCCAGTATGAGCACCATATCATTTGACGCCTTACTGATCGCAAAATTCTTTGCCGCCGAAAAATCGTCACACCACACAAAATTATAGACCTGATCCGTGTAATCCCTTGCAATACGGACGGTATCATCCGTCGAACCCGTATCCACCACAACTACCTCAAAAGGAAATTTGGTGAGCGCCAAAAGACATTTTTTTAAATTGTTTTCTTCGTTTTTTACAATAATGCAAACGGAAATTTTCCTCTCACACATCGTTCCTTCTCCCAGCAATTTTTTGGTATTTTCCAACATCTATTTCATCAATTATTTTAATCTGTCACATTCTGGTCTTTTTAAATCGAATTTGGCGAAAATACCAGGAAGTGGCAGATATGTCTTTCGCCAAATTCGTTTGATCTTTGTGCAAAAACAGAACTGTTTTTGCGATTTGTTTAACTCTTTTCGTCCTCAATTATAACAGGTCATTTTCGAAGACACCATGTCGTTTCGCGAAAGTTTGCAACTTTTTTCATGTTTTTTGACATTTTTCTCATTTATAAGTTTAAAACACCTTTTAACATATGCAAAACAAAGACGATCTTTCGTTTATGCCATAAATCATCCAACCAAATTTATATGATTTTATTGTAACACAGGAACTTTTTTGGAGCAAATGCATTTCTCCACGCACATCTGATAATCTTCTGCAATAGATTTATTGCTGACTTCTTAGATAATAACTGATATGAAAGAAACTATAATTAAAAATTACAGCTTAGATCTGAATTTGTCATGAAATTTTTTCTAATATTTTTGAATGCTCTGCCGTAACGTTCTTTAACACCTCAATATCACACTGCATATCCGGGATCTGTAAGGTCACTGCTTCAAATCTCCTCGTTGCCGGGACATAGTTCTCCGCAAGGATTTTGATATTTCTGTCCGTAATATTTTCAAGATGTAACTCAAGCTTAGTCACACGGTTGTCCAACTTCTGCATACCGATCTCTAGCTTCGCTACTCCGTTTTCCAGTTTTGCTACTCTGGTCTCTAGCTTCGCTACTCCGTTTTCCAGCTTTACTACTCTGGTCTCTAACTTCGCTACTCCGGTCTCTAGCTTCGCCATGCCAGTCTGCAGCTTCTCTACATCCGTCTTCACCTCTGCAATATCTTCCCTCACCGGCCGCAACGCTCTATCCAACTTCGTATCCATCATATCAGACATTGCAAGCAGCAGCTCATCATTTGTCATAGCCTTCCCTCCTTTCATTTTACAACCATTATACGCATCAAGACCGGCAAAAGGCAATACTGCGAATTATTAAATTTTTATAACCCGTCTTAGGCCTGACTCATCTTTTCCAGCACCCGCTGTAATGCCTGTACTACAAACACAATATCTTCTTCTTTCAAATTGGTACTACACGGGAGATTGATGACACGTTTGCTGTAATATCCTGCTTTTTCCATCTGAAATGCCGTGCAATCCGCATATGGCTTCTGTTCATGGATCAACCCCCAGATTGCTCTGGTCTGTACGCCTTCTTTTTCCAGTCCGGTAATGATCTCACGCAGGTCTGCCTTTATTACATCACGATCTAAAACATAGGAATAAAACCATTTATTTGACTTTGTTCCCTCGCGGAACGAAAGCAGGTATCCTGTTTTGCTGTCTTTTAATAATTCCTTATAAACCGAATAGTTTTTCTGCTTTCTGCTTATAAATTCCGGCAGTTCCTCGATCTGGGCAACTCCAAGTGCTCCCTGAAGATTTGTCATCCGGTAATTATAACCGACTTCATTGTGGATATAATAATGCACATCATCTTTTGCCTGTGTGGAAATATACTTTGCATGTTTCGCAGCATTTATGTCTTTTGCCGTAAGTGCTCCGCCGCCGCCTGTCGTTATGATCTTATTTCCGTTAAAAGAATATGCACCAAAATCTCCGATCGTTCCCGCAGATTTTCCGGCATACTTTCCTTCGGTAAATTTAGAACCAAGCGCTTCTGTCGCGTCCTCAATCACCTTTAACCCGTACTGATCCGCGATCTGCATGATACGCTCCATGTCTGCAAGATTTCCAAAAACATGGACGACTATAACCGCCTTTACTCTGGCTCCATCTGCTTTACGGTAAAGTCCGTCTGCTCTTTTTTCACACGCGGTCTCACAAAAAAGTCTTAATTTTTCCGGGTCCATACAAAGACTGTCATCACAGTCCATAAAAACAGGGCTTGCGAACTGATATTTTACAGGATTGACCGCCGCAATAAATGTAACTGTCGGCACGATCACGCAATCCCCCGGCTGTACTTTGCACTCCATCAGTGCCAGATGAAGTGCCGCAGTTCCACTCTGGCAGGCAACCGTCATCGGCACCTCTAAAAATTCAGCCAGCTTTTCTTCCAACTGTGTAATATAGGCTCCGCCTGTGGATACCCATCCCTGATGCACCGCATCCAGTACATATTTTTCTTCATTTCCCTCAAAATTCGGAATTGACAATGGAACAAACTTTCCCATATTTTTATCCTCCAGCCCTGTTTTTTAATCTGTTTTTATACGTTATAAATATCTGCTTTGTAAGAATCCATGTGCTCTCTCATCCATGCGATCGTTTCTGCGATTCCCTGTGAAAAAGTATATTGCTGCTGCCAGTCTGTCAGCTCTTTGATTTTTGCATTTGCACCGAGCAGACGGTTCACTTCACTTTTCTCCGGGCGCAGACGCTGCTCATCGCAGACGATCTTTGCTTTCGGATTAATCTGCGCAATAATTTCCTCTGCCAGTTCCCCGATCGAAATCTCCTGCTGTGTCGCAATGTTGATTTCCTGTCCGACTGTCTTGTCCGACTCCGCGATCGCAATAAATCCTGCCGCCGTATCTTTGACATAATTAAAATCTCTGGTCGGCGTCAGAGAACCAAGCTTGATCTCTTCTTTTCCTGCAAGAAGCTGTGAGATGATCGTCGGAATGACCGCACGCGCTGACTGTCTCGGTCCAAACGTATTGAACGGACGCACGATGGACACCGGAAGGTTAAAGCTGCGGTAAAAACTCTCCGCAAGACGATCTGCTCCGATCTTGGTCGCGGAATATGGAGACTGTCCCTGATACGGATGCTTTTCATCGATCGGAACATACTGCGCTGTTCCGTAAACCTCAGAAGTCGAAGTGATAAGCACGCGCTCTGTCTCTAACATCCTTGCTGCCTGTAAGACATTTAAGGTGCCTTTGATGTTTGTATCTACATAAGAATCCGGTGAATGATAGCTGAATGGGATCGCAATGAGTGCCGCAAGATGAAATACCGCATCCACACCGGTCATTGCTTCCCGCACACCGTTCGGATCTCTGACATCTCCGGAAAAAATCTCGATCTCACGCAGTTTTTCTTTCGGGAGCGTGTCCAGCCATCCCCATGTATTAAATGAATTATAAAATGTAAACGCTTTTACATCATAGCCTTTTTCCAACAAACTCTCGGTCAGATGACTTCCGATAAAACCATCCGCACCGGTCACCAACACTTTTTTCATAGGTAAATACCTCCAAACCGTTTTCTTATTTTCTTTTCATTTTTCCAGACTTCATTATACTCCATCCGCGCAATTTTCGAAACCCTTATCCTTGCTCCACACAAAAACGCAGTCCTTCTTTCATGTGAACCTGTGCCTCCCATCCCAGTTTTTGCAGCTTTTTTGCGGAAAGCATCGCCTTTGTCGCAGTAGAATATCCCTGTCTTTCCGTTTCTTCGGGCAGTTCAAACACCACCTTTGTTCCAGTTATATCTGCCAGTATTCCGGCAAGCTCTTTTAATGTGATATCTGATCTCTCATCGGCAACATTATAAGCCTCTCCCGACGCTCCAAGCAGCATAACCGCTAAAATCCCTGCCACCGCGTCTGTGACAAAGGTATAGGAATACTTCTGCTTCCCTTCACTTTTTAATACGATGTCCTCCCCTGCCTCTGCTTTTTTGATAAACTGGGAAATTGCTTTTGTATCAGAAGGCAGCATTGTCGGTCCGTAGATCCGGCTTAAACGTGGGATTGAAAAATCAAGATCGCAGGTCTTTTTATAAGCATTGCACAACGTCTCACCCAGACGCTTACTCTCTGGATAACCTGCCCTTAACGTATTGCAGTCCAGATATCCGAGATATTCTTCCGAAAATTTTTCCACATCCCCACGGTTTTCCCCATATATTTCCACGGAAGATACAAAACAAAAATGCTTTGTTCCGTGGGAAACTGCATAATCCAACAGATTTTTTGTCCCCATCACGTTAGACGCGATCGTTCCGATCGGATCTAATGCATACTGCACCGGGTGCGTGTTGCTCGCCGCATGAAGAACATAATCTGTCTGCCCGCATTCCGGGATCTCTTGATTGACATCACAGGAGTAATAAGAAAATTCACTTTTGTTCAGGTAAGCAGAAAACCGTTCTTTTGCCCGATCTTTATTTCTGCTCAATGCAGCAATCTGGATCTTTTGCTCCTTGTTTGCATTTCTTAACATCAAAACATCGATCAGGCACTTGCCGATCATTCCCGTTGCCCCTGAGATCAGGATCTTCTTTCCCTCCAGCTTTTCCCACGGAAGATCACACGCCGCGATCCTTTGTATTTCCCTTTCATAAAGTGTCATATTTTCCCTCCTCCTTTTTACTTTTTTCGTTTTTTTTGACCGCTGTTTCCTATGTCAGCATCCGGCGTCCGGTATGCACGATCCGTAAATCATTTCTGTGATACCTGAAATAAAGTGTCGTCAGATTTTCTCCTAGATAACCGATATAGCGATCCGCCCGTTCACTTCCTTTCGGCACGCTGAGTTCCTCAGTACGTTCCAGGATCGGAAACAGCCAGCTGCAATAATCTTGCCACACTTCTTTTTTTGCAAGGAACATATTATAGTTATAAAAATAGCGATCCGCAAAAATTTCCGGCAAAGCTTTTGCATATTCCGGCGCACATTCTAAAAGAGCCTTCTCCATTGCTTCCCAGTCTGCATCTTTTACATAACGCTTATGATGCGCATTGCAGTCCGGCTCCTGAATAGTCGGAAACGGCAGAACGACATCCACATCATTTTCCCGCAGACGATAAAGATCCTCTGGTGTGATATCCAGTATCCTTCGGTAATGAAACAGACCCAGATACTCCGCATCTGCATGCTTTCCGATCCAGTACAACGCTGTCAGTTCGCTGTAATTAACATTCTTCGCAGAGATATTCTCTCCCACATCATCGGTAAGTGCTGCAATCCTCTTTTCATTCAGTGCCGCTCCCGCCTGGATCGGGTGCACAAAGTCCGGCATTTCCCACGGATTACACAGTTCTTTATCTTTTATAAACTTTGACAGATACACCACAGCCTGTGCTTTCACACTTCCTTTTTTTTGCGCATGAAGTGTCTGAAATTCTCCTGTATCCTCATAATACCGCTCCATCAGCGCCGCTTCCTTTTTGGCGTCAATACAAATATAATGCTCAAATCCTTTTTCATCCAGTTTTGCCATGATCGCGGCATGATGATTTTCCGGTGCCGCAATTAAAACCGTAACATCCTTATGCGGAAATTTTTCAATCGGAATGACCGAAATTCCATCAATCTGCTTTGGATTTCCAGCCGGATCGCTGACCAAAAACGCCTCCACTTTTTTCTTTGGATATAACCGCTTTAAGGCATAATAAACACTCACTGCTACCATCTGTGCCCCATAAACCACAATGTGTTCTTCGCCTTGCACCTTTTTAGTCTGCTGCATCGGCT
Organism: uncultured Roseburia sp.; assembly: GCA_964388945.1. GTDB lineage: Bacteria > Bacillota > Clostridia > Lachnospirales > Lachnospiraceae > Roseburia_D. The sequence goes on from CAYMCM010000004.1 coordinate 12,738, forward strand.
TTGTCTGGATAAAATACTTTTTTGCATGCACGATCTTATATTTGTTCTCATTATGTAAAAAATAGATCGACATCAGCCGTTCTGCCAGAAAACCGATATAGCGGTTCTGATAGGTATCTTCCTTCCTGCCGCATTTTTTTTCGCAGTACGCAAGGATTGGAAACAGCCATGCACAATAATCATCCAGAATCTCTTTGCGCGCGATCAGCATATTATAGCCATAATAAAACTGTCCGCTCTGCAATTTGTCTGCCGCAAGCGTGTATTCCGGTGCCAGAACACGGATCGCCTGCAGCATGATCTCCCAGTCTCTCTCATCATGATCCCTGCAATATGCCGTCCGCACATCAGGAAAATTCAATACCGGAATCGTTAAGATCACATCAATATCGGAATGAAGCAGTTTCCTTCTGTCTTCCTCGCCCAAAAGAAAATGCCGTCTGTAATGACAGAGTCCTTCATACTTTGCTCCGGCATTTTTCCAGATCCAATACAACGCTGTCAGCTCACAGTATTCTTTATTTTTATCCGAAATGTGCTCTCCGGTGTTATCACATACTTCTGCGATCCGCTGATCTGACAGCGCAGCTCCGACCTGGATCGGAATCTCCCATGCTTCACCGGTTTCTTCCTCGGACAGCGGTCTGTCCACATGGCACTTTGCCATATAGACTTCAACCGCACCGGATTTTTCTTCTGCCGCAGTCTCCGCCTTTAATCCCTCTTCCAATGTAAGATAGGTTTTCCCCTGACTCAGCCTATACTCCCGATAATAATTTCCACGCAGTTCGCTCCAGAGATCACTCTCAAAAGTCACCGGTATCACCGAACAAAACCCATTCTGCGCTAAGGCAGCTAAAATCTCATCCTGATATTTTTCCATGACCGCCAGCAAAATGCAGGCGTTTCGGTATTTTTTCTTTCCTTCCGCAAGATCCATTACCGGAAGTCCAAAGATCTGATCCGGATTTTTCCCTTTTTCCGATACCATAAAACCCGCGATCTCCAGTTCATAAGGCTTCCCCAGCAGACAGTATGCCACTTCCTCTGCAATATTGCCTGCGCCAAAGATCACGATCTCACTGCTGGTTTTTAATTGTTCCACTATCTGCTTCGCATAATACATACCGTCTCACCCGTTTCATTCCACTTCTAACATTTCCAAAAAAACATCATCAACCAGCATATATGCCAAAATCTGCTTCTGTTTTAAACTTTCTTCCACCGCATGATAATAAATTCCTCCCAATGCAGCAAAGATCATTTCACCCTGCTTTTTTTCATATGCAGCCAGTTCCATAACCGGGATTCCTTCTATATTTTGCTGCGCTCCTGACTGTTTTGACACCAGAATACAGGAAACTTTCTGATCCTGATGCAGTTCCTTTAAATAGCGTAAAAAACGTTTTCCGAGTTTTCCGGCTCCATATACAGCAATCGAATCTGCTTCATATATATGTTCCAGCAAAATTGCTTCATAGCGTGTCCCGCTGTAAACTCCCCTTTCCATGAGCAGCTGCAGCGGACGTACCATATAATCTGCTTTCTGCATCTGCACTCCCGCAATTTTTCCCGCACTTTTTAACAACGCTATTTCTTCCTGACTTTCGTTTGTAATATTATGGTAAATATGATTTCCATATTCATATTCCAAACGTTCCAGCGTCTTTTCAAACAGACGTTCCAGCCGGTGTTCTTTCGCAAAATTCAGATTATCAATCAATCCGCTCAGCAGATCTTTCACCTTGTCCCCTGTTAGTTTAAATGCAACCTCTATTTTTCTGTAACAATACAAACCGACATCTACCATACAGAAATGTTCTGCTTCATACAAGGCTCTTACCAGAAAAGGCGGATCTTCAAAATATCGGTATTCTGGAAATCGGATGTATTTTTCCATGATCATGGCACGTGCAAAGATAAACGTTGTAAAATCGTAGTCTAATGGATACTCCCCATATGTTACGATCCCTTCCTGCGCCATTGCTTTTACCAGATCAGCCTGCGGTGACGGGCTCACCTCTCCCTGTAAAAGATACATCACGCTTCCGCAGGCCTTCACTCGTTTTCGCTCACAGCAGTCTATCATCTTTTCCAATGCATCTTGCTTTAAATAATAGTCATCCGCATCCAAAAACGCCAGATACTTTCCCGTTGCCAGTTCTATTCCGGCATTTCGCGCCGCAGCTGCTCCCTGGTTTTTTTGATGCACCAAAACAATCCTCGACTCCTCTGCCTGCAAACGCTTTAAGATCTCTGCCGAGGCATCCGTCGATCCGTCATCGACACAGATCATCTCCAGATCGGCGACTGTCTGCCTCTGTACACTCCGAATACACTGTCTGATATATTGCTCGTTATTAAAAACCGGAATAATAATTGATATTTTTACCATAATTCTTCTAACACCTGATTCCAGAATTTCATATGATCTTCCATATTGCACTTAGCTGATATACTTTCATATGCCTTCATTCCCATAGATTTTAATAAATAACGCCGTTCTTCCAAGCCTTTGATCGCTAATGCCATCTTATGGCAGTCTCCGGTTTCTGCCAAAAAACCACTTTGGGCATCTGTAATATCTTCTCTCACCCCAGAAGTCTTTGTTACAACCGGAACCGCACCATTTGCCATTGCTTCCATGATCGAAATACTTCGCCCTTCATAATCCGATAAGTTAATACAAATATCCTGTCTGCTCCAAAAATCAGATATCTCGCTTCTGTCTAAAGTACCCAGCAGCCGAACCCTGTCTTCCAGACATGCCCTGTGTATATATTTCAAAATCTCCTTTAAATACTCCCCTGTTCCCGCAATCTCCAAAAAATAATTTATTTTCAACTGATCCATTTCCTCAAGCAATACCAAAAGCAGATCCAGCCTTTTTTGAACAACCTCCAGTCGCCCCGCATAACCAATATGAATTGGAGTTAAACGATCCAGCGTATAACTTCTTTTTTGCATATTACCACATGCTACCGGACAAGTCATATGTAATATGATGTCTGTATTGATCCCTTGTGATGCCAGCCCTTCGCAAATATCCCGGCTCACACCAACATATCTGTCTACATATTGCATTGCATCTGACTGCTCCTTATAAGCTGCCAGTATTCCCTGATGAACCACCGATATTATCTTAATCTGCGTTGGATACCATTCTTTTACTATACAGGCAGCTAAAAAGAAATCATTTACACAACTGGTAATCACAGTGCATGGCAATTTACTTGTTATACCTTCTATCACGCTTCTGATTTTTTCAGCCGAGAACGTATCTGCTGCTTCTATCCTCATAGATAGCAGTTTCTCCGCAATATTGCTATTTGCTGTCCTGCTGTTTTGCGGCACTGCAAGAAACGCATGTTTTCCATAGTTTTCAAGTTCTGCCGCAACCTGCATACTCCAGGCTTCAACACCGCCCAGTCCTAATCCGTTCGTACAGTCAAAAAGAATATCCGGTCTGGAACAAATTTTTTTTTCTTCCCGAACGCTATTTTTTAATACTCTTTTTCCGCTCTCTATGATCATTTCAGAAAAACTATAAATCCGTTTTGGGTTTATCCCATAGGCGCACAGCGTCTGATACATTTCTCTTTTCGGATCGATTGCCGCAATACATACAATACTATCCTTATATTCCAACACCTTTTTCGGATTACAAACTGGAACATGAAACAGCTCCGTATCCCACTTTTGTGAATCGGAATCGATCCAGAAAAGTATGTTTGCACCAATCTCCTTCAAAAAATGAAATAATTTTCTCCCCCGGTCTCCCGTACCAAACAAAATGATCTTTTGCATTCTCTCCCCCATAATCCGTTCTGCCACACATACGCAATATATTTATCTTAGAAAACTCTGCATATTCGCAGCCGCCCATATGATCTTTTTTTCCGGTACCCCATACGCAATCAATTCCTGCTTTATTTCTTCTGCCAACGCCGCTGTCTGTACTGCCAGAATAATATAATCATACTGCTGCCTGTTTATTTCCCGTGGAGCGGCGATCTTCCAATCATCCCCAAAATTCCGGTAATTCTTATCTACCCAAAGTACAACTTCACAAAATTTATTTTTCTCATTTTGTTTCATATAAGTGCAGCCAACTTTCCCCGCACCATACAATATGACTTTGGAATCTTTCTCAATCACTGTAAATGGAAAAATTGCTTCCGGCTTATCTTCTACCCGATAATAATACTGTTTTCTTAACTGTATAAATCTCATATAGAAAAACTCTAATTGCCTCTGCAATATATCTGCATACAGACTCTGTCCAAATTGTTCTCTCAAATATTGATACACGTTAAACAGATTTTCAAAAAATTGAGGATCTTTGATATACGAAGCAATATCTCCGTTTTCCCGCTGCCTGTGATAATAATAACACTCATGCATAACATAAAAACGCTTTATAGTCAGCATTGCCGGATATAAGACAGCCGTATCATCTCCTAAATAGAAATGAAAACGCAGTGCTTTCTCCATATACTCGGCCACGATATCACGCTTCATAATCTTAGAACACAGACTTGGATCTACCCCATAAACATCATGCATCGTATCCCACAGCATGACTGGATATACTTCTTCTACAATGGCAGCCTCATCATAAAAACCTTCTTTTAAAAATGATTGATGTTTCAGGCTTTTCGTATCACTCCAATAACGGCAAATGCCACAAGTAATAATATCCAAATCATTCTCATTTATATGCTGCATCATATCCATATACATCGTTTCTGCAATCCAGTCATCTGCATCCACAAACGCAACATACTTTCCTTTTGCTTTTTGAACCCCTTCCCACCGCGCTTTTGAGGGACCTTCCTGTTTTTTATGTATCACTTTGACTCTGCTATCTTTTTTATACGAATCAGCAATAACTCCCGACTGATCCGTTGAGCCATCGTCCACCAGAATAATCTCGAGGTTTCTATACCGCTGATTTATAATACTATCCAGACATTGTTTTAAATACTGCTGCGCATTATAGATCGGAACAATAACACTCAGCAACTCTTTTTCTGCATCCATTTAATAGTATCTCCCTATAAACTCACACACAGCAACACTTGGCAGCAAATAATTTCTAATCTCTTTTTTCTCCAAATTTTCTCTGATTTCTTCCTGAAGATTTGTATTTACTCCCACCAAGATCAAATCCTGTTCCTTATGAAAATCTATTTCAGATAAATAGTATACCTGCTCTTTCTCCTCCTTTTCATTTCCATCCGTTATAATATATCCTCGCACATCTACACCGCAATTTTTCAGCAATTTATAAAAAGCTTTTCCAAACTTTCCACATCCATAAATATACACACGATGTTTTGCACAGGTATTTACCAGTCTGTACATCTCCTGAAATTCAGTTTCCTTTTTTTGCAGCATCTTCCCTAATGTATTTTCATTGAGTGCAAATGCTTTATCAAAAATATCAATATATTTTTTTTCATAATGCCTGCAATAAAAATCCCGATATAACCGTATCTGTTCCAGAGACGGCATATAACGCCATGTCAGCAATAATGCACCAAAAACATTTCCGACATACTTTCTCGTGTCCTCATTTATCTCAAACGCACCAATATTCGGATAATTTTGCGGACTTTCAGCATCACTTCCTATTATTTTTTTTGCGGCAACCGTATCAAAAAGAACCTGTGTGGCATAACCATCCGCCTCATTTCCCAAATGATGCAGGGCTATATCATGCAAGACCACCGTACAATGATCGGATAAATATGGCAGGCATGCCAAAAAATCCAGCACTTCCCCAGGCAATATATGCATGGTATCCAATATTACAAAATCTATATCCTCTCCAATCTGTTCTAAGAACTCTACAGAAATTCCATTGGTATACAGCGTCCAATTTACTTGATTTTGCAAATACGGCATACACTGTCTCGCCAGATACCCCGTACACTTGCTGTTGTCCGAATATAATTTTTCATTCACATCTATGGAAAACACTTCCGCATCAAGCCCTAATAAGGAAATGCAATTCAGCAGCACAGCCGTTGTACCACCTGCCGCCACTCCGATCTCCAAAATTTTCCTCGGTCTTTTTTGTTTTATCAATCCACACACAAATTTTAACTGCCATTCCGTCATTTCAGATTTTCCCTGATACGCCATCTTGTCTAAAATCTCTATTGGTTCTGAAAAACTTTCACACATATGTACGCGCCTCCGTATATATTTTTTCTTTTAATCCTCTCTTGCAAAATCACTCAACTGCGGTGTCCCGCTGCATCTTTCCCATGTGACCGGACATTCCACACAATGTTTGCATAACGGTACTCTTGTTTGTAACAATTTCAGCAATTCAAAACCATCCGGGCAGTCCTTCATCTGCATAATCCCATCTGTCGGTAAATCTGTATGAAAAACCTCATTAAATTTTTCAATATACATCAACGTCGGACATCTTGCAATTTTCCCATTCCAGATATTTACACACCCATTGGAAATACACATATGCGGATATTTACTCTGTTCGCTTAATGATAATGGTATATTAAATTTCTGCTTGCTGTCATAGGATCGAATAATATAAGAAATCTGATGATCGCATAATTTTTTCTCTATTTCATCTATTTTCTTATGTGTTGGCTCGTACTCAGAAATACTGATTGTAATTTTATTCTCCCGTATACACGAAAAAACCTCATCTTCCAATTTGAGGATCAGCAATCCATTTGTAACAATCTGTATATAAGTATTTGGCAGCAACCTGCGGATTTCTTTTATGTATCCGGTAATATCCGGATTTAAAAAAGGCTCTCCGCCCAGAATGGAAAAATATATTATGTTGGAAAATTTATTCTTTAAAGAAATCACATCTGCTATTCTTGTATTAAAATCCGGTAACTTTTTTTCAAAAACAGGCGAAAAATGTGTACATCCCTTGCAATTTAAATTGCAATAATCCGCAATATGCATCTCCGCCTGCGGCAATACACAATCGCCCCAGTCATCTGCACAAATACATTCTGCCATTAAAAAATCATCTTTTGCTGCACACTGATAAACCTGATTATGAAACCAGTAGACATGCTTCACTCCATATTCCTTTAATTTGTAATAAATCTCACTGACCACGAACGGACTCTCCACCGTGATCACGACCGCTGCCGTTTCTTTGTCTATTTCTTCCCATGACAAAATTGGCAAGTCACAGTATTTTCCCGTCTTTTTGCTGTCCATAAAACCCAGCAGTTCATTCTTATAATGATTTTCCCGGTATCTTTGGTACGCCTGTTGTCCGAAAAATCCTGCTCCAAAAAATATCATATCCATGTGTATTCACCCATCATTTCCTTCTTTAAATCTTATAAAAGAGACATTACCACTTCTTCTAATGATATAATAGGTATATCAATTTTATCTGATAATTCATAATATATTTCGGCATACGCATAAATCGGCGTAACTATAACCGCAGAGATTCCTCCTCTTTTTTTCAGAAATTCCTCAACAGAGATCACTCCGGGTTCGGTCTGATTTTTGTCTACTATGCAAGAAACCTTAATGGGAGTGTCCTGCAAATCTTTATACAAATGTTTTCCAAAAACGCCCCACCCATATATTGCAATTTTATCATAATGATTTCTGGTCAGATATTCACCTGTGTTTCTGCTTTGCTCCTTCAACTGAAACCAGCCATGCAACAGTTCATAATGCCCCCTCAAGTGCTCCAGTTCCCTGCGCATCTCTTTTTGACTGTCACACTCGTTTTTATACGGAATATCTATCTTGTTATGCCTGTCCTCTTTTATATTTTGTAAGCTACCTGCAACAGCTTCCAGATATCCGTAACCATGATTTTCATCCGGTTCCAGATACATTCCTTCCCCCCACTCGTTCCACGCATTGATAAATACAAATTCATTTTCACGCCGAATACTTTCTCTCAGTATCTCTGTAAATTTCTTCTCAAACAGTGCCGGATCAGATCCCTTCAGACAGTATCCGTTTTTTCCCCGTCTTGGAGTATCATCATAATCTACTACTGCACTTAAATATGTCTTGCCGCTATCTTCTCTTCCAATATATCCTGCAGCATCCAGAAGATCTTTATATAAATATGTATCTACTCCATTTTCCTTTTGTCTCTGCGCTTTCTTTCCTGTCAGATCAATATTCCAATGTGCACCCGGTTCAAGCATCAGCCGGGCATCAAGCCCCGGAGCTTTATCCCCGACATTCACTCCGATTACATAAATTTCCGGAATATTTTCTCTCTTTGCCAATACCTTCCACAACCGAACCATTCGTAGTAAACAATATACCTTTTGAGGCTTATAGATCAAAAATACCGGTCTATCCTGATATCGGATATAACGTTTATCCTTAAGAAAAGGCAATAAATAATAAAAATGTTTCTCCCATTCTGCTTCATTTCCATAATCCTGTTCCAGCAAAACGCCATTTCCCGTTCTCTCCACACGATTTTCAAACTTGTCGCCCCAGCTAGCTTTATCTTCCACCTTACTCCACGTTCTTGCCCATGTATCATTTGCCCAGCAAAAACAAAACGGCATATCAATATCCTGCCATTTCAAAAAATTTTCTACCGGTTTTTCCAGTATTTTTTTCCCATCTTTAAAATAGTAATGGTAAAAACAAAAACCATCTATTCCATACTGCCTGGCAAGCTTAGCCTGCCATTTCATCGTATCTTTTTCTAAAAGATCATAATAATTATGATGCAGCGGAACCCGCGGCTGATTATGTCCTTTAAAAAGCGGCTCCGCATTTTTTACCGCCGTCCATTCGGTATAACCTTCTCCCCACCATTCATCATTTTCTTTTACTCTATGAAACTGCGGTAAATACATTGCGATTGTTTTCATATCATTGTCCTTTTACAAAATTTTACATCTTTATGATATTAATTAATACTTACTGTATATTACATCATCAATCGACACTATGTCACCACTCACTTTATCTTTCATTTTTGCTTTTATTTGATTAAAATAAAAGGATGCTGTCACAACCATCACATCAACGTCCGGTATTTTATCTGTTGGAGAAAGCACCTGTATATTCTTTACCATTTTTATCCGGTTTTGATCAACAACACATACAACTGTTATTCCGCTTCCTTCCAGTTCTTCTATCAGACGCTCTCCCAATTCCTTCAATCCATAGATAGCAACTGTCTTATAATTATTTTTTTCAAAAAATTTTACTACTGTCTCATTTTTCTGTCTTAACGCCAACCATTCATTTAAAATAAAATAATATTTTATAACTTTTTTTGTACATTGATTGTAGCCTTTTATCACCATCATAACAGCTCCTGCTGCCAATAAAACACCTATCAATAAACCTATTACTGCTGCCAAACAAAAAATCACTGATATTTTTTCCATTTTTCTTTTTCCTTATCCTCAAGCATTTGCTTTTTCTTCAAATGATGGGTTATTAAAGATCCAATAGTCCACTCCCATCTTTCTACATAGTTTGCACGTCTCTGAAACAAGCATTGTTTCCCGCATTTTTCTCCATTCACCATAAGATTTTAACTCAAATACACTTCCCCATATGTAATCCTTTTTCTCTTGCCCTGCACAACAACATAATTCTATTTGTCCATTCGTATTAACAGAGATCATATTTTCTACCAAACATCTAAAATTATCCGGTCTGCTTTTCAACAATCGTGGAACATGCTGCAGAACCAGTTCCTGCTCTGCCTCTTTTCTCGTTTCTTGCGGCATTTTATCCATAATATATTGTTCCGTCAGGTCAAAGTCCGCAAAATATGCATATGTAGGAACAAATTTTATTCCCAAAGATTCCGCAAACGCTCGTGCCATTGGTATTTCTTTTATATTGAATTGATACACATGATAGGAAAGAATCGCCTCTCCTTCAAAACCAAATTTTCTTATATTTTCAATGTATGCCTTTATATTGCTTTTAATTTTCTCGAAACTGAATCTATGTATTTTATCGTAAGATTCCTGACTAAATCCTGGCATAGAAAAAATGAATGTCCTGCACTGTTTATAAATTCCAGGTTTTTTCGCCAATTTCAATATGGATGCATTGGTACTCATTGAATAAATCTGATTATTTTGAGATAAATATTCCAAAATATTCATGCAGTCCGGATTCAAAAAAGGTTCTCCCCAATCATACAGAAGTATTTCATTAAATTTGTACAAAATATTTGTTTCTAACAAATGTTCATATATTTTCTTGAATCTTTCAAGCGAAATATATGTATGCTCTGCCAACACTCCACTTCTATTTTTCTTTCCAGTAGCACACCATTTACATTGCGCATTGCACCATCCGGAAATATCAATAGATGCCCTCATGCTGATCAATTCATATACATCACGATAGATAGGTACTTCCACCATATCTGCTAACCCTGCATATATTTCTGCAACATACTTAGACGATGCAGCAATCACAATCCCATCCAAATCTTTTAACTTCAATACTTCTTCCGCACTTATAATAATTTTTCCGCAACAGGTCTTTCCCCATTGCTTTGGATCATTATCTCCAAAAGCAATAACTTGAAGTTCCTGATATTCCTGTAAAATTTTAAATGTTTCCTGTCCTACGTATTTAGTTCCCCATATTATAATACTTTTCATAATGCATAATTCTCCTTTTCAGTTCCTCTAAATATGCATATCCATATCTTTCATCCGGTTCCACATATGCACCTTCTGACCACTCATTCCAAGCATTCAGAAACAAATATTCATTTCCCATGTCCTCTGAGCGCTGAAGCATCCTTTCTATATGTTTTCCAAATCTTTTCGGTGTACTGTTCCTTATGATCCATGATTCCTCATCTTTTCTTGCCGAATTATCCCAACCCGGAAATGCCCCAAGATATGTCTTTTTTACACTTTCTACACCATACCCTTTTTCTATCTGACTGCATAAATATGAATATGTGTATGCATTTTGTGCAAATATCCTGTTGGTCAAATTACATTTATCCTTGTCGACTTTTGCAATATGCGTACTCTTAAATTGCTGAAGAAAACTCCTATAAGAAGCGTCTCCACAAATTGTCTGAATCGGTTCAAAATTCATATATGCATCATATAAATTTTGTGCCTTATCCAATCCCCATCCAGTATTCATCGCAACTAAATACAGACCATCAAACCCTCTTTCCTGTGCCAGACGATTCCATAATCCAAACATTTCTTTCCGATATTCAATATCCTGTGGCAGATAAATTATGTACAACGGCTTATTGTCAATTTTTATATAACGTTCGTCTCGAAAAAAACTATATAAATATTCAAATTGTTCTTTCCATTCCTTTTCTCCACCATACACCTGTTCCAAAAGCATCTCCTTTTCACCATTTGCCCGATACCAGGTGCGCATCCATGATTGATTCGCCCAGATCAGACAATACGGAAAATCTTTCTTGGAATAATCGCGATAATTCTCTATTGGCTTTTCAATCAATTTTTTTCCAGTAAAATAATAATGATAAAATGCAAATCCAGCTATTTTAGCGTCTTTTGCCATTTGTATGTGTTTTTCTAAAACACTTAAATTCGATAAATCATAGTAATTCTTATTATAGGGTATCCTCGGTTGATAATGTCCAGGATAAAAGCTTTTTCCGCGTTTTACATTTGTCCATTCTGTGAATCCCTTGCCCCACCACTTATCATTTTCCGGTATTGCATGAAATTGCGGTAAATAAATTGCTATAACCTTACTTTTCATTTTACACGCTCCTTTTCCGCCCTGATCAGTCCTCTCCGCAAGACAGGTGCCCGCATAATATTATAGCGATCCGGATACCACATATATCCTTTTGAATGATTTACCATAAATTGTTCTTTTTCCAATAACCCTTTTAACGCTTCATATGCAAATTCCTGATGATATGTACATATCACACTTTTTACCTCTGGTGAACAATTCAAACTTTTCTTTGCTCCTTCTAATGCGTAATATTCTTCCCCTTCAATATCCATTTTTATAAAATCTATTTTTTCACCTTTTAGTGTTTCATCAATGGTTGTTGTATCCTCATCCATATAATTTGACAAACACTTATTTATAATCTCCACTTTTTCTCGATAAGGCGCAAACGTATGCTGTAAAGCTTCCACCCATAAAGCATCTGGTTCAAATAAATAAATTTTCTTTACACGATCCACAATTTCCAATGAAAAATTTCCCTCAGCGACTCCTGCATCAACAACTACTGCATCATCCGGAACATCAAATGTCTCTGTCAGATACTTATGCGGAGATTCCTCATCCTGTTCTAAACAAATGGATCTATAATACTCTGCTACACTCTCTTTGCTCGTAAATGAACGAGAAAAATACATTTTCTTTCCCTTATGTAAAGTAAAATACAAACCTTTTTCCAAATCAAATTGTATTACATAATCTGCCGTATTATATTTTTCTACAAAGGAATAATTGAATACTTGCAGGGGATTGGTTTCTAAATAATCCAAAATCTCAGAAATCTCCCTATCCTGACAAGTCTCATATCGCATTATCATTTGAACTTTTTCTAAAAAATTATCCTCTACAATTCGCTGACTATATTGCTTGTAATCTCTTTCTATCTGCTTTCGAACTTCACTAACATATGTCTGTGGAACAATAAGATAATAATCCGAATTTTCTTTTAGAACATCCGGTTTATAAACAATTCTTCCTTTAAATTGCTTTCCCCATTTTTCAGGATCATTATCTATGTACCCTTCTATACGAAGCTTTTGCAGCACTCCTGAATAATACTGATGCATCCAAGTTACCTGATAGCCAGTTCCCCAAATATAATACTTTTCTTCTCTAATTTTACCCATTTCTTCACCTTCCGACTTCTTCCCATATACTTTTTCCAACACCAAAATCCTGTTTCTCACATGAATCTTTATTATATTTTTCTATTATCCAGTTCAAATAATCCCTTATCTGTATCATTCCTTCCTCTCGTATACCATTTCCCTCCATATATCTTTCTGCCATACTCTCATCAAGTTTCATTTTTTTCCACTCAATTTTTTCTGTCTGCTTATTTATCATCAAAAGATAATTTGCTGACTGCATTGCAAAATAAACATACTGATCATTTTCACAATAATCACTATATTTTGTTCCTCCTTCCAGTATTTGATATTTAAAATCATCTGGATATTGTTCATATGTGGAAACTGATTTCTCATGTAAGTTGTAGATCAATATATCTTCCCCGGTTTGTGGTAATATTACAATTTTATTTTTCAAAACCACTAATCTCGCATATTGCCCCACATCCGCCTTCAAATCAATAATTTGCGTTATTTCTTGTTGCTCTTTCTGCCATTTATACACTTTTCCTGTTACACTTAAAATATATATACTTTCTTCAAAAAAAATGGCATGTATGCATCCCTCTTCAATTTTCGGACAATCGTATATTGTATATTGGTCAGAATTTAGTTGATAACAAACTATGATCCGTCCCTGTTCTCCTACAAGCCACATTTCATTTTTCCTTTGAATACCATATGAAAAATATGGAGCCTCATAATTCATTTGGTTTAAATCATGGTATAACGCTTGTGCCATCCGGACTACATTCTTCCCATTTTCTATTTTCACAATATAACTTTCTAATCTCGGAAAAATATAGACACTTTTTCCATATTTTGTGATCGCCGCAAAGTTATTATATCTATCCTGATTACATGCTATTATTACCTTTTCGCATTGATGCGTTACAAGCGAATATCTCAATACTCGCTCACCAGTCATTTCCAGCATATAGATATTTTCTCCATCACTTTCCATCATTGCAATACTACTGATTTTCTCTTCCTTTTCCCATAATTTTGCAACTGTATTTACCGTTCCTTTACACAAATCATATTTTAACAGCATATTATAACCCGATAAACAAAAATATATCTCTTGATTTACCAACACACATCCTGCAAACACCCATTTCACCTGATGTGAATTTTGGATCAAAACAGGTTTAGCGACTTTTGTGTATAGATAAGCTACCGAACTCATATCCCCATAATACCCATCGCTCAATGCAATTGCCGTATTCATATCTGCTGTATCATCGTAAATCCCCCAGCCATCCTTCTTATACTTTTCTCGTAACTTTTTATAACTGTTTAGAAGTTCTGGCCGCATTGAAGCTATACTGCTTTCCAATAAAGGATGTGGTCTCCATATCAAAACTACATCATGCCTTTTACTTTGAAAAAGTTTAAATACTTGCTCTATCTTCTTGAGCATATCAGCTCCATTTTCTAAAAATGCGATCACGCTCGTATTGTAAAAAATAATTTTTTTCTTCTTTCCCCCATCTTCTTTTAAAATTTTCTCCCATTCATCAGGTATGATCACGTTTTTTTCACAGATATGGTATAATCTATCCTCTTTCGGAGAACCCATGCCTAATATCTTATTTTCCCAATATTTCCTTGTTGCTTCTCCTTTCCCGGATGCCTCTATTAATATTTCTATGTATTTTTTTCTCATTCTTTCAGACTGCACAATTACCTTCTTTGAATGAAATACTCCTGGTGTCAAACAAAATTTTTTTATTTCTTCTGTTTCCAAATCCTCTGATTCTGTTTCCTCATTCAAAACAAAATATGGAACATACACAAGTCTTTCCGTAAATTTATTGATATTTTTTGTATAAAAAAACGGATGCACACTTGTAACATGATTACATTGATCATATGGATTGTGAATAAATACGATATCCGGTTTTCTTACTTCAAAATCATAAGCATCATATCGCACCACCGGAACATAGTCCGGATAATCCTCTCCCTCGTAATGTTCTACCGCAAAACTGCCATCCGGATTTTTGTCATAATACGGAATTGGGATGACATAGGCATCGCATGCTGCATCCTCTCTTGCCGCAAGCCAGATACTCTCTAAGGAATCCCACATAGAAGCCTTGTAGGGAAGAAAGACCACTTCAAGTTTATCCGGTATTTCCCGCTCTATATAATGGCTTACATCTTGTAAAATTTTATCTGCCTCACATGCAAGTCTTTTCTTCGCACGCACCTCCTTTTCAACTGCAATCTGATAAATGGCTTCACAATAGTCTTCTAATGCATGCACACTCTGGTGTTCTTCTCCATACACCATTTCTATCTGCCTTCCAAGATCCACTGCCATATTCTGACAGTCGGCAAGCGCTTCCACGCCAAGATCAGCGCTCGTTTTTTCTTTACTTATCACTTGATTCTTCCTGCAAAGCTCTTCAAGTTTTTGAAATATCTGCTTTCTCACTGTCTTACTCATTTTATCTTCCTATCCAAGACGCAATCTTTTATACACTGTATCCGGCACCACTTTCTCTATCTCTTGCCATCTATCTTCTTCTATCCACCGTCGTACCACAGATGCACTGACTGTTTTTTCATCGATTTTCAATCGTTCTATTTCTTCCACCTCAACTCCATAGTTTGGAAGAATTGTTTTCATCGCCTCATTATACTGTCTTGTGACCGCATCTTGAGGTTCTGCTCCAACAAATCTTTTGGAAATTCCAAGTTCCTTTGCTACATACCCTCCAAAAACTGTCAGATCATGCGTTGCGTCTAAGATTTCTTCTTTCTTTTCCTCTTTCTCAAAGTACAAAGGCATTGTCATATACGACAAAACAAATTCTCCCGATGGAACAACGATAACATTATCAAAACATCGCGTTGCTTCTTCCACCATTGCAAACCTATCCTCAAACGAAAAAGCTGACTTATCCTCCTGCACCACAAAAATATAAAGCCACTTTACCCTTTGTCTTGCATAATCAATCAAATAAAGATGACCTTTCGTCATCGGATTACAATTCATAACGATTGCTCCTACCAAATCACCTTTTTCAATTTCATGGTACCTTTTTACTTCTGCAATATAAGCATTTAGCTTTTCTTCTTCTGATGTCTGTAATAATTGATCTCCCATCTGTAAACACTTTGAATGCTCATTCACTGCATGATCCACCAATGGTTCCAGCCAGTTCACCATTGCATTCGCAATTTCCAGACATCCTGTTGCTGTTGCATGGATCGGTGTATCCCAGAACCAATCTCTTCCCGTTCTTGACTTGATAAGATCTGCTATCGGGAAATCACTCTTGTATTGCAATATACCATTTTCTCCTAAAAGATCTACTATTACTACAATATCATTTTCCATTAACGTAAGGCTGTTTATGATATCCTCATATAATATATAACAGTTCAGTGGGTACATAATACATTGCACAGAATAGTCCTTAGCTTTCAACTTCTCTGCCAAAAGATAACCTATACTTTCCTCATCTGCAAGCACACAATATCCAATCGCTATACACGGACCTATTATATAGATGTGTCCTTTTCCATCACCAAAGACTTTACTTTCTAATGTTTTACCCTTCACATGAAACTTTACTGCATGTTTCTGTCTTCTCTCTGTTTGAATATTTACCCATTTTTCCCACGATATCCCTTTACCCAGAATTTTTTCAATTTGACCTCTGTCCAGTTCATTTTCCCAGCTTTTTTCTTGCGGTATTACCCCATGCAATCGTCTAATTTCTTCATCCTGTGTCTTACTTTTGCTTTCTAATGGAAAGTACATGGTACGCACATTTACCCCTTTACTTTGTAATTCATGTTTCAGTTTTTCTGATAACACAAGATGATTTGCCTGACACAACTTCACCAAGAAATTCCAACTTTCAAGAAACTGCCCCGATCCATATTTCTTAAAATACTCTATCCCCTCTGCATAAATCTTCATTCGTCCATATTCACAATCGTCTAATGCACTAGGTTTCGTCGGAAAAAGTGTTTGCCATTTTTCTCCCTCACAAAAATAAGGCACTCCATACATCTCCAAAACATCAGAAAATAGATATGCCCATTCATTGCAATCCTCAATACATACGCTTGCCATTTGCCGGTACATATCTTTCAAAAAAATTTCTGCCCGTTTTTCCTGTAATTCCTTGAGCGCAATATCTACATAAGAAGTATCCAGTTCTTTCACATATTCATACGCAAAGTAAAGTAACTGCTCCTGTTCATCGAAAACCGGTATAAACGCCTGTCTTTTTATTCCTCTTTCTTCGAGATCTTTCAACAGTATGTGCAGATTTTCCCATATCTGGACATCATCTTTTTTATGTATATATTTTTCTTTAACAATATAGGTCTCCTCTCCAGATGCTGCCGTACCTAACAACGTTTGATAGTTAATATATCCATAATATATTCCTTCATCATAAACCAAAATTATATCGTCGTTATGTTCCTTTTTACAAAAATAGGAGAACAGCCCACTCCTGTTTATATCCTTTTTTTCTACACAATAAACTTCCTTATCCAAAAATCGTATCATTTATCTTCTCCTACTTGATCCAGTCTTCCCGCTCCATCCGAAGCAGTGCCTTGAAAAGTTCAAGATCATCTACCGTCGTGACTTTTATATTTTTCTCCGATCCATAGGAAAAATATAATTTCTCACCGAGCCGCAGCATAAGAGTGTTGATATATACCTCTCCACGGATGCCTTTGCGCTGTGCCTCCTCATATGCCCACAGTGCTTTGCCGTACCGATACGCCTGCGGCGTCTGCACACGCATGATCTCGGTTCGCGCGATCCCTTCCTGCCCGGATATTCCATCCTCTGTCCGAACGATCGTCTCCTGACATCTGACCGCACTCAGCCCCGATCCCTTCTGCCTGCATTTTACGATCGCGTCTGTTACGACTTCCGCCGGGAGAAACGGCCGCACTGCGTCATGCACCAGAATCACATCTTTCTCATCGCAGACTTCTTTTAATGCTTCGATTCCCTTCTGCGTGGATTCCTGTCCGTCAGCGCCGCCGCTTACCACCCATTTTAATTTCGTGATCCCATACTGTCTGGCATATGCCCGCAGCACCTCGTGCCAGCCGTCAATGCACACCACCGCAATGCCATCAATATCCGGATGTCTTTCGAAGTTTTCTAATGTATAAATGATAAGCGGTTTTTCATATACATTCATAAACTGCTTCGGGATATCCTGCTCTGTCCGGCTTCCGTGTCCCCCTGCTAATATCAACGCTACATTCATGCCTTTTCTACTGTTCCTTTCTGTCACTCTCTTCCTGTTGTTTCATTCGGTATAAGGCACGGAACATTTCCACATCTTCCGTCCGGTTGATCTTTAAATTCAGATCCGATCCCGCAGAAAAGCTGACCTTCTCTCCCAGATTTGTCAGCATGGAACTGTTATCCCATGCCCCAAGACATTTTTGGTTAATTGCCTCATTATGTTTTTCCCAGATATACGCAAAATCAAATGCCTGCGGTGTCTGGACTTTCATGATCTCATACCGATTGATCGACTGGTATCCCTCTTTGCCGTCCGGAGAATGCATAATCGTATCCATGATATAAGTCGCTGCCACACCCATCTTCTTCCTTCTGCACACCTGTATACTGTCTGTTATGAGTTCTTCGGAGACCATCGGTCGGATCGCATCATGCACCACCACAATATCCCCGGCTCCCATTTTATCCTTCAAAAGTTCTAATCCGTGATAAGTGGACTCCTGCGCATCCTTTCCGCCCGGAATGATTGCCTTTAATTTGGTGATATTAAACTGTTTTCCGTAAACACGCACCATCTCCTGCCATCCCTCCAGGCAGGTGACAATGATCTCATCAATATCCGGATGCTTCTGAAAGATCTCCAGCGTATAGATGATGATCGGTTTGTTATTTACATTCACAAACTGCTTTGGTATATCCATATGAAAGCGCGGGTCCAGCCCCCCCGCCAGAATCAATGCTGTGTTCATCTTTCGTTCCCCCTTGTAAATCATCTTCCGCCCTATATATCTGATACTTATTATACCCCTTATTGTACCAACTGCTCAATCTTTTTCTTATAAATTAGATAATCCCTTTTTACTCAATCAAAGTCAGCCGTTTTTACTCTTTCTGATACTTATCCAATTTTTTGAAACTTTTAAAACTATTTTGAAACTTTTGAAACTTCAGATTAACTTGAATATGGCATACTTCCACCACATCTTAGATTTTAATTCATTTTGAATTGCTTGTGCAAAGAAACTGCAATCAGACCGATTACAGCATATATTACAATGTTACCCTTCAAGCCTTATCACTTATCCGGCTTATCCGGCTCATCTGACCCGTCGGGCTCATTTAACGCATTTGACTTATTGAGCACTCTGTCATGAAATCTTATTCAAAATCTGTGAATGCTCCGCAACTACTCCCTTCCAAACATCAACATCCTCCTGTACATTTTGAACCTGCAAAGCCACTTTTTCAAACTTTTTTGCCGCCGGAAGATAATTTTCTGCCAAAATCTGAATATTTTTATCTGTCACATTTTCCAGATGTAAATCTATTCTGGTAACCTTGTCTTTTAATCCGGCTATATCGCCTTCTACTCTGGTAACACGATCCTTTAATTCGGCTATATCACCTTTCATTTCGACTATATCGCCTTCTACTCTGGTAACTCGATCCTTTAATTCGGCTATATCACCTTTCATTTCGACTATGTCGCCTTTCATTTCTTTAATGTCATCTTTGATCGGCTGTAATTCCGCCCGCAAGGTTGATTTTAACTTTTTATCCATCATTTCGGACATTGCCATTAACAGTTCATTATTTGTCAAACTTGTCCCTCCTTCCGACTGACTTGATTTGAGCTACTCCTATTATAACAGTCCGGGTATCTGAAAGGCAATATATGTATTTCTAAAATTTCTATAACCTTTTTATGAAATGATGTCGAACAACTGAAAAAACTTTTTCACCCACCCTTTTTGTTGTCTGCCTGCTTTCTATATCCCATCACCGCTTCTGCCATCAAAAAATCAAACGCATCATCAATGTCAACAGAGCGCATCTTTTCCATCACATACGCATACGATCTTTCACCATATAAGTCCTGTTTCTTCATCAAGATCCCTGTCCGCTGAATATAGATCGCGCCATTCAGCCGATAATATGTCGAAAGGTCCTGACGTCTTCCGACCTTATTCATATGTATAAATCCATGCATGGAGCCATTCTCATCTAAGGTATTACAGAGTAACGGCGAATGTTCCGCCTCACAGACACTGATCACCGAATCTGCCTCTTTTTCAAAAAAAACACGGAACGCTCCACAAATATCCTGTTCATCCCGCAGCGGCGACGTCGGCTGCAACAAGGTTATCGTATCAAAGGTCTGACCAATGGCTTCGTATCTCTCCACAACACGGCGCAGTACATCCCATGTTCCTGCTCCATCGGTTGCAAGCTCCTCTTCCCGCAAAAACGGAACATCCGCGCCATATTTCCGCGCAATGTCTGCATATTTCCCGCTGTCCGTAGAAACATGCACGCAGTCAAACTGCCGGGATCTCAATGCCGCCTCAATGGAATATGCCATAAGAGGTTTTCCTTCCAACAGCCTGATATTTTTATCTTTCAGTCCTTTTGAACCGCTTCTTGCCGGTATCACCGCAATATGTTTCATTTTCCCACGATCTCCTTATAATTTCAGCCCACGCAACATCCGCATATTTCTCACTGTTTTGTTTCTACATATCATAAAATTTCTTTTCTGTATTGTTAAATACTTTCAAATAATTTTTGATATGCTTCATAATATTTTCAGCCGTATTTTTTCCCTCATATGGATTGGATTCTTCCATGCACTGGTTTCGGAATTTTTCGGACAATGCTTCGGTAAATGCTTTTTCAATTTCATCTTGAGCTGTGCCGCAATCTACGACTGTCCCTGCTTTCATCCTGCCCATCTGCCGGTTTCCGACATTGACGGTTGGAATATGGAACGATGGTGCCTCTATGATCCCGCTGGACGAATTTCCGACCACTGCTGCCGCATATCGCAGCGTACTCAAATAACCGACCTGTCCCATCGACGCAAATGCCCTGCTGTTTTTCTTTTCTTCAACAAACTGTTCTATCATGTGATTTATGATCTGACCATCTGTATCCGCATTCGCATATGTAAATATATAATTATACTCCTCATGCCGAGCCAATACCCGCAGCAGATTTCCAAACTGTTTTTCTGCCGTATTATCCTCAAGCGTAACCGGATGATACGTTACCATAACGATCGGTCTGCTCCAGTCGATTGCAAACTTTTTTGTCAGTTCTCTTTGAGAAAGATAATTTATATTAGAAATATTTTCCACCCCCAAAGCTCCGACATCAAAGACAAGATCCGGTTGTTCTCCCATCTGGATCACTCGTTTTCGGTACTCTTTTGTACTTGTAAAATGTATCGCACTCATTTTGGTAACTGCATGACGTATCCCTTCATCTATCGCCCCCTGTGTCAGTTCCCCTCCATGAATATGTGCGATTGGAACACGATTGATCAGAGCCGTCGCCGCCGCCATCAAAATCTCATATCTGTCCCCAAGCAGGATCAGAAGATCCGGCTGTTCCTGTAAAAAAACCTCTGCCAGCCCATCTAGTTCCAACGCCATTGATCTTAAAATGCCCTCCGGTCTGTCCGATTTCAGATTCATCTTTACCTTATGTGCAATCTCAAAACCGTCACGCTCGATTTCCGAAGCAGTTTCTCCGTATTGTTTTTCCAGATGGGCTCCGGTAACGACCAGACACAGCTTTAATTCTTCATCCTGTTCTATCTTTTTTAATAAAGGTTTTAATAAACCATACTCCGCCCTTGTCCCCGTCAATACTGCAATCTTTTTCATTTCAGCTCCATTTCATCTATGCATTCATCTGTTTTATAGCTTTTCTTCGCCACACCGCCAAGCAGATCATACCACTTCATCGGACTGATTCCTGTTCCCGGTCTCTTTGTAGTAAGATTTTCTATCGAAAATTTTTCTCCACACGCGATCTCTTTCGCCGCCACAATGCTCTTTCTTGCCACATCGCAGTTTTTTCGCTCAGATGCTGACCGTTTTTTTTCGGCAGTTCCCAGGCTCTTTTCAACATTTCGGATTGCATCCACCATTGCTTTTAAGTCTTTCGGCTCCAGACTCGCCTTATGATCCGGTCCTTCCATCGTCTTATCCAGTGTAAAATGCTTCTCGATCACGACTGCTCCAAGTGCCGCCGCTGCGATTGAAACTTCGATTCCCACGGTATGATCGGAATAACCGACCGGTTTTTTTAAGACCTCTCTCATCTGACCCATTGCAAGAAGATTGACATCGCAAAACGGTGTCGGATATTCTGTATTGCAATGTAATACCGTAATATCTTTGCATCCACTCTGTTCCAGTACACGGATCGCAGCCTGAATTTCATCCAGTTCCGACATTCCGGTCGACATAACAACTTTCTTTTTTGTCTTTCCGATTGCTTCCAGATACGGAAGATTCGTGATCTCACCGGATGGCAGTTTCCAGAAATCCATATTAAGCCCATCCAGAAACGCAATACTTTCCAGATCAAACGGCGTAGAGATAAAACCAATCCCTTCCGCTTTACAACAATGCTGCAGTTCAATAAAATCCTCTTCTGTCAGTGCCAGCTTC
This sequence comes from uncultured Roseburia sp., assembly GCA_964388945.1. Taxonomy (GTDB): domain Bacteria; phylum Bacillota; class Clostridia; order Lachnospirales; family Lachnospiraceae; genus Roseburia_D. Next base: position 35,291 of record CAYMCM010000004.1, read on the forward strand.
TGCAGCATCTCTAACTGCGACTGGTCACTTCCCGTCGTCTTTTTCTGATACTCTGCTTTATCCGCAAATCTGGAAACCAGTTTTTCGGGAACAAAAGTCTGAAATTTAATGTAATCCGCACCGGTTTTTTTTGCCTCGGTTATCATCTTCTTTGCCAGATCTATGTCTCCATTATGATTTACGCCTGCCTCCGCGATCACTAAAACGCTCATATTTCAACCTTCTTTCTTATCTGCCAATACGCTCTGCCGGAGCTCCGACGATCGTACAATTTCCTATTACATCTTTCACGACCACACTGCCTGCGCCCGCAACCGTTTTTTCCCCGATGCGGATTCCCTGCCTGACATTGGTTCCCATACCGATCTCACTAAATGCTCCTACCATGACATTGCCTGCCAGTGTTACTCTGGGGCTTAACGTCACAAAATCTCCGATCCTGCCGTCATGACATATCATACTTCCCGTATTTAAAAAGACGAAATCTCCGATCTCAACGTTTGTCGAGATTCTGGCATCCATGCTGATGACACAGCCTTCACCCATTTTCACATCCTCACAGATCCTTACATCCAAAAGAATTACATTGGGAAATCTGAGCTGCGGATTTTTTTTTAACTTATCTGCAATCTTTTTGCGCAGCAGCGGTTCTCCCACGCCGATCACTACATTCACTTCTTCTTTTTTCTGAAGCAGATAATTATCATTCCCAAGATAAGGAATCCACTGGTTTCCGACTAAAACCCCTCTTTCGTCGGGCGGCTTCTGCTCATCCACATAACCTAAAATATCCCAGACCTGCTTTTCTTTATTCTGCTCCTGCATCTGCCAGACAAGCTCCCGCATACATCCGCCGGAGCCTGTCATCACAATCTCTTTTTTAACCATCTATTTCTCCGATAGCTGATCCGCTATTCTGATTTTAAATTCAGTTTCTTTTCCATCCGACGCATCTCTTCAAATTCTCCCATATCGAGGAACGAATCCTCGCTGATCGGATACATTCCGACCTGCTTACCTTCTTTTAACAGTTCATCCGCCAGATCTGTCATATGAAAAAATGTGTCCTTCGGAATTTTTTCCAGCAATTCCGGATTCAAAACATACATACCTGTATTAACAAAATATGAAAGCTTCGGCTTTTCTTCCATAGCCGTGATCGTTCCGTTTTCTTTGGAGTGAATGACTCCATAAGGAACTACAATATTCTTTAACGCAGAAACGATCGTAAGTGCGTTCCCGGACTCTGCGTGATACTTATAAATATCTGCATAGTCTGCATGGATCAGGATATCACAGTTTGTCACGATAAACGGTCTTTTAAAGCTATTCCCGATGAGACACAGGCTTCCTGCCGTTCCAAGCGGCTTATCTTCCTCCACATATTGAATGGAATAGTCCGCTGCCAGATCAGAAAAATACGATTTTATCATATTCTTACGATAATTGACGGTTGCATAAAACTCGGATACCCCATAATCCAAAAATTTATCGATGATCCGCTCCATGATCGGAATATCTCCGATCGGAATCAGCGGCTTCGGCAGAATTTTGGTATACGGATAAAGACGTGTCCCTTTTCCGCCTGCCATAATGACGACCGGAACCTGTGCCAGCGTCTTTGCATCTGTTCCCGCCATCATTTCCGTTTTTTCATCTTCCAGAACAATATCAACGATTTTTCCTTTAGAATCCAGTACCGGGAGTGCCTTCACCTGCATTTTTTTCATAAATTCCTGCGCCTGTTTGACCTCTTTCCGGTAAATGATCTTCGGATTCTGATTCATAAATTCAGAAATCGGCGCATCCAGTTTCCCGGTCTTAATGATCCACCGACGGATATCGCCATCTGTAATCGTTCCAAGCAATTTCTCTTTTTGATCGATCACAAATAAAATACCATGCGTATTAGCATCAATTTTTTCCATTGCTTCTACAATATTTAATGTATGAACCCCTAAAAATCCCTTTAACTGTTCCTTTATCACAAAATCCCCTCCATGATTTTGGGCTTTATCCCAATTTTATATAATTTTCACTTTTCGGCGGAAAATCGTTGGTATCCAGACGCGGAAGCTTAAAGCGATCATCCTTTTTCGTATCTGCGATCCGCACATCCGTAGACAATCCCAAAACCGCACCTTTTTCCTTGACATATTGAATTACATCTTCACTGTAAGAGCCACAAGGATAATTTACCACCCACTTTGAGATATCCAGCAAACCATCCATGCTCTCTAACGCAGCTTCAATGTCCTGCTCCAATTCCTTTGGTGTTAATGAATTCATCCAGTAATGATCGTACCCATGACTTCCAAAAAACATCCCTTCCCGCTTCATGAACTTCATCTGGTCATAATTCATATAGATCTCCCGTGCCAACACTTCTTCCCGGACATCCACATACTTAGTGAAAAAATCATCCACAATCTTTTTTCTTATCATCTCTGGAAGAACTACCTGAAGCATACGCTTTATAAAAATGGTCTCTTTTGTATCAAAGCGATTTGCGACCGCATATTTTTCGATCAGTTCCTCATTCGGCGCATACCCACATTCTTCCCCTCTATAATGATCCATTTTCTTAAGTAATTCGTCATATAACTGCCCGACAGGTGCACTTGCCAGCAGAAAATGTATCTTATTTACATCCAACAGCTTATGTTCCCGAAATACTTTCCCCGGCACAAAAAACGATCCCTGAAATCCATATTCCTTTAAAACCGGAAATACGCTGGTATAACAATCGATATATCCGTCATCAAAGGTCAAAAGCAGCGCATTTTCCGGTAAATCATACCCTTCCTGCACACTTGCTATGACCTCCTCCATTGTAACCACCGAAAAGTTATTTTTGAAAAATTCTATCTGCTGCCGAAACAGATCATAATCCAGTCCCTTTATGTCCGGATACCTGCTGTTTTTGAGTTCCCGCACATAGTGATACATAGAAATATATAATTTACTCACGCTTTTTTCTTCCCCCTTCATTATATGTGACCGCTCCATTTGATTTTAAATTTACTATATCAGAAATATAAAAATCCATCAACCGCATATTTTTCAAATAGCACGTCTTTTCCTTGAGCTCTGACATTCGGATATTGTATTTTTTTGTCATTTCATATACTATAAAAATAGAAATTTTAACTATTACAATACAAGGAGCAGCCGAATGAACAAATACGATGAACGATACGAAATACGACTTGCCAGATCAACCGACATTGACGCTATTATGACCTTTTTAGATGAACACTGGAAAAAAGGGCACATTCTGTCCACTGACCGAACACTCTTTGAATACGAATTTGCAGATGGTGACGCGGTTCATATGATGCTTGCCATTGACAAAAACGAAGGCACCATCGAAGCACTGACCGGCTTTCTTCCATGTTCGCACACCACGGACAAAAGCAAACTGGATGTCTGGGGAAGCTTTTGGAAAGTAAACGATTCCCATCCAAACATCACCTTTTTAGGCGTAGAAATCATGAAACGGCTTATACAGCAGCTCGACTGCCGAACACACCTCGGGATCGGTGTCAATCCAAATACGGCACTGCCAATCCGTAAAGCCACATTCCACGAAAAAACTGCAAAAATGGAACACTACTATCTGTTAAATCCCAACACTTATGACTTTAAAGTTGCAGTGATACAAAATCGTCCCGCTCCGGCCAATCTCTCCGAACACCTTTCCTGCGAATACAAGGAATTTCATTCTGTCGCTGAAATCCGTCCGCTTTTCGATATTGAAAAACTAGATGTCATTCCTTACAAAGATTTCTGGTATCTGAATAAACGTTTTTTTGAACATCCATACTACGACTACCATGTGTATGGCTTAAAAAACGCTCAAAACGAAGTACGCGCTCTCCTCATTGGCCGCATTGTCAGCCAGAACGACCGCTTGATCTTCCGGATCGTTGATTATATCGGAGACCAGACTCTGTTTGCCGGTTCTGGAGCTATGTTCCAGACGTTTTTCCAGCAAAATAATTATGAGTATATCGATTTTTATACCTTTGGCTTTGATGAAACAAGCATCCTTGCCGCCGGCTTTACCAAAAAAGACGAGCAGAGCAAAAATATCATTCCAAATTATTTTGGTCCTTTTGTACAGGAAAATGTCGATATCTATGTACGCTATGTGAAAGAGGGAACCCTGTTCTGCAAAGCAGACGGAGATCAAGATCGTCCCAATCTCATCCCTTGATCGATACTATAAAAAGACAGACAGCAGACCTTTTGGGTCTGCCATCTGCCTTTTTGGGTTTACTGATATAAAGATTCGTGCAGTCTCTCCCACACTGCTCCATAACCGTCCGATGCCGGCGTTACCGGTCGCTTAATCGGATTTTTTTCATCTACGACCGCTTTTCCTTCTTTTTCCAGTACGATAATTCTTGTTCCTAATACGATCGCTTCCTGAATGTTATGCGTCACAAAAATGATCGTGCATTTTTCCTCCGTGGAAATACGCAGTAATTCTTCCTGCAATTTATTTCTGGTCATTGCGTCCAATGCTGCAAACGGTTCATCCATCAAAATGATCTCCGGCTTTAATGCCAATGCTTTTGCGATCGCCACACGCTGCTTCATTCCGCCTGACAACTGATACGGATAATAGTGCTCATACCCTGAAAGCTTAACTTTCTCAAGGGCTTCATCGGATCGCCTTTTCCGTTCCTGCGGGTCCTTGATCCCTTTTAGTTTTAATGGATACTGTATATTTTTCTCCACTGTTTTCCACGGAAACAACTGATTGAAATCCTGAAATACCATGATCCTGTCTGTTCCCGGCGCAATCCTTTTTTGACCATTTACACATATACTTCCCTCGTAATCTTCAAAGCCCGCTATACAACGCAGCAAGGTCGTTTTGCCGCATCCGGATGGCCCTAGCACACACAAAAATTCATTCCGTTCCACCTGCAGATTTACATTCCGCAGGATTGCTTTTTCTTTGTCGTATATTTTAGTCAGATCCTGAACTTCCAAAATCACTTCTTTTTTATCCGTCATTTTGACATACCCCATTTTTTTACTGTCATATTTTCAAGCGGTGTCAACAAACCGTATTGCACGATCACACCGAGAATGATAATGACCAGCAAGGTCGCATACATTTCTGCATTATTCATATTTGTGCGCATCTGATTGATAAACAGCCCGATTCCCGGACAGGTTGCTACTCCAAATATCATTTCTGCACTGATCAGTCCGCGCCACGCTCTTGCCCAGCCAACCTTCAATCCAGAAACAATATAAGAAGTTGCCGCAGGAAGATATACGCCCCATAACAACGTAATTCCATGCAGTCCCATGTTCATTCCTGCCTCAACATAAATCTTGGGCACCGCCATAAAACCATCCAGTACACTTCTTGACATTGGCCATAAAACCGCATGCACCACCAGAAACACGATCACGCCCGGTCTGATCCCGAAAATAATAATGACTACCGGAAGCAGTGCGATTCCCGGAAGAAGATCACATATGGATACCATGAAATTATAGATCTCATAAAATGTCCTGCTGATCATCGAAAAACCGGACAATACAAACGAGAGTACAATACCGATCAGCAATCCTGCTAAAAGCAATTTCATAGAATTTCCAATATAGATCCACAGTGAACTTCCTGCATATCCCATTGTGAAATTCTTCACAAACGCCTTACCGATCACTTCTAGCGGTGGAAAAATCAATTCTGAATTTGACCCAAGCATACCGGATTTTGCCACATATTCCCACACGCCTAAAACCGCAATTACAAACACAGCCTTTACGATCCATCCATGTATCTGCATTTTTTTGCTCTTCATAATGCCCTCTCCACGTTATCTTTTACTAATCTCCATTCACATTATCAAAAACCAGATCCGAATAAGATGTCGGTGCTTTTTCTATAAATCCATTCTTTGCCATAAACTCAGCCAGTTCCAAAACACCCTTCGTTTCTGTATTATAAGTTCCTGCCTGCAGATAGCCAAGCTCATCCGCTTCATCAGTTCCATCATATACACTGGTAAGCTTTGCTGTCTCTTCCATATTATCATTCACATAAGCAATCGCCTCTGTCATCGCATCGCAAAGTGCCTGATATAAATCCGGATCTTCCTTGTACAGTTCCTCTGACGCAACTCCGACAACAAAGGAATCCTCTTTCTTCCATGTATCTGCCACCTCTGGCAGTTCATGTAAGCCTTCCTCTTCTCTTTCCTGATAAAGATACGGGCTTGTAGTAAGCTGACATGCGACATTCTTGCTTTCCAGTGCCGTCATTCCATCCGGATGTTTCATTGCCACGATATTCGAGTCCAACGCATGAGGATCCAACCCCTGCTCTTCCAGCGTCTTTGCCAGTATGATGTGCTGAATGGAGCCGATATTGACCAGTGCAATCTGATCACTGCTTCCAACGAGATCACTAATACTGTTTATTCCTTCATCATTGGTCATCAGCGCATGCTCCTGTCCTGATACGCTCGTAAATATCTTATATCCGACACCTTTCATAATTCCTGTAATTGCCGGTGCCACACCCAGAAATCCCACATCAATGTTTCCGGATGAAATCCCAGCATTGATATCCGGTCCTGAACTCATTTGATTCCACACGACTGTAACATGATTTCCGGTTCTTTCCTCATACGCTGATTCAATCAGCTTTTGCTCCTTTGCTACGATCAATGGCGCATATGCAATTCCATACTGATATGCAATCTGCAGCGTTACTTCTTCGGTTGTATCTGCAGACTGACTGCTGCCATTCTGTTCCTGTTGTCCCTTCGCTCCGCAGCCCGTCATAAAGATCAACAGACTAAGGCATACTGCAGCGAATCTTTTTCTTTGGTTCTTCATTTTTCCGTCTCCTTTAAACAGATATCCTGCAACTGCTGTATTAATTCACGGCATGCATATGTAATGTAGCGTTCACTGTCCCATGCGATATAAATATTTCTTCCTGAAACGCCCTCCGGCAGGACATACATACAAAGCTCTTTCTCCCATTGATCGATCTGCAGTGCCTCCTCGGAAACAAAGGCAATCCCCGCTCCTGTTCTGGCAAGCTTCCAGGCAGTTGATAACTGATTTACCCTGATATGATGCTTCGGAATGATCCCTTTTTGTTCAAAGAACTTTTCCATTTCTTTTTGAAGCGGCTGATCCTCTTCTAAAAATATGAACTCCTGTCCGTTCAAAAGACTATAATCCGTTATTTCTCCTAAAGCATCTTTCGTCAATGCTTCATTAATCTTCCAATCCCGCGGAATCCCAAGATAAATCTTTTCTTTCTTCAGCACAGTCTTTGCAAACCGCTCCGGCAGAATATCGCTTGTACTGATAAAGCAATCCACTTCACCATTTTTTGCCTGTCTTATTAATTCCGGCACTGGTTCATTTTTGATCCGTATCTCACATTCCGGATATCTGCTGCGAAACGCAGTCGTCGCTTTTGTGATCAGCGCATCTACATAGACTACCGGTCCGCCAACCGTCAGACTGGTATTCTTACGCTGGTTCATGTCCGCGATCTTTTTCTGGTAATCCTCGGTCAGCAGTTGTTCCTTCCGCAGATATTCCAGATAGATCTCACCCACCGATGTCAGTTTGACCGGAGTTGCTTTCCTGTCAAATATCCGAAAACCAAGCTTCTTCTCTATCGCATTCATGCTGTTGCTCAACGCCGGCTGTGAAATACCCAGTCTTTTTGCCGCCTGTGTCAGACTGCCGCTTTCATACACGCATATGACGTACTTCTGGTACAATTTAATATCCATCTTCGCTACTCATTTCCATATAGTTATACCGTATATCTATACGCTTATAGTACCGCAATATAATCTACATGTCAAGCAATTTTGCCCGCTGTATCTTGCCATTATAAGTACGCGGAATTTCCCTGATCACTTCTATCTCTCTCGGCATTTTATTTTCATCTACATATTGTTTTAAGAACAGGATCAATTCCTTTTTGCTAAATTGCACTTCATCACGAACTACAACAAACAATTTCGGAATCTGCCCCGACATCCGGTCATCTTTCGGTACACAGGCACAATCTATAATATCCGGATATTTTAAAACCTTTTCCTCGATTTCTTCCGGCGCAATCTTAATTCCTTTATAATTAATGATGTCATCCTTTCTGCCCAGCACAAAAATAAAGCCATCCTCATCTATATATCCGACATCATTTGTATAGACATATCCATTCTGCATCATCTCTTCCGTAAGCTCCGGCTGCTTCCAATATCCCCGCATATTCATTGCGCCTGCACTTGCCAGCAATCCCATATGTTCTCTGGAAGAAACAATCTGCACTCTTGCTTCATCCGTTACAATAAATACGGCATTTTTCGTTGGGCGGCCTATGCATCCTGCCCCTTTGCGCTCCTCGTTAAAATTTAATACGCATGTCCTTCCGGATTCTGTGGAACCATAAAAATTATACAAACGCGCATCTGGAAAATTCTCTATCAGGATCTCTTTTGCTTCCTCTCCCAATATCGCTGTCCCGACCTGAATATAGTCGATCTGCTGTGCGATCTCCCGAAAACGTCCTTTTGATAATTTTTCCAAAACCAGCACTGCACTCGGTGACAGATCCAGCGCTGTGACCTGATATTTTTCTATCATTTGAAAAATACATTTTATTTTGGTCACTCCATCTACAATAACGATTGTACTTCCATTTAACAAATTAGCATAGCAGCATCTCAGTCCATGAGAATGACTGAGTGGAAGCGGAATCAGTTCTACATTACCTTTTTTCATTTCTGTTCCATACTTCACATTTTCTGCCAACGCAATATTATTTGCATTCGTGATCTCAATCCCCTTCGACTTTCCTGTCGTTCCCGTGGTATACAAGATCTCCGCCGTATCTCCGCTCTGCGGAAATCTTCCCGCCATTTTTTCTCCGTTTAGTTTCTCCGCCTCGGAAAAAACCTTATCAAACGTCAGTTTATCTACCTCAACATCGTAATCCGTACGATATACAAACAACTTGGCATCGGTATCTTCTACGATCATCTTTACCCGTTCCTGTGATGCGCCTTGCTCTGTAGGCACAAAAATTGCTCCTGCCAACTCACAAGCCAGTTTGCAGATTAAAAATCGAATGTCCTGTGTACACTCTACTACAATGCGATCTCGCTTTTTTACCCCAAACTGCTCAAAAAAGCATGCTAATCTGCATGCTTTTTCCCACATTTTTTCATACGTACAGCTTCCCTGTTCATCCACAGCACAAAGTATATCAGGTGTTCTCTTCGCATACTCTGCCACCACTTCTACGATCGATGCTGCTCCTAACTCTACGTTTTTATCCATTTTACTGTTTCACCCTCTGTATCATATTAAAAATTGCTTCGATTGAATCAAAATTATCCGGCTCTATCTCATCGAGCGGAATCTCGATTCCATATTCTTCCTCAAGCGCTGCCACCAACTCCACGAGTTGCACGGAATCCAGAAGTCCTGCGCTTAACAGTTCTGTTTCAACCGCATAATCAATCTGATCATTAATCTCCATCAGTATCTGCTTTAATTGTTCCATTATATGTTCCCTTTCCTAAGTAAAAAATCTTCTGCTTAAAGCACTTCCCTTGAAAAATCTTCGAAAAGATTTGCGCACTCCTCGATCAATTCCATAAACAGAATTCCACGTCTTGCAATTTCCTTACATTCGTCTTCAAATGAACCATATTCAATATACTGGGATGTTTTTAAGATACTGTCTGCCCGTCCCAGTGTTTCTTCCACTAACCCATAATTGGGATTTTTTTCGATCTTCTTTGTATTTTTCTTGATCTGTTTTAATAATTTTTCATATGCCGCATGATCCATATTATGGTTCTGCGTCATTTTATCCAGCTTTTGATATAGTTTTTTTTCTGTAACAGCATTCATTGCCATCTCATGGAACTTCTTCGGCGTATCCTTCATATACGCCAGTATCTTCTTTTGTTCCTCCGGATCAAATACCGGCTCAAGCTTATCGATCGCCGCTGAAATATCTGCTTCCACCTTACACTCGTTTTCAATGGCTTCCTTTAACGTTGATATTTCGGTTCCCTCGACCTTAGCGCCTCCTTCTGTCGCATTGATCACACGGAAATTCGGATACATGCTCTGCCAGTGTGCGATAAAGTCTTCAAACCAGATCCGGTAATGATCAAAATCATGTCGTGTCGGAACCTTCTCCTCTACATTGCCCGGCACCATTTTCATCTTCGAAGTATCGAGTTCTTTCATCTTCTCTTCGAATGTGCCATCGGCGTGCGTCTTATTTCCGGTCAGTGCCAGATCCTGCCCTACCAGGATCACCGTCTTGATCCCAAGATAACATGCCAAAGAAAAGGCGGCCGTTGCCACCGAGCCTCCAACATCCATTCCAGCCCACTCTTTCCCATTCATTTCATACATCCGATCAAAATACGGGATATATTCCCGGAAAAAGAACTTCTTTCCTTTATGATAGTTAAGCACTGCATGTGCAGCCCGCACTTCGCTTAAGAGCGGTATATTTCTGCTCTCCTCCACCGCTACAAGATCAAGCGGTTTTTTTCCATCTATGATAGCATACATATCCGGCACGATCCCATGGTTTAAAAGTGGCTTTATTGCTGTATCTACCGCAATAATAAAAGCCTTATTCTTTGCTTTTTTAAGCTCATCAATATTCTTATTTAATGATGGTCCGGCAGAAACTATGATCGCAGGCATTCCATCCGGAACCACATGCAAAAGCTGCTTTGCCTGATATCCTGTTCGTACATAATCTGCATTCTTTAACATATTTTCCACCGCAACCGTAGAAAACCTCCGCACCGTATTCACACTTGTCAGATATTCTTCGGCACACATTTTTAAAACTTTCTGAAAATCATGCACCTTTTCTAAGCAGATCTCACTGTAATTCGGCAGAATAAAATGCTTCATACAGGGCACCCTGTCTCCCTGCAGCATTGATTTCATCAACTGCTTACATTTTTCTGCGTTGATTCCCTCTACCAAAAGTGCCACGATCCGATCCCCGAACAATTCTTCTATATCAATGCGTAAAAGCTGTGCGTAAAAAATAGAAAAAGACGGCTCATACACCATCACCACGTTATCATTCTGCTTTGGCACTTCTTTAAAAAGTTCCTCCAGATAACAGATATTTCCCATTCCAACAATAAAAAATGGCGCGGAATATTCTATGTTTCCTAAAAATTTAATCTGATTTACCGCCGCCAAAGAGTCGGAACGCTTTCCTGCCAGATACAACGTCCTGCCATTCTTACGAACTTTTAAAATTTCTCTGCCTTCCAGATTGATCTCTGTCTCAACCGCAAGGTTTTCTTTTTCTAACAACTCTTCCTTTTTTTCCTCGATCAGCTTATCCATGCCTGGGAATCTCTTATTCAGTGCAACAAGATTTTTTTCATATAATTCTGTCATTGTATCTGTACCTTCTTTCCCGCAAAATACTCTTCCGGCACAAACATCGTCAAATACTCACTGATGCCGCTCTCCAATGCATCGAGCATCAATACCGTATCATTTTCTTTCGCCGCCGTTACTATATCATCCAGAACCCTAAGCAGATTTGTCTGCAATGCCTGGTATAATTCATCTTCAATCCCAAACTGATTTCCTGCCAAAAACCATGTCGTAAATTCTTCTATCTTTGGCAGCAATTTCTTTGCCTGTTCTACATAATCATTTTTCCGGCTCTCTAACCGCCGATACCCAATATAGTTTATATCCATATAGAGCTGCTTTATTTTCTCTTCCATACTGATTCCTTTTATCTTTATAAAGAAAGAGCCGGCAAAAACTGCCGGTTCTTTCTATTGTTGATTAAATTATCTGTCAAATATATCAGATTACTGTAATAAGGACAGAACACCCTGATTGATCTGGTTAGCCTGAGCAAGCATAGACTGACCTGCCTGAGCAAGAATGTTGTTCTTGCTGTAGTTAACCATTTCATCAGCCATATCTGTATCACGGATACGAGATTCAGCTGCAGATGTGTTTTCAGATACAGTGTCTAAGTTAGCAACTGTATGCTCTAATCTGTTCTGTAATGCACCAAGTGCAGAACGCTGGATAGATACTTTGTTAATTGCACCCTGGATAGCCTGGATAGATGCATTTGCCATGTTGTAATCGTCAACCTTCGGTACGTTCATTGTAGTAAGGCTTCCGAATCCTCCAACAGTCTCAGAAGAGAATGCAACACCAGCTTTTAAAGTACTCCATGCAGCATTTGCAGATGCAGCATATTTTGCACCAAGAGATGCTTTTCCGCCAGTCATAGCAGATTCACGAGAACTGTATGATCCCCCACCAACTTTGTACTGTCCAGCTGCTGCATCATAGTAGATCATGTCATCTGTGAATGCAGCTTCTCCAGTTGCTCTTGCAGCCTGTGTAAATGCTGTCTTGTTTGTGCTGTCTGCTAATTTATTGTTGTATTCGTATGTAGTTCCTTCATATACGATAGTTCCGTAATGAGTGTAGTTCTGACCTTTTGCATAGTTGAAATCTTTCAGACCAAGAGACTTAGCATCCATCTTGTCGATGTTGATTCCAATGCTCTGTCCGCCGTTTGCACCGATCTGAAGCTTCTTATCCTGGAATGTACCATCTAACAGGTTCTGTTTGTTGAACTGAGTTGTTTCAGAGATTCTGTCTAATTCGCTTGTTAATGCGTTCAACTCCTGGTTGATTGCATCACGGTCGATAGACTGGTTTGTATCGTTAGCACCCTGAACTGCCAGTTCGTTCATTCTCTGAAGGATAGAATGAGCTTCATTTAAAGCACCTTCTGCAGACTGGATAAGGGAGATACCATCTTCAGCGTTTGTAGAAGCTTTGTCAAGACCTCTGATCTGGCTTCTCATTTTCTCAGAAATTGTAAGTCCTGCTGCGTCATCACCTGCACGGTTGATTTTGTAACCGGAAGATAATTTTTCAGAAGATTTTGACTGAGCGCTTGTTGTAACGCCTAACTGTCTGTTCGCATTCATTGCGGTAAGGTTGTGCTGTACTACCATAATATAATTCCTCCTTGAATTTGCTGCAGCATCCATGCTGCATTTTTTATTTTATCTGAAACGGTTGCCCCATTTCATTCGTTTGAATTGTGACTGCTATCTTTCTGGCCGTACGCTCCATCGAAATATCAGCCGCCAAGTAATCCAGAAAGCTCTGCTTTCTTACTTACCTGTTATATATATCGGAAGTATTCTCCGATACTTTATAGTTAAAAGTGATTTTTTTCACTTTTTCCTATCTAAAAATTGTGAATCCAGATAATTGCTCTTCATCATATTCTGATAATAGGTATTTACTGCCTTCTGACTGGATTTCACCTCTCGGATCTGCTTCTTGACGGAGGAGAACTTCGCCTCGATAAGCTGCTTGTTCCTCGCTTCTTCCGCCTGTGCCGACATGGTCTTTTCAACAATCTGCCGGATCATATCCTGCATTTCCCTGATCTGCTCTGCATATTTGTCCATATGCTGTTCAATCTCCGGACGAACCTTCTCATAGATCTGTTCAAATCCGGCGTCAAGTTTATTTAATTCATCGATCAGATCTGCTTTCTTGTCGATCGTCTTTTCAAAATCATCCGGTCCGAGCATCTCATCTGCCAGAAGTATCTTCTGTTCTTCGTTGGCAGCGCGGATCGCATCCAGAATCTTATTCTTTTTTTGCAGACTCTCTACCAGAATTGTAACATATTCTTCTCCCGGCATACAAGCTCCTTTTAAGATATTTTTGTTCCATTATTGGTTTCTTTCATCACTTCTTTCCATGTATCACGCATGGTCCGTAAATGTTTCAATACTTCCTCTAAGATTTCTTTGTCTTTTTTTATATTTGCAGTCGTGAGACGTTCTCTCAGATATGCATATACATTCTCAAAATCCTCTGCAACCTTATACTTCATGTTTAAAGTCGCACGAAACTCATCAATGATATTTTCTACTTTCACAATGTTGTTGTGGGCTTTTTCCATATCGCCCTCTTCGATTGCACGAATCGCTATATTACAGAACTTAATTGCTCCATCATACAGCATCAGCGTCAGCTCTGCCGGAGAAGCCGTCATCACTTTGTTGTTTGCATACGCCGCATAACCGGTTTTTAACGCCATATCTTATGTACCTCCATGTAACTTATGTGCATTTTAGCTTAACAGACTGGACAGCGAAGATGACTGGCTCTGCAGGGATGCCAGCGCTGACTCCATTGCTGCAAATTTTTTATAGTAATAATCTTCCAAATCTGTCAGCTTGTCTTCCCATTTTGAAATGGTATCAGTGTAATCACTGTACTCTCTTGCCATCTCGATATCATTGTAGATCGTATAAGAGCTGCTCAGTCCCTTTACGGATTTCATCTTTGTATCAATCGCAGAATACAGGCCACTGGTCATCTGTTTCATATAAGATATTACTGTATCCGGATCAGAGTTTAACATATTCATCAAAACATCTGTGTTATTCTTGCTGACATCATCATCCGAATCACCATCAATATGGTAGGAGCCCTGTGAATTATTATTCGACATGGACGCATACGCCTCTGTCTTGATCCCAAAGCTGGAAAGGCTGTATTTTTTTGCCCCATTCTGGGATGCCCAGTATTTGAGCTGGGATGAGGTTGTTACATAAGAACCATCCGAATTCTTTAATGCATTTCCATTGCATTTATAGTATTTATTATCTGAATCATAACTGATCGCGTTTCCGTTATAAATATAGTAGGACGTTGTCATCGCATTTTTCATCGTTGACATAATTCCACTTAAGGTATCATCCCTCCGAAGCAGTGCGGATTTGATCTTTTCTTCCCACTTCTCCACTTCGGTATCAGTCATCTCGTCTTTTTCCGCATCTGTCAGCGGCTCGTAGCCTTTTGCGCTGTCCGCATTATATAATTTGTACATCTCTGTCATCAGAGAATTGTATTGAGAAAAAATACTCTTAATCTGATCATAGAGTCCCTGCGTATCGATCGATGTTGTGATGCTGATCTCAGAATTTCCGGTCTCTGCCAGACAGTCCACAGTCAGTCCGTTGACTGAATATTTGTTACTGGAGGATGTGAATGTTGCTCCGTTTAATTCAATCTCAGAATCCTGTGCCGCCACAATACTTGCACCGCCGTCCGCACTCAGACCGAATGCCTTTAAGATATCCGCATCTCCGTCCAGTGAAAACGAATTTTCCACGCCGGTCTTATTGGATGTCATAAAGATTCGCTGATTGGTCGCATCATAGGATGCCTTGGCATCTCCTGCCCCATTCAATGCGCTGGTAAGGGTTGCAATCGTAGTAGCTGCCGTTACACTGATCGTCTTTACTACCTTTCCGGAACTGTCTTTTACCTGAATCTCTCCGCCGGAACCTGTATAGCCGAGTTCACTTAATTTTGTCGTAGAAGACGGCGCACTTCCATCTTTGGTGTTCGGCAGTTTTCCGCCCGTAATATATGTTCCTTTCGCAAGCTGCTTTATTTTGAGCGTCTGTGTTCCATTTACACTAGAACCGCTTGCTGTAACTGTCGCCTTCGTGGAATCGGACACAGTGGTCTTCTTCATCGTCCATGCAGAAGTAAATCGCAGGTTGCTGAGATTGTCATACAGACTCTTCACCTTTATATTAAGCTCTTTCCATGCATCCTGTTTCCAGGAAAGCTTGGTCTGTGCTTTTTCATATTTTTCTTCCTTGGTACGATATGCTGAAACCAGTTCTGAAATAATGGCCTCTGTATCAAGACCAGAATTAAGTCCTGTAATTCGAATTGGCATACTGTTTTCCTCCTATCGTTTCTCATCTACGAGAATTCCCGCCATTTCCCACACTTTCGCTATCATATCCAGTGTTTCTTCCGGCGGATATTCCCGAATGATCTTCTTGGTATCCTTGTCTACGATCTTTATCGTAATGCGGTTCGTCTCATCATGTACGCCCCACACTGCTTCCGTATTGGTCTTTTTGTTGATCTCATCGACCGCACGCCGGATCGTATCCTTGCTTGGTACTTCGCTAATGACCGTGTCATCCTTCTTACCGGAATCCGGGGTACCTGTCATACCACCTGCCGCACTTCCGGCTGTCTGCACCTGCATGCTCTCCGGTGATGCTGTCGCCTCGGGCTGTGGTGTACTTCCCTGATATACCACTCCTGCCTTTGCTGCTATCTCCATCTCTATACCACCTCCGTGTGATAACTCTCTGCTCCTATTTACGGTTTTCTATATATTTATATCGGTCTTTTCTCCAAAAAAATTAATACAGGATCAGAGCAATTTTTTTAACGCCTCCAATGCTTCTGTGCTGACGGACGCTTTGTTCTCCTCCTGAATCTGCTTATAGACCTCCTTGCGGTAGATCGGGACATCCTTCGGCGCTGATATACCGATCTTGATCTGATCTCCGCGTACTTCTAAGATCGATATCTCAATATTATTATTGATCACGAGTGATTCTCCCTTTTTTCTTGTCAGTGCCAGCATGTCTATTCACCCGCCTTTTCTTTCAGCTTATCATAGATCTTATATTTGACCGGATAATTTCCCTCAGCTATGACCTGTATCGCCTTTCTGGTATCCGTATTGATAATGATCGGTGCCTTTAAATTCACCGTAATATCTTCCTTTTTCCCGGTCGCCGTGAGTGTCACTAAAACATAAGTGTTTTCCTCCTTCAGTTCTCCGAGCGGCTTTAAGAGTTCCTCATCAATGTCCGGTGCATAATCCGGCTTTACCGTAAGCGGATCAATGACCGGAAGTGCAAATACTTCATCTTCCAGACACTGCAGCCAGCATACGCCTTTTTTCTCTTTCTTTTCTGAATCATAGATCAGCGTGTACTCTTTATAATCCGGGAATCCAATGATCCCATTTTCGAAACAGATCACCTTATCTTTTTGTATGTCGATCTCACCAAACAATCTTGTATTCATATATCATCCACCTTTTACAGATAATCCAGCAGAGTCTGCTCCTGCACTTTGCTCGCTGCCTGAAGCGCAGCCTGATAAGCCGTATAGGATGCCGTATAGTCGATCACGATATCCGAAAGTTCTCTGTCTTCGTTGTTTGATTTCAATTTTTCAATCGTTGTCATGTTGCTTTCCAGACGGTTTTTCACCAGATCCAGTCTCTGTCCTTTCGCACCAACTGTCGTCAGTGCCAGGTTTACCTGTGTTGCATAGTTGTCAAATGTGGTCAGCTTCGCATTATACAGTTCATGCATATTCTGATTTGCATAGTCGAGCTGTCTTTGCGCTGCATCATACCACTTCTTCAGCATTTCCTGATCCGCCTCAGAAGAATAGCGTTCCGAAGACATCATGGACTCGATCTTTTCCACTGTATCATATGCATCCATCGCGAACTGTACCGCATCGGAAAGTTCATCTACATCACGTCCGATCGCCGCATTGAAGGTATCCGCCGCCAGTGTGTTTACTGTAATGGACTGGTTATTTCCGATATAATAATTGATATCCTGATACATCCGCTCACCTTTATCATTGTAGTTGATGTATTTCACCGGATTTCTTGGATCTGTCGTGTTCGTACAGTTAAAGTAATGTTCCGGACGAAGTTCTCCTTCTTTAAATCCTGTCTTATCATAGGTCACAGAAACATTTGCTTTATTGGCACGGAGAAAATCTGCCGCATTCTTGCCGAGAAGCAGTTCTCCGGTATCGGTATTTAAGACCACATCATCATCACCGATCGCATAATCCGCTGCAACGAGATCACTTGTGGTCATCTGCTTAAATAAAAATCCGTTTGCAGATGCCGCAGCACCGGTCACGTCTAAAACTTCTGTCGCGGTTGAACCATCCGGTTTTTTGTATGTGAACGTCACATCCGTCGGATTCTCGATCGAAGTGTAAGACAAACGAATCCTCTGAAGCGTCGCTTCATCTACATCTGCCGCAGGCTCATTCGCCGGAACATCCGAAAACGACTCAAAGGTATTGGTATAATAATTTTTCTCCTCAATACTCTCATAGGAAGCCGGCTCTGTGATGGTATAGCTCTCTTTGGAATCTGCCTGAAAGGTCAGTGTGGAATTTGTCTTATATCCGGTAAAGATCGTTCTTCCGGCATAGTCATTGTTTCCTTCCTGATAGATCTGGTCACGAAGCTGTTTTAACTGTGTTAAGATCGTATTACGATCGCTCTGTGTCAGATACGTATTCGATCCATCATCGCACTGTGTATGAATACGGTCAATCGCCGTCTGAAGCGATTCTAAAGAAGACTGCGTGATCTCAAGCCACGATTCTGCATCTTTCACATTGGTGTTCAGATACTGGTCAATCTGGTTCATCGTACTTCTAAGACGCAGGGAACGAACGGCAACGACCGGATCATCGGATGGAACATCTATTTTTTTCTGTGTAGACATCTGTGTGTTCATTCTGTCCACTTCGACTTTATTGCGGTTAATATTCGCTTTTGTCGTGTTCATGATCATATTATTTGTAACTCGCATTTATTTATCCTCCTTATACACCGGTCTGCAAGATAAGCTGATCGTACATCTCAGTCAGAACCTGCACCATCTGGGATGAGAGATTGTATGCATTCTGGAATTTAACCAGATCAAGCGCTTCTTCATCCTCATCGACGCCGGAAATGGAAAGACGCTGTGCTACAATCGTTTCTGAAATATTGGAATAATTTTCATTAAAGGTGCTTGCTTCCTGCTTATCAACAGAAACATCATTGTAAAGACATTTCAGGAAATCGGATGCCACGCAGTTGCGGTACATTTTTACATCTGATTTCAGTTTTAAAAGTTCTTCCGCAAGATCATAAGCATCTTCACCCTGTGTAATGTCTCCGGTCGGATCCTGCCCTTTTAATTGATTATACTTATCTTTTGTAATAGTTGAAAAACGTGTCGGGTCTTTTTCGCACTCTTTTGCCACGCCAAAATTCGCCGCTGTCAGCCAGTAATACGTATCGCTGTCACTGGTGTAAGTGTAGTTTCCAGCTACCATTTCAAAGTTATCATCCGCAAATCCCTTCTCGCCTGCTACCGTATTTGCAACAAAGAAGGTACACATATCATCTCCGTTCAAATCCACACCAGTCAGTTCAAGACGGTTTAATTTGGAAGCAAAGGAACGTACAAACGCTGTCATCTGATTCATATAATACGGAATACCAAGTGAATCGATGCTGGTTCCGATCTCACCTTTCTTTCCGACATACTCATCAAGATTGACTGCTGCATCAACATCTTCCAGATTAAAGGTAAAAGATGTTATCGTTTCATTTCCATCCGCATCCACTGTCGTCTCATAAGAAAAGCCATTATAATGGAAGTTCTTGTTTCCAATGGTGATAATGCCCTCGGCATCCATATTCATGCCTTCGATATCCGTAATGGAAAGTGTCTTGTCAAATGTCACCTTATTTCCGTTCACCTTTGTCATGGTTCCGGAAAAATTCTCCTCATTATTGCCGTCACGCATCTCAAAAAGTGCACGAAGTTCTCCATTCATGCTGGCATTCGATGTATTAAAGGAATTTCCGGTATCTGACCAGTACAGATCGTAAAGTCCTTCAATATCCGTCTGATTTACCTTATACTCTCTCGGCCGGCATTCCAGTGTGCGGTAATCATATCCATCCACGATGCTCTGACCGTTGATCGATACTGTATACCAGTTGGCACCCGTCTCGCGATCCGGATAATGGGTATCTTTGATTGGAGCTTCATTTACCGTTACCGGAACGATCTGGGAAAGTTCATCTACCAGAACCGCACGCTGGTCGCGCAGTTCGTTCGCATAGCCGCCGTTTAATTCCAACTGATTGATCTGTTTATTTAAAGTCGCGATCTTTGAAGCTGTCGCATTTACTTTTGACACGATCGTCTTGATCTCGTCATTACAGCTTGACTGAAGACTCTGAAGTTCATCGGAAAGTCCGGTAAAGTAACTTGCCAGATTCTGACAGGAACCAATAAACTCTTTTCGCTTATTGACATCTCCTGCATTTCCCTTTAAGCTGTCAAGTCCATTGAACATTGTGTCCAGAATGGATGAAAAACCTTTCTGATAGGTCTTTTCATCATCGATATAATATGTCTCAATCTGCTGCATATAGTAGAGTTTTTTATCATAATAACCGACACTTGCACTATTTTCCCAGTATTTTACATCATAATAAAAGTCACGTACCTGCGTAATTGATGTTGTTGTAACACCGGAACCGGTCGTTCCGTATTTCTGATGCACACGCAGCGCCTCTGATGCCACGCGGTTTGCAACCTGCTTGGTATATCCGTTTGTCTGAACATTCGAAATATTATTTGCTGTCGTATTGATCGCAGCCTGGAAAGAGCTGAGACCAGATCCCGCAATCGTAAGTCCAAAAAAAGTTGATGGCATATTTTTCTTTCCTCCTACCGCATACTATTTAACAGTGTATCGATCATCTCCGCGATCACATTGATATAACGGCTCGCAGCATTATAACCGTTCTGATATTTGATCATATTTGTAAGTTCTTCATCCGTGGAAACACCGATCACTTCCTGTCTCTTATTGTCTGTTGACAACAGCGAACCGGAAAGTGTATCTGTCGCCTCTGCGTAGATGCTTCCGTTTATCCCCAGTTCATCGATCATCTTCACATAGAACTTCTCAAACGTACAAGGTTCGGTGTCATACGGACTGAGTATCATCGACTCTGTTACCCATGCTGTCAGGATATTGTTTCCGAGATCATAATCGACATCCTTCATATTCGCCTTCATATGTGGAATCTCGGTTCCAACCTTTAACAGATTCTCGTTGATGGACACACCGTTTGTCGTATACATTTTGGAGTAATCCTTTAAATCCTCCTCATTGTATTTCCATACCTTGATCTCATTTCCGTTTGCATCCGTAAGCGCGTTTCCTGCCGCATCGCAGAGCGTGATCTCTGTATAGCGGTCACATCCATTACGTTTAAACAATTCCTGAGGCGGAAGCTCTCCGCTCGCTCCGCGCGGTGTCGTATTTACATCCAGGAATTTTGCATCCGTTGCCACGATCATATTCCCATCTGCATCGTAGTAGGCATTGCCGTTTTCATCCGCCAGCACACGAACTGTTTCTCCGTTTACCGTTGTTTCGATCGTATGATAAAGCACATTGCCGTCTCCATCTTTGCAGGTGCCATCTGCGCTAAGTTCGGTGTTCGGGCAGAACAGGTCGTTGATCTGTGTCATCATGCTGTGGATAAGCTGGTCAAATTCCGCCATAGAATTCATCATGGTAGATTTTCCAATGCCGTCCTGATACTGCTCACTCGTCATTGTACTTCCGTCCGCATTATGGAACAGGTTATAATAGGTAGGTATGATATCTCCCCGCGCAAGAAGCTGTGCCTTGATAGAACCCATGTCTGTGTTCATATCCGAAGATATCTCCTCCGTCAGGTCATAGACATAATCCAGCGTTCCTGATGTCATATCTGATGTATTCGGCCAGTACGGTGTGATGAAATCGGTAACCTTATCTGTCTGCTTTGCCATATTATACACGCGAAGCTCATCTAAAAGCTCGTGATTTTCAAAACGAACGCTTACGATTCCGTCCGGACTTTCTTCGTATTCGATCTTTCCAAGTGCTGAAAGTTCATCCAGTGCCTGATCTCTGGCATCCCGTAAATCCATTGCGGTCTCAATGCCGCCTGCTTCGATCTTCTGGATCTCATAGTTCAGATCAAAAATATTCTGTGCCAGACTGTTTACTTTATCTATTTTTTCTGAAATCTGTGTGTTGATATTTTTCTGATAGGATTTAAGCCCCGAATAAACAGCTTTCGAACGGCTCAAAAACAGGCTCGCTTTCTGAATTACCATGCTCTGTGCAGTCGAATCACCCGGATTAGTTCCAAAGTCATTAAACGCATTCCAAAAATCCTTTAATGCTGTCTGGAACTGTTTTCCCTCCATCTCCTGCATATACGTCTGTACCTCATAAGTCGCTTCGTATGATGTTTCGTAAAAAGCCTGTCTCGCCGCAGTGGAACGATATAACTTGTCATAAAACATATCTCTGGTATGTACTACGTCTCCGATCGACACGCCCAGTCCATACTGCTTCGGGCTGACCGCCGCATACCCGAACTTGATGTAAGTCTCATCGGTAAACAGCACCTGCTGGCGCACATACCCGGTCGTACTCACATTGGTCAGATTGTTTGCTGTTGTATTGATTGCATTCTGGTGGTTCTTTAATGAAGAACTACCTATATATAAACTTCCGAATGAATTTGCCACGGTTTATTCTCCCTTCTTCCCTTTTTATTGTTTCGCATCAAATCCGCTGCTTCCAAGCAATTCTCCTGTATTATAGGCATTTTTGTCATAATTTGCTGTCTCGGGAGCCTGACGCAGACTTTTAAACAGGGTCAGGTCAAAGTCCACCATCTCAAGTGCCTGTGCAAGCAGAACCTTGTTCTGCTCGTTCACCGCAGACATTTCATCCAATGTATGACGCAGACGGCCGCACAGATCGGACAACTTCTTTTGTTCTTCCGGCTGTTTCTCCAAAAGGTCTATCATTTTTCGCACGGTAAGCGTTTCCGCATCCTGTCCGAGCACATCCGCCATATCCATAAGAACTCCCGACCTTTTAGTCTCAAGATTCTTCAAGATACTCGTGACATCCTGTTCTTTATCTGTAATATCCTCTAATCTGCGGATATCCGCCTTGATGATCGCTTCTTTTTTCTCTGTCGATAATGTGATCAACTCGCGGTAATGATTATCTTCCTGTTCGATTACATCCAAAAGGTCATCCATTAAACTGGCCACTGTCTTATCCTCATTCCTTACTTAATTGTTCATTGCATTGTACTGTGCTAAAAGTTTTTCTGCAAAATCTCCTGTATCAACGGAATAGCTGTTTGATGAAATTTTGTTTTTCAACTGAGAAACCTTATCTTCCCTGATATCTGAAGCTTCTGCGACTGCCTGTTTTGCGATCTGGTAGTCCTGCCCTGTCTGCGAGATGCTAAGATAATCCCGACCATAAGACGCAGCATTCACATTGTACTTTGCAGATGTTTTTGCTGTTTTATATAAAGATGCTACCTGACTGATGGATTCTATACGCATAACGGCATCTCCTTTCTTCCTTGAATTACTAAGTTCCCAATGAACTTTCTAAAGTATTTATCGGCCAAAATCCCAATTACATTAGTTTTTTTTTGATTTTCGCAGTTCTTCCATGATTTCCGCAACCGCCTCACGCTCATCAAAATGATACTTCACACCTTTGATCTCCTGATAATTCTCATGCCCCTTACCAAGTAATACGATCATATCACCCTCTTTTGCATGCTCGATACAGTAACGGATCGCTTCTTTTCGGTCGTCTATCTCAATGTATTTTCCATTACTCTTTGCAAGTCCGATCTTGATGTCGTTATTTATATCAGAAATCGCCTCATCTCTCGGATTGTCACAGGTGAGCACGCACAGATCTGCCATCTCTCCCGTAACCTCGCCCATATCATAGCGGCGCAGTTTGGAACGGTTTCCGCCGCCGCCGTAAACACAGATCAGCCGCTTTGGATGATACTCAAGCAATGTGGTGAGCACGCTTCTGGTGCTGACTTCATTGTGCGCATAATCAATGATCAGCGTAAATTTGTCCGATACCGGAACCATCTCTACCCTTCCCTTGACCTGCACTCCGCTAAGTGCCGCAAGAATCGCATCATCCGGCACTCCCGCCAGATGGCACACGAGCATTGTTACAAGCGCATTGTATACCGAGAATCTTCCCGGAATATGCACGCGCGCCTCACAGTCCATACAGCCTTTTGTGTGAAAATGCATGCCCAGTTTTCCATTTTCCTGTAAAAACTCAATATTCTCTGCCCAAAGATCCGCTTCTTTCTCGCAGGACAATGTCTTCACTTCACAGGTATGTCCCTTTAAAATATCCTCTGCATGCGCATCATCTGCATTTATGATGCCGTATCTGCACTGGCGGAACAAAAGACTCTTGCACTCCATATATTCTTCAAAAGAAGCATGCTCCGCCGGTCCGATATGATCCGGAGATAGATTGGTAAAAACACCATAGTCAAATTTGATTCCCGCTGTACGATCCAGCTTTAAGCCCTGGGAAGATACCTCCATAACTACATGACTGCATCCCTCTTTTACCATCTCTCGGAACAGGCGGTGCAGCTCATAGGATTCCGGTGTCGTGTTCTTAGACGGCAGCATTTTATCTCCGGCAAGTGAACCGATCGTACCGATCAGTCCTACTTTATTTCCGGCATGCTCAAGCACGCTTTTTATCATATAAGTTGTTGTGGTCTTACCCTTTGTTCCGGTCAGACCGATCGTTGTCATCTCTCTTGCCGGATAACCGAAATATGCCGCCGACATATACGCAAGTGCATTTCTGGCAGATTTTACGGAAAGCACCGTTATATCCGCAGGAATCTCCGAGAGATCCACCTCTTTTTCCACAATGATCGCTGCCGCTTTCTTTGCCACCGCATCCGGAATATAATTGTGTCCGTCTGTCTTTGCTCCGATCATACAGACAAACGCCGTTCCCTGCTCTAACTTTCTGGAATCATATATAATATCTGCGATTTTTACATCCACACTGCCCTGTAAACAGGTATAATCTATTTTTTCACAAAGTTCTCTTAACTTCATTTTTATCCTCCATCTATCTTTTACTTCACCAAAATGCTTCCTGCATTTTTTTATTTATTCAAAATATGAGATGCATCGATCTCGGACTCAAAAACCGTATGTGACGGTCCTGTCATGAACATATGATTCGTCTTTTCATCCCATTCGATGTGCAGTGGTCCGCCCACCTGCTCCACAGTAACCTCTCTGTCACAGCGTCCGGTCAGAACCCCTGTCACCACCGCCGTACAGCAGCCGGTTCCGCAGCCGATCGTCTCGCCGGTTCCGCGTTCCCATTCACGCTGTTTTAAATAATCCCGTTTTACAAATTCTACAAATGTCACGTTTGTCTTATTCGGGAACAGACTCGTCATATGCTCAATCTCTTTTCCATATTTTTCTACATCCAGATCGGCAACGCTGTCCACAAACATGGCACAGTGCGGGTTTCCCCAGGACACCGCTGTAATATGAAAGGTGCGGTCAAATACCTGTACCGGCTGTTCTACAAACTGCGGCAGATCGGTATTTACCGGGATCACCTTTGTATCCAGACGCGGCTCTCCGATGTCCGCACGTATATTAGAAACCAGTCCGTCTGTCACGGACAGATTTAAATGCTGCATTCCACCTAGTGTCTCAATAACAAGATCCTTTTTATCTGTCAGCCTGTGGTCATAGACATATTTTCCGACACTGCGGAGCGCATTGCCGCACATCTCGCCTTCGCTTCCGTCCGGGTTGAACATCCGCATACGGAAATCCCCTTTATCCGAAGGGCAGATCAGCACCATTCCATCCGAGCCAACCGCGAAATGCCGGTCACTTACAAAGCGCGCCAATTCCGGCAGATTGGTCAGTTTCTGGTGAATTGCGTCAATATATACATAATCATTGCCAAAAGCCTGCATTTTTGTGAATTTCATTTTTTTCTCCTCTTCTTTTCCTGTCTTTTTTCTTTCATCCCAGTGTTATTTTCGTTGCAAAACTCAGATAAAACGGAACACGGGCAGCAGCTTTTTGCCATCCGCCCGTGTGTGTAAAATTTCTTTTTATTTTTTAACCGTTCATCGCACGATCCAGATCGGCAATAATGTCATCCGGATTCTCGATCCCAACTGACATACGAAGGAAACTGCGCGTAATGCCGAGTTTTTCCTTGACATCTTCCGGTGTATCCTCGTGTGTCTGGGTTGTCGGATATGTGATCAGTGTCTCGGTTCCGCCCAGACTCTCCGCAAACATGATCATATCCACATTTTTTAATATTTTCATGACCGTTTCTTCACTGTCCACGGTAAAGGAGATCATGCCTCCAAATCCGGTCGTCTGCTTTACGGTCACATCATAATCCTTGTGATCTTCAAATCCAACGTAATACACTTTTTTTACCTTTTCCTGCCCACGCAGCCAGTGTGCGACTTTTTTCGCATTGGCGTTGTGCTTGTCCATACGGACTGCAAGTGTCTTGATGCCGCGCAGTACAAGCCAGGAATCCATCGGTGCAAGCTGGCTTCCGTGGGATTTGATATGGGTGCTGATCTTTTCTGCGATTTTTTCATCTTCTTTTACTACCACGATACCTGAAATTGTATCATTGTGTCCGCCCAGATATTTGGTAGAGCTGTGCGTAACGATATCTGCACCGAGTGTAAGCGGCTTCTGGAAATACGGTGTGAGGAAGGTATTATCCACGACCGTAAGGGCGCCGATTTCTTTTGCGATCTCGGACACGGCATGAATATCCGCCACTTTCATCATCGGATTGGTCGGTGTCTCAATAAAGAACATTTTGGTATTTTCCCGGATTGCAGCCCGAACCGCATCCAGATCGGACATATCTACATATGTGTGCTCCACACCATACTTCCCGAAAACATCACCGACAATACGGAAGGTTCCGCCGTAAATATCATCTGAAAGAACGATGTGATCTCCCGGTGAGAGCAGAGAAAATACCGCCATATTGGCAGCCTGTCCGCTGGAAAACGCAAAGCCTTTGATACCGCCTTCCAAAATCGCCATTGTACGTTCGAGTTCCTGTCTGGTCGGATTCTCCAGTCTGCTGTATGCAAAACCGGTCGACTGTCCGAACTCCGGATGACGGAAAGTCGCCGCCTGGAAGATCGGCATGCTGACTGCGCCTGTGAGCGGCTCTGTTCCAAGTGCGCCATGCACTACTTTGGAATCAAACGCAAGATTTTCTTTTGTATCAAAATCGGTATAATTGCTAAAATTTTTCATGGTAAAAACCGCCTTTCCGTAAGGTTTTATCTTTTCAACTGCATAGTTACTCCATTTTTAATCTGTTTCTATTATATAAGACATTTTTTTGAAAGAATACCAAAATAATGCTTTATACATTGCAGATAATGCTTTATACTAAACATAAGCAATAAAAAATGCAGCCGCACCTGACCACAAAAGGTACTGGCAGACATCTAAGGAGGCTTTATGGATCATTACGAAAAAACCGGCTATCTGACTGCCAATTTTAAGATGTTCCACATCATCGACCGTCAAAAAAAGAACTTTTCCTTTCACTACCATGATTTCAATAAGATCCTGATCTTTATCCGGGGAGATGTAAGCTATTGTATCGAAGGGCATTCCTACGATCTGCAGCCTTATGATGTGGTATTTGTGAAAGCAGGCGAAGTACACCGCCCTGTGATCAACAGTGATGCGGTCTATGAACGGATCATTGTCTATGTATCTCCGGATTTCATCCGTTCCTACCAAAACGAAAACTACGATTTAAACTACTGCTTCCAGAAAGCACAGGAAGAAAAATCCAACGTGCTGCGCATGGACTCTTTTCACCGCAGCAAGCTCTATGAAGTGACCTGCGAGCTGGAAAAATCGTTTTCGGATGTGGATTATGCCAGTGAACTGTATCAGAATATCCTTTTTTTAGAGTTTATGATCCAGCTAAACCGCGCCACGCTCCACCACCACATCGATTATGTAAATACCAGTGCCTCCAACCCAAAGATCCTTGCACTGCTCGATTTTTTGAACACTCATCTCACCGAGGATATTTCGATCGACCGGCTTTCCGAACAGTTTTTTATCAGTAAATACTATCTGATGCACAGTTTTAAAGAAGAAACCGGCTATACGATCGGAAATTACCTGACCACGAGACGGCTGCTTCGTGCGAGAGATCTTATCAAAAGCGGCTCTCCGATCACAGAGGCATGCTTTGCCAGTGGATTTAAGAATTATTCTTCTTTTTCCAGAGCCTATAAAAAATATTTCAAAAAAGCCCCGCGGGATCTGTAAGCCGCGGGACTTTGTCTTTTTTTCTATTCCTTTTTATTTGCTCCCTGATAAGAAAAGAACACATCACTGCGGTTTTTCTTATCAAACATATCGTTGTACTGCAAAATCTGATACTCGTTTAACATTTCTGCTTCTTCTCCGGCTGCATCCGCGTAGTGCTTATATTTCCCGTCCTGTGCGGAATAAAAACCGCGCGAATTCATTGCCGGAACTTTCTTTTGTAAATCTTCCAAAAACTTATGATACGGAGTCAACGGAAGTCCTGCCTTATCCAACACCAACGTCGAGAGGAAATTGAGCGAGGTATGCATATCCGTCTGTGTTTCCGAATCGTAGTTTGTCCAGATAAAAAACGGCACAGTAAACAGTTCTTCCAGTTCATCGATCGTAAGTCCGGAAAGTCCTTTTCCGTTCATCTGCCGATAAAAATTACTGTTTAGGCTCGGCTGATGATCTCCGAAGAATACAATCTCCACTTTCTGATCCACATTGGAAAAGTAGCCGATCAGCTTCTCTAATGCCTGATCGCTCGTATTTACCAGAGAAAGATACTGATTCACATCGGAATAATAGCCATTCGTCATACGGACATTTTCCGCAAAGTTCGCGTACTCATCCGTATAACCGCCATGATTCTGCATCGTGATACTCATGATAAACAGCTTTTCATCCGGATCCTTTGCCTCATACTGGGCAATGATCTTATTGTAAAGTTCCTCATCAGTAATATACTCACGCACAACATTGTTCTGGTCAAAATCATCCATAAAATAGCTCTGCGTAAATCCAAGCAGCGGATAAACCTTGTTTCTGCTCCATCCGGTCTCGTAATACGGATGCATGGCAACACAATTATAACCATAACTCTCCAGCGTGCTGACCAGTGAATAGGTATTTCCCGACACATACTGCTGATACGCCACAGAGCCGCTCGGCAGATACGCCATCGTATTTCCGGTTAAAAATTCCCACTCAGAGTTCGGCGTCTTTGCCCCGAACACCGACGAAAGCGCATAACCTTTCGTAATATTTGTATTCATGGAATCCAGAAACGGAGTGACCTCCTGATTCGTGCGCAGATCCCCAATCACACCAAGATCGGCGAAGGACTCGTTCATGATTGCGATAATGACCGGTGCATCCTCATCCATGTCCGCAGCATCGGCATCCGCCGCCGTAGTTCCATACTCATTTTCCAGTTGTCTTATCTTATCCAGCGAATACTCCGCCGGTTTTTCCACAAACGAATCACGGATGCCAAGCACAAAGTTTAAGATATAACCGTTGCGGTAAGTTCCTTTCTGCTCCCAGGTCTCCGTTACAATAGATTCCGACTTGATCGCAATGTGTGTCACCAGTACCACCGCCACACAAAGGCTGAATGCGCGCAGTACATAGATCCGCTTAAACGAAAGATTGATCCTGCGGACCGCCGCCACATATACAATCGACAATATCACCGCCATTGCGGCTCTCGTATCCATAGAAAACTTATACTCCGATGCCACACTAAGCCCGGTCGAGATCGCTTTCAAATCCCCGAAGGTAAACTCGTTCTGGCGGAACTGCCACACAAAATAGTTGATCCCGCCGAGTGACATCAGAAAAATATGCGCCGTCATGCAGGCGATCTTAGGACGCGCCGTAACAAAGATCAATCCGGCGTAAACCACCGCACAGCATAGGACATTCAGGATCCATTTCTGGCTTGTGATCCGCGTGCGATCCTCCGGCAGCAGCAGCATATGCTGGATCAGCACCTCCGTAAACACACTGCTTAGGGCAACCTCAAGCGTCAGCCAGACGTAGTTTAGTTTCGGCGTAAGTTCCACCGAAATACTCTTCAGCAAAAAATAGATTGCTCCGAACAAAACCGCCATAAGCGGCGTTTTTCCGGAATAAAGACAGAACGCCAGCATTACGGCAAACGCAATTCCGGTCGTAATGCAGCTTCTTTTCTGAAAGGTAAATCCAAATTTCATAATATATTCCTGTTCCTGTTTCTAAAGTCTATCACAATATATTGTCATTTTCCCTACGCTACTATACCGCAAATCCCTCATTTTTACAAGAGGATGCCCATTTTCCTCGTCGCCATTACAAAAAAGCACAACTGCCCTTTGACAGATGTGCTTCCCCGATTTTTTATCAATAAGATTTTTGCTGTTCCTGCTTGCGCTTCTTTCTCTGATGGTTCAGTGCCGCGACTGCACCGATCAGAAACGGAAACACAAATGTAGCAAAACGGTACAAAAGTGATGTAGAACCCGCAAGTCCTGTCCCGATCAGCACTGAAAAAAGCAGTGTGAATACAAATTCGGTAGAACCGATCCCCGCCGGTGCCGGGATCACCGCCGCAAGCATCGCAGTCAGCGACATGACTGCCATTCCCTGAGACAGTGTGATGTCACACTCCGTACGCAGTACCAGATATGGAATTGCATACCAGCAGGAAAATTTTAACAGGTTCTTTAAAACTGCCGTAACGATCAGCTTGCGGTCATGCAGCAGATCTTTGGTCGCTTCTTCCAGAATCCCACAGTATTCCCTGACCTGTGTGCTCTGTCTGTCCAGCTTTCCGTTCAGCTTCTCATTGAGTTTCCCCAGGAGCCACAAAATCAGCCGGTGAAAATGCTTTGAACAGCAGAACAAAAGCAGGAAACACGCAACCACAACCGTGACTCCATAGCCCAGTATGAGCATCCACAGATAGGACCTATAATTTTGTTCAATAAATTTGAAATTAAAGATCAAAAGCAGTACCGACAGGATCGCTATGCTCACTTTATGAACCACATACTCGATCATATACATTCCTGTAGATTTCGAATAATCAATCTGCTTTTCATGAAAATAGTAGATCGCTGCGATCCCCGCACCGCTGCCAAGTGTTGCCACCCGGTAAAAGCTGCAGTAAAACGCACTCTCCACGCCGTCCCGATAACGAAAAGCCGGATTATAATGCCTTGCAAATGCATATGTGATCCAGCCTTCCACCAGCTCATAGAGCACAGACGCCACGCAGATCGCAAGCACCACCTGCCATGAAGTCTGCACGAGTTCTTCTGCAATCGGCTTTGCCGAGTCGCGGAAGGTATACACGATTGCCGCTACGATCGCGGCAACAAAAACTAATTTTATGATCTGTTTCTTTTTCCCGCGGATGAAAGACCACTCCTTATTTTTTCTTGTAATTCGTATATCCTTTTTGTTCATGCGGATGTGCCGCCCACAATTTATCAGCAGTTCCCTGCCACTCTTTTGCGTATTCCAGACATTTTCCGCATAAATGTTCTACTGGTTCTACTTCTTCTACATCGGTAGAATGTGCTCCGCTTTCATTTACCATCTTCTGTAAGATCTCCGGATTTTCAAGCATCGGACATGGACGCAGCATATTCTTATTAAACGGCTGACCGTCTCTGTATGCCATGAAAAGCGGCTGTTTTAAACATTCTAACAGACTCTTTTCGCGGATATTTGCTCCGGAATAATGGATAAATACACATGGTTCCACATCACCCTTCGGATTGATGTGGCAGTAGTTTCTTCCTCCGGCAATACATCCTCCAACATACTCACCATCGTTCTGGAAATCCATAACGAAGATTTCCTTACCGCCTTCAAAACCACGTACTTCACGGATTCTGTGGTAGATATATTCTCTCTGCTCTTTGGTCGGCATCAGTTCCGGAGATGCTTTCATACCTACCGGCATCAGATGGAAATACCATGCAAAACGGCTTCCATGCTCGATCAGAAGATCAAAGAACTCATCACTTGTTACCGCATCCATGTTCTTGGATGTGTAGCATACGGAGTTACCGAAGATCAGTCCATTTTCATGCAGCAGATCCATTGCTGCGATAACCTTGTCGAATACACCGTTTCCTCTTCTAAAATCGTTGGTATCTTCAAATCCTTCCAGACTGATGGAAAGAGACAGGTTGCCGACACGCTTCATATCATCACAGAATTTCTGGTCAACCAGCGTACCGTTGGTATAGCTGTGGAATGCACATTCATTATGCTTTTCACACAATTTGATCAGGTCTGCTTTGCGTACTAACGGTTCTCCGCCTGTAAACATATAGAAATAAACGCCGAGCTCTTTTCCCTGTGTGACAATGCTGTCCAATTCATCAAATGTCAGATTCAGCTTATTTCCATATTCTGCTGCCCAGCATCCGGTACAATGCAGATTACATGCACTGGTCGGATCCATTAAGATCAGCCACGGGATATTGCAGTCATGCACTTCTCTCATCTTACGGATCGTCTTGGTTCCACAGAATGCTGCCTGATAACCCAGATTGAGTGCTGTCATTTTTGCGACATGCGGATCTGTCTCGTCTAAAAGACGGTTTACATATCTCATCCATTTCTGATCCGGGTCTTTTATCATCTTTCTTGCCCCGTCATATGCCGCTTCCTGAAAATTGTCTCCCATAAATTTCTGTGCCAGATCTACGATCTGAAGCAGTCCTTTTTCACGGTCTTTATTAATATGCTTTAATGCCACGTCGATTGCCGCACTAAATGCTTTTCTTTCCACTGCCTGTGTTAATTTTGCCATTTCACAAACCTCCATGCTTTTCCTTTAACTTTTGAATAAATCCAGGTGTCAGTATAGGTAAATATAATTCACATGAACATATGCAATCCTTTTTTTATGTATTCCTGCAATATACATTTTTACCATTTTGTTGATTTTTATATACAAAAGCCTGGCTTTGTAGCCGCATTTTTTATTATATACAACACCGCTACATGGAATTATACCCAAAATCCAGTTTTTGTCAATAAAACGTTCCGCTAACGGACATAGTAATATGGTATACTGATTTTAATACTTTTACTCTACTTTTATATGAAAGGAGCATCTTTATGCCGGGCTTTACCACACACTATTTATTCGGTGTCCAGACTGTGCGCAGACTGAACACTTCTCCGCTTAAACAGGAGCTAAAACAAAACCATACCGCATTCAGTCTCGGACTTCAGGGATCGGACATTTTCTTTTATGACCTCCCTTCTTATGTCATTTACGAAACTAACATCGGTTCTGCCGCACATACGACCGACACCGGGAAATTTCTGTTCTTCCTGCTTCGGAGCCGTTTCCTGTTCCCGAAAGGCAAAAAACGCCAGATCGCAGAAAGTTATATTGCCGGTTTTATCGGGCATTATCTTCTCGACACCACCTGCCATCCCTATGTATATTACAGATCCAAAGACTATTCGGGCAGTCCGGCTTCTTTGGGTACGCATATCTATCTTGAAGCCGATATTGATACCGCATTCCTGCGGCATTATAAAAAAATGCAGCCGTCTGAATTTTATCAGGAGCGCACGATAAATTTAAGCGCCACTGAGCACTATGTGATCGCAAAAATCTTACACTATTGCTATTCCAATGTATATCCGAATCTTTGCGTTTCTTTTACAACAACCATGCGGGCAACTTTTTCCATGCCGCTTGCCACCGGGCTTTTACACGACAGCACCGGACAAAAGAAAGCTCTTGTCCGGAAAGTGGAACGTCTCATACCTGGCTATCCGTTTATTTCCCCGCTGATCCCCAGTGACTTCCTTTCGTTCTCACCAGATCCTTTAAATCTGACACACTCCCCCTGGAAAAATCCGTGGAATGACAACGAGGTCTCCACTGCCTCTTTCCCGACGCTCTTTCATTCGGTTTCCCGACGCTACGCCGGATACTTAGACCGCCTGGATGAAATCTTTTCCTGCAAAAACAAGGCAGCCCTTCCCGCTTTAGAAGGCAGACTTCTTTCCGATCTCGGAAACAAGTCCTATCACAGCGGTCTGGACTGCCGTATTCCGACTTAAACTTATTTTTCCAGCGCAAAAAATTCCATGATCTGCTGCAAAACGATCTCCATAAGTCTGGTTCTCGCTTCCACACTCGCCCATGCAACGTGCGGTGTAATGAGCAGCCTGTTACTGTCCTTGATCTCACGCAGCGGATTGTCCGCCCGCATCGGCTCGGCACTTAACACATCAAGACCCGCAGCCGCGATCTCTCCACACTTTAACGCTTCCGCAAGATCTTTTTCCACAACGATCGGGCCTCTTCCCACATTGATTAAAACTGCCGATTCTTTCATCTTGCGGAACGCCTCGGCATTCATCAGCCCGCGCGTATCATCGTTAAGCGGCGCATGTACCGAAACAATGTCTGATTCTTTTAACAGTGTATCCAGATCTGTCCTCTCATAATCCGCCTGTGCGTTTTTTCCGGAAGTCGAATAATAAATCACATGACAGCCGAATGCTTTTGCAAGATCTGCCACTCGCCTTCCAATCGCACCAAGTCCGATGATTCCCCAGGTTTTTCCGCTGATCTCATGGAACACATTGCTAAAATGAGAAAATGAACGATCTCCTATGTATGTCTCTGATTTTACATAATCATCATAGTAGCGCAATTTTTCGTACAGATAAAACAGCAAGGCAAACGTATGCTGCGCCACACTCTCTGTCGAATATCCTGCCACATTGCGCCACTCGATCCCGCGCATTTTTAAATATTCCTTATCCAGATTGTCGGTTCCGGTCGCCGTCACGCAGATCAGCTTCAAGTTATCCGCATGTTTCATCGTATTTTCATTGATCGGAATTTTGTTGATCACAATAACATCTGCGCCATCAATCCGCTCTGTTGCCTCCTCGGGCGTGGAATAATCGTATTTTGTCACTTCTCCAATGGTGTCAAAACCGGACAGATCAATGTCCGCTCCTATTGTTGCTGCATCCAGAAATACTATTTTCATTTCTTTTTTCTCCTTCCGTGTCTCCAAGTTTTTTTGCGATCTCTTTCATGGTCTTCAAATCCAGACTGTAAAAATGCATGGACAGCAGGGAAACTACCCATCCGATGATCGGAACGATACAAAATAAAAAGATCGTTGTCCATTTTAAGACCGGTGTCAGTTCGTCACCGATCTGCGGGAAGCGGCTGTTGTAGCCGATCGCCAGCATCACCAGCCCCACAAACGCTGTTCCCAGTGCCGCGAATACTTTATCCACAAAAGAAAAGAGCGCTCCCATCAGCCCCGGCACAAATTTTCCACTCCGATACTGCTCATAATCGGAACAGTCTGCGATCATCGGTACCACCATGTTATTCGTGATAGACTTGCATCCATTAAGCAGTACATAGACTACAAAAAACGCTGCGCTGATCAGATTTATTTTATGTAAACTAAAAGTTACCGTATTGATATTATCCTGTAAAAGTACAACGATCATAATGATTTGAAATAATATTCCAAAATAGGTAAATAATACCAATGCCTTTTTTTGTCCCATCCGCTGCGCCACCTTGATTCCTGCCGCTACAACCAAAAGCGTAGGTATTGCCGTGACCACGCCGATCAGCCCTGCAATGCCGTAATTATCCATCAAAATCCCATAGAGCATAACGCCGACTGTAGTGTGCCCATAGACCGTTGCCGCAAATTTGTTGGAACATGCCGCCAGGATCAGCATATCGATCGGTTTGTTGTTCCTTATGATCTCAAAATAATCCCTTACTTTTATCTTTTGTTTTTCATGTCTGCGGTAATTCTCTGCGCAGTCTTTTTTCCAGATTCCGATGATCGCACCTAAAGTACACAGTGCCGATAACACGATCACCCACAGCACATATTCATGATACAGCTTTACATTGGTATATCCGCCGTATTTCGGGACAAGATAATTTGCCGCCAGAAGTATGCTTCCGCCATACGCTGCCATGATAAAGATTGAATCAAAACAGGTCGAAAGCGGCCGCTTTGCCGGATTATTCGTGATGACTGCCTGTGCTGATTTCCCGACTACCGTCTGAAGCGTATATCCGATCACAAACAATGCATAGACCAGGATAAAATACGGTATGCGCAGCGGCTTTGGCGCATACTCCAGCGTTCCGAACAGCAAAAGTGAACTTCCTGCCATGATCACATTACCCCACAGCATGTAGGGGCGGAACTTTCCATGTTTCCCCTTTGCACGGTCCAAAAGAAAACCGGCGATAGGATCTGTCACACCGTCAAACACATTTAATGCTGTCAGAAGAAATGAGATCACGACCACACTGAACCCT
The DNA here is from genome assembly GCA_964388945.1 of uncultured Roseburia sp. Lineage (GTDB taxonomy): Bacteria > Bacillota > Clostridia > Lachnospirales > Lachnospiraceae > Roseburia_D. Next base: position 71,399 of record CAYMCM010000004.1, read on the forward strand.
GCTATGGAATTGGCATAATAAGATGCGTAGCCCATCAAAGCAAGATACAGGTTTGTTGCCGCATTGTTCAGCGAAAACAGCGCGATCTGATATATCTTTGCTTCATTATATACAGTTGCTTTTTCTTTTGTGCGTTTTTTCATCTCTTTGTCTCCGCTGCCAGAAATGGTATCTCACTAAGATTCAAGGTACTCTTTCAGTCTGGGAATCAGACATCTGGTCTCATGATATCCCTGATCGTAAAGACGCTCCAGTTTCTCCACATCCCGCTCTGCCCTGCCGACACCATAAGTATCTTCCGGCGCTATCACAAAAACCTTTCCTTCCTTTTCCAGTTCCCGCAGTTCTTCCAGGCACGCATTGTACTTTTCCGCACGCGCAATCATTGCCTCTGCGACTTTCGGATATCTACGGTACATCTTGCTGAAAAGCTTCGTGGAATGATCTGTTTTCTTGCGGTAATCCCTCTGCTGTGTCAGCACTACGATGTTTTTGTCACAGCCTGCCTCAAACGCCTTTTTAAATGGAATGGAATCTGTCACACCGCCGTCCACATAATAATGATGTCCGACCTTCACCGGCTGAAACAGAAGCGGAAGCGCACAGCTTGCCACGACTGTCGTAAACTTACGGTCATCCCGCGGCACCGGCAGATATTCCGCTTTTCCGGTATGAATATTGGTCGCAACCGCAATCACTTCTCCCGGAAATGCGGCAAACGCATCATAATCAAACGGCACCAATTTTTCCGGTATCTCACCAAAAACAAAATCCACATTAAAAAAATTACGTTCACTTCGATTGATCAGATGCGACATTCCCATATAGCGCTTGTCCTTGACATATTCTTTGGCAATTTTCAGATTTCTGCCTTTCTGCTTTGATAAATAGGATGTTCCATACGCCATTCCCGCCGAAACCCCGATAAAATAATCCGGCATGATATTTTCTTCCAACAGTGCGTCTGTCACCCCACAGGAAAAAATCGCCCGGTTTGCTCCGCCTTCCATTGTGATTCCCAGTTTCATGTTATTTCCCCTTTCCTTATGTCTCGATTGCTATGATTATAGCACATTCTTCCAAAAATAAACGGTTTGTAATCCTTAATTTTTTGTAAATATTTTCCTTTTTCCATTACAAAAGGGACAGCCGCTAAGCTGTCCCATACTTCTTTGCTATGTATCTTATTTTTGTTCTGCCGTTCCGCCCTCACATGCAATCCCACGCAGGATCAGTTTCACGCCGGAAATATCTACAACTTCGCCCCGCATGCCTGCTTCGAGCGTCTGCGCATCGTCTTCCATACGCGCTGTCCATTCCTGCCCATCGAGATCCGCTGTTCCAGTTCCCGCAAGATTATCTACCTTTTCCTTGATCAGTACCTGTTTTCCGATCGCACTCTCGTAATTTGTCCTGACACGGTTCGGCTTAACGTATTTTACGATAAACGGACGAGTAAAAATCAAAAGAAGCAGTGACACGATAAAAAACGCTGCAATCTGCCATGCGATCCCTGCTCCAAGCGCCGCTAAAATCAATGCGGCCAAAGCACCTCCTGCAAACCAGATCGTCGCAAGACCAACCGTAATAAATTCAATAACCAGAAATACAATTAACAGTACAATCCATGTAATAATGACCATATAACTCCTCCCTGTACCTTCTGTCTATGTTTTTATTTTTTAATTTAGTATATCTGATTTTTCGCCCAAATGCAACGTGGTAAAATTTTCTCTTGCATTTACAAAAATGAAATTTTAAATTCCACCTTTCCATCACTTGGTAGAATTTAGTT